>CAZWDT010000004.1:0-62961 GCA_964632755.1 uncultured Methanotrichaceae archaeon
CCCTCTACCGCCCCCCAAATGCCCTCACATGCCCCCAGGCCCGATGATGCCTGGCGTAGCCCTCCCCGTCAGTATACATCGCCGCATCCTCCCTGCCATATAGCACGCGATCCTTCCCGACGGGACAGACCTTGATGCAGATCCCGCATGGCGAGATATACCGTTCGGCAAGCTCGGCGCTGTAGGTGGCGCAGGCCGCCTTGTCCGTGAGCCCTTCGGGGTAGTCCTCCCGGCCGATGGCCCTTGTGGGGCACATATCGACGCAGCGCATGCAGCGGGTGCAGAGATCGTCCTCCAGCAGGGGGTCGGCAGGAAGGCTTGCGGTAGTGAAGATCGATCCGAAGCGCACCCTTGGGCCGTACTCGGGGGTGAGGATCATGTTGCTGATGCCAAAGGTCCCTAGCCCCGCGAGGAAGGCTGCATGCCTGTGGGAGAAGAAGGCGATAGGGTTTTCGAGTAGCACCTTGATGCCTCCGTATCCATCCCTCGGGACGAATATGGAGGGGTACCCCCTCTCGGTCAGGAAGCTTGCGAGGCGATAGGTGTACTGATCGAGAAGCGAGTTTACGGTGTTGTAGAGCTCGCGGTAGTATATCGAAGGCGATGTCTCCAACACGGGTAAGGCGATTGGAAGCCCTATGACAATGACCGACCTTGCCTCTGGGTAGATCGATCGAGGATAGAACTCCTCTGGCATCCACGGCCGGAAGGGAGGATCCTCCCAGCGTTCCACGTTGGCGATGCCGAGGAGGGGGATCTCCATCTCGCGGCACCGCACCCGAAGGGCCTCTGTGATCTCGCGGCTCACCATCTACCCCCTGATAGCGCCCGCCTTCCAGCGTTGGTGATGCCGGCAGCGGCCGTCCCGCCAGGAAGGCTTGGGCCGGAGATCTCATCGCTCCTCTTGGTCAGCACGTAGCCTTCCATCTCCATGCCTCCCAGGCGCGCCTCGAGCTCTTCGCCGTCCAGGGGGACCTTGTCCATGATCCTATCCACCTTCGGGTATGGCACCTTCAGGTCAAGAATGGCATTGAGAATATTGTAATCCATGGAATCCATCGCTCTAACCCCACGGGGTTTCGGCGATGGAGCGTGTTATAGTTTTTGATTCCCCTTCCAAGGGGCGTGGGCCATACCTTCCCTTTCAACCCCGCCTTCTAGAGCAAGCTTTCCAGATTATGGTATGCATTGAAGGAGGGGATCGATATGGACACGTGGCCAAAGGATTACATTCCCCAGGATTTGGAACGTGAGGTCCTAAATACAGCCCTGGATCTGTTCTGGGTCGCTGGACTTGCTGCAGCACCCACGGCGTTCTTTGCCTTATTGGAATGATATTGATGCTCCGAGACTTCGATTCTCGTTCGCGTTAGCCTCTCGATGCTGCGAAGGATGTTTCTCTCATCTGCCGCACAGAAAGAATACGCTGTGCCGCTTGCTCCTGCGCGCCCGGTACGGCCAATTCGATGGATATAGTTCTCAGGTTCGTTGGGCAGATCGTAATTGATTACATGGGATATGCCATCGACATCAATCCCACGCGCTGCAATATCAGTTGCGACCAATATATGCAAGTGGCCTGACTTGAAATCGCGCATAGCTTTGGTGCGCTGGCTTTGCGACTTGTTGCCGTGAATAGCATCAGCGTTGATCCTATTCCTGTTGAGCGTCTCTGTGATCTTGTCCGCCCGATGCTTCGTGCGAGCGAAGACCAGAACTCGATCAAGATCTTGTGTTCTGAGAAGCGTCTGCAATAGCGGGTACTTGTCGTTCTGATCCACAAAGAAGACTCGCTGTTGGATACAATCGAGAGTGTTCTCCTGGGGGGATACATCGACACATATTGCATTCGTGAGAAGTTTTTTGGCAAACTCGTCCGTCTGCCTCGACATGGTGGCCGAGAAGAAAAGGGATTGGCGTTTCAATGGGAGCGCCGAGACGATCTTTCGCATATCCTTGACGAACCCCATATCAAGCATTCTGTCTATCTCATCAAGAACGAAGAACTCCACATCCTTCAGCTTGATGTAGCCCTGATTCATCAGGTCAATAAGCCGGCCTGGCGTGGCTACGAGGATATCAACGCCCCTGGAAAGGATCCTGACTTGGGGACCTTGATTGACGCCACCGAATATGGCGATGTGCTTGAATCGGAGGAATTGACCGTATGTGGCAAAGCTCTGATCTATCTGTGCGGCAAGCTCTCGTGTCGGTGCGAGCACAAGCACGCGCGGACTTCCGGGGATGGGAACCTTGTGATCAACTGACATCCTCTGCAATATGGGAAGCACAAATGCTGCGGTCTTGCCTGTGCCAGTCTGAGCGATGCCTATCAGGTCTCTTCCATTTAATAGATGTGGTATGGCCTGCATCTGTATCGGTGTAGGCGTCGTGTATCCTTCTTTGGCCAACGCCTGTTGAAGCGGAGCCATGATATTTAATTTTTCAAATGACATATTAACCCCGTGATGATTATCGGGTGATGCTTCTGATCGAGTTGAATTTTCAAGGGATGGATCCAAAGGACATCCCATGATATCGTCCTCACTCTGCTTTAACGGAATTGCATCTCTTCGCAAATTGCCTCTGCATTCGGCTGTGCTACAAAAACATCTAGACAATTCTTTTGAATGGATGCAATGAAGCTATCTGACGTGGGGTCATCTGGGCTATATATCTTTCGGTCAAAAAGGCGGTCGGGCCTGCCATTGAAGGGCTACGCCATGCTTGTCAATGGCCTCGCTCATTCTTTCAAACTTGGAGGCGAATCCCTCATCGATGCTGGAGATTCATGACCGCAGACTTTGGTAGCATGCCTTCCGAGCAAGTTTTATCGTGGCCGTGAGGTTATACCTCAAGATTTCTGAACATCATGGGCATTTCATAGATCCCTTCATCGCTTCACTTCTCCGTATCGAATCCCATTTTTAAAAAGGTCGAGCATAGGCTTGTTCTGGTTCTTCGCTGAGTTGTGTGGGAAGGGATCCTCTTTCTGCTTGGACGTATTGTCAAATCAGGCACGCCTAAACTTCATGTCACCGCTATATATATGCCCACATGTGCCCAAATTTATGTGATCTAATCGAAAATATTAGCGTTCATTAGTGTTCATTCGCGGTTAGGTAAATGGGGAGGAATACGTCCAACCATATAAAACAACGAGGAACCATATGTATTTCCCCTAAGCCCCACTGTGTATGTCAAAGGTTAAGACCTAAATTGGAGATGCTGAAACATGAAGAAGTATATCGAGATGCCATATGGAGACAGCACAATGATCGTTGCCGTCGACGTTCCGGAAGAGCTTGCCAAAGGTGAGATTCCTAAGTCTCTCCGTGATGCATATTTCGAGGATTTCACAACTCCGCAGAAGGTGGACAAGGATTTCGGGCTAGTATCCGAGATGATCTTCAAGTGCAGCAAGCCCATAATCGAGTCCTTCGAGAGGCTGGGAAAAGAGAAGATCCCGCCAAAGAAGGCGACTGCGGACTTCTCCCTGAGCTTCAATGGGAAGGGCAATATCTACTTGGTGGAGGCCTCTATGGAAGGGTCGATCAAGGTCAGCTTCGAGTGGGATCTGGAAAAGAAATCCGTATCCTGACTTGCTACTTTGCTCAGCAGTGAAGCTGCCATCAGCTAATATAACAGGCATGCGTCCGGCCTGAAGATTGAATCCCAATCTGCCTGGCATATTCCTGCGGCAGTGCCTCGATTGCCCCAAAGCTTACCGCGAGGTGCCCCGCCGTCGTTTGGCAGCCCTTCGCAGGAATTCGCCAATTCCCCATAATGGATCGGAATCAGGTTCATATCCTCCCGGCGCTACATCCGATCAGGGTGGTATAGATGGACGTTGACATCGATGATATCAGGCACCTTGCCAACGAGGCCTCCTTCGAGCGGGGGGAGAGATACTTCGAGGAAGGGCGGGTGGAGATCATAGAGGCATCGGAGAGGAGGGTGAAGGCCGTAGTCGAGGGGACCTATAATTACACGGTCGAGGTGGACCTCGATGAAGGAATCTCCGCCACCTGCACCTGTCCCTATGACTGGGGAGGCTACTGCAAGCATATCGTGGCGGTCCTCCTGGCCATGGCTAAGGATGATGTGAAGGCCATGATGGCCAAGGGCGAGTCTGAGCTTGAGAATATCGAGAGCCTTCTGAAGGGGGCGGATCCAGATGAGCTCCGGGAGTTTATGCGGGGGGAGCTTGAGGCCGCCCATACGATGAGGGCGCGCTTTCTCGCGCGCTTCAAGAGGGGTGGGTCTCAAAAGAGCGGTAAGTGACTACAAGAGGGAGATAAGCGATCTCTATTGGGATGAACGCAGATGGGATAGCATAAATGGCATCGACTTCTCCTCGTTTGAGAAGCTTGCTGAGATCCATCTGGGCAAGGCCGATCCGTTGGGCGCGGCTAAGATCTACCAAGCCCTCTTTGAGATAATAGCCCATAAGATGGACGATGTTGACGACTCCTACGGCACCTTTGCTCAGGACTTCTCAGACTACCTCGATATGTATATGGACTGCATAGGGAAGGCCGACCTCGGTCCTGTGGAGAGAAAGAGGCAGATCGAATACCTCTTCGCTCGATCGCTGGAAGAGCCCGACTATTTCGAGGATGAGTACGACGCAGCCTTGAGCAACCTATGCACATCCATTGAGGAGATCGAGCACTGGGAGGGTCTGGTAAAGGCCCATCTTTTAGAGGAGAATCCCGAAGGCCATGAGGGGCAGGAGCTTTGGGGAAGCAGGGGGATAGAGCTTGTATCCGCAAAGCTCCGGATGCTCTGGAGGGACGGTCGAAAGGGAGAGTTTTACGATCTCATCGAGAGGTACAATGGATATAGCGAGGAGATCTGCCTCTGGTATGCAAAGGCGCTGATGGAAGGCGGCGAGAAGAATCGCTCGGTCGAGGTTGCGGAGAAGGGGATCTCGATATTCCAGGATCGAGGATCTCTGGATCTGCGAAAGTTCCTAAACGATATCTACCGCAATAGCGACGTCGAGAAGCTCAGGGAGAGCCTGCGTTGGCTCTTTCTCCATATCGGCGAATGGAAATACTACCATGAGCTGAAGGCGAGCGCAGGTCCTGAGGCCTGGAAGAGCTACCTTTCAAGAATCATCGACTACCTCTCGGCGCAAGAAAATCGTTTTACTAGGACTATTATCCAGGTTTATCTGCTGGAGGGAATGTACGATCAGGCGATAAGGAGGACCCTTGAGGCGAGGTCCCTTTGTCTCCTCAATGAGAATCGAAGCGAGCTAAAAGATCGTTATCCAGCCGAGTACTTCAATGCATATCGGGAGCTGATAGTATCGATTGCATCGAAGGCGACTACGAGAAAGCACTATCAAAATGTGGCGTCAAATCTGAGATCGATGTCCGAGGTTCCCGGATTCGAAGACGAGTTCAAGGAGTTCGTGCAGGGGCTGAGGGTTGAGTATCGAAGGCGCCCGGCCTTCATCGACGAGATGAAGGACCTCTAGACGCTCTGCCAACTGCCTTTGGAAGGGCTGCCTAGACGGGAGGACGGGATCGTGGCCATGGGACACTGCCACCAAGGCTCAGGCGTAACCGGGGATATGCGTCTGTGATGGCGCCGTGGGCAGGATTTCATGCCCGCCAAGCTCTGGCGTAAAGGGGGATCGTTCGGGGACAGCATCGTTGCCAAAATACATTGCCGGACGGGCTGCCAACTCCAGGGGAGGTGGTCGCCCTTTTTTGGCCCTTCTGGATCGGCGATGATCGCTTTCGATCCTCGAAGTGAAAGTTATTTACGGACTCGCTCCATATATTACCCATGCTTCGCCGCTTTGCATTCATCGCGTCCCTCCTCCTCCTCGCAGCCCTCTTCTGGACTGCCGATTATTACTATCCTCAGACCTATCTGCAGAAGGCCTTCCTGACCTTGGTCACCGTTTCGGGAGTGCACCTGGTCTTCAAGCACCTGGTCGAGGAGGAGCTCTCGAAGAGGATCAATGAAGCCAAGACCAAGTACTCCTTTCGAAAGACGATCTCCATCCTTTACTTGATCGTCCTGACGGCCATCGTCCTGAACATATGGGTGGAGAACTCCCAGAGCCTCCTCGTCTCCTACGGCATCATCGCTGCCGGCCTCGCCGTGGCCCTCCAGGATATCTTCAAGAACTTCATGGGGGGCGTCATCATCTTTTTGACGGGGATGTATCAGGTTGGGGACAGGATAGAGATCGACAACAAGAGAGGCGACGTCATAGATATAGACATATTTTATACGACCTTGCTCGAGCTCGGGGAGTGGATGTCCGGGGACCAAGCAACGGGAAGGCTCGTCATCCTCCCAAACGGTCGCGTCCTGTCCGGCAATTTGAGCAACTACACCAAGGATCATGACTTCCTCTGGGATGAGATCTCGATCCCCATAACTTACGAGAGCGACTGGAGGTCGGCCCACGAGAAGATCATGGCCATCCTCAGAAGGGAGACGGGCGAGGTGGCAAAACGGGCCGATATGGAGCTCTCGAAGCTCGAGGAGAAGTACTACCTGCCGGGAAGGGCGATGGATCCAACTATCTTCATGACGATCACCGACAACTGGATCGAATTCAAGGTTCGCTATGTAACGGTCGTAAGGGAGAGGCGCATCATCAAGGATCGCTTAAGCCGCTTGATCCTCGATGAGATCGAGAGGTCGGATGAGATCGGCCTTGCCTCAACGACCATAGACATCGTCGGATTTCCAAATCCAGCCAAAGGGGCAAAGGACGGGGGGCTCAGCTGAGCTAGATTCCCATGACAAGGCATCTTTCCATGCGGTCCAAGAAGGCCGGCCTGCCTCCGGGAACGCTGGTCCACGTGGGCGAGAAAAGGACGGAGAGGACGACGATATCGGTGACGGACTACGATTCGAAGGTCCTCCGGGAGAAGGCAAGCGTGGAAGTCGATGACCTTCTCTCCTTCAAGGACGCCCCTTCCATCTCCTGGATCGACGTCGTGGGCCTCCACCAGATCGAGGTGATCGAGCGGATGGGATCGATATTCGGGATCCATCCGCTCGTATTGGAGGACATCGTCAATACCGAGCAGCGGCCAAAGATGGAGGACTTCCAGGATTACGTCTTCATCCTCCTGAAGATGCTCTTCATCGAAGAGGGGGGGATCAGGTCGGAGCAGGTGAGCCTGATCGTAGGAGATCGGTTTCTCTTCTCCTTCCAGGAGGCCGAGGGGGACGTATTCGAGCCGGTGAGGGAGAGGATCCGGAGGTCGAAGGGGCGCATACGGTCAGAGGGAGCCGATTACCTGGCCTATGCGCTGCTCGACGCCGTTGTGGATAACTACTTCATGGTGCTGGAGGACCTGGGAGAAGAGCTTGAGATCCTGGAAGATGAGGTGGCCGAGTCTCCTGGAAAGGAGACCTCCCAGGCCATCCACGCGATGAAGAGGGAGATGATCCTCATGCGTCGGTCGATCTGGCCGTTGCGGGAGGTCCTAGGCCGCCTCTCCCGAGGCGAGACCCCCCTCTTCAAAAAATCCACGGCCATCTACCTTCGAGATGTCTACGACCACACCCTTCAGGTGATGGATATCATTGAGGCGTTTCGAGATATGATCTCGGGGATGCTCGAGATCTACTTGTCAACGCTCAGCAATAAGATGAACGAGGTGATGAAGGTCCTCACGATCATCGCCACCATCTTCATCCCCCTGACATTGATTGCCGGCATCTACGGCATGAACTTCGACCGCATGCCCGAGCTTCACTGGCGCTTTGGATATCCGGCAATCCTCCTCCTGATGCTCGCCATGGCCTCAATTATGCTCCTGTTCTTTCACAGAAAGGGCTGGATATGAAACGTCCGTGATCCCGTTGGGCTCATGCGCAACGGATGAGAAGCGATATCAATCTACGCTCCTCTCAATCGATACTATTGCAGTCGATCGAGTGAGGCAGGATATGGAGTGGGAAAAAAAAAGCAGGGGGTAGGTCCCCCCGAAAAACGAGCTTATACGTATACCTTACCATGTGCCTCCATGACGGTGGATGGATCGGTCCGTGCCTTGTTGTAATAAAACATGGTCTTCCCGAAGGCCTTCATTCCCCCGTAGCTCATGTCCTGGTCTGGCAGATAGGGGCTATAGGCCTCGCCATAGGCATCCAATGTCACATTTCCAAAGCCGGTCCCCCTCTGATAAGCCAGGGTCGTCAGCGGAGTTGCCACGGCGTAGCCATAGAGGGATTCTACGTAACCATGCTGTACGTTGGTGGAGACGAGGGAGTGAGTATCCAGCTCTTCCCTTCCAGACAGTCCGATGGACCGATGCTCGAGATATATGGATTCTCCCCAGGCGGAGAGGCCAGAGGTTGTCTCGCGCACGGTCCGCGAGCTCTCGCTTCCGCTGTCGAGGGCATAGCCAGTGAATGCGAGCCCGCCAAACCCAATGCCGGAGATGCTTGCGCTCATTCCAGCGTAGGGCAATAGCTCCGGCTGTTCCTCAACTTCCAAGCAAGGCAGCCAGTCCACGCCGGACCCTAAGCTCATGTCGATAAAGCTCCCTTGAGCCAGGAGATCGTTTAGCTGAACCTTTGCGATCGTCGGATTGGCGAATGCCTGGGCCGATTCAATCGAGAGATGGTTCGGTGTTCCCTCGTAGCCGTCAACTTGGACGCTCTCTGCTATGTGGTTTTCGCCATTGGTGGCATCCATCGTGTGAGATATACCATATCCCTCGACATCAAGCCCTTCCTCCGATATCCCTACCAATGGAATCCCTGAGCCCTCGGTCCCCTTGATGCTGCCGCTCAAGTCGACGCTTCCCTCCTCGGTGTGGAGGCCGGATATAGCGTCGAGGCCATCGTAATCCTCGAAGCTCATATACAACGGGTAGTATGAAGCTCCGAAGAAGGAGTTGAAACCGCCATAACCGTAGAGGTCGTAGCCAATTCCCCCCGAGTAGCCAGACGG
The DNA here is from genome assembly GCA_964632755.1 of uncultured Methanotrichaceae archaeon. GTDB lineage: Archaea > Halobacteriota > Methanosarcinia > Methanotrichales > Methanotrichaceae > JAFGMR01. Next base: position 8,945 of record CAZWDT010000004.1, read on the forward strand.
TCCAAGCAGGCCGGTTGTCGTACCCATGTAGGAGAGGTAGGGATATAGAGTTCCAGACGGCCAGAGCTGGATATCCTGAAATAGGGTTATCGGTCCGGCAAATAGCGAACTGCCATAGGATATACAGCCAGGTTCCGTGATCTTGCCTTCTGTGCTCTCCGAGTGTGTGACCTTGTTGTTCGCGGCAAGGCTCGATCCGGAGTAGGATAGCGTGGCTGAGCTTGGAATTGTCATATTGAGGTAGGTTGTGGCACAGCCGAAGGTGCTCAAGGTGATTTGGCTATTAGTTGCCAGATCCACCTCGTTCTCGGCGCCGCTGGAATGGCCGATATCGCATCCTAAACCCATATCAAGCGCAGATGCCTCCAGCTCCTCTACGTTCACCGAGGCCTGGGCCTTTGCAGGGTCGCCGCCGAAGATGCTTCTTGCTCCCTCGATGCTGCAAATATGTCCGAAGTGGATCTCGGCATAATCCGATGCATACAGCTGCGTGGCACAGCCGGCTATTGTGGGCGTTCTCGCTTCGGTCAATTTGGTGATGCTGCCCGATGATGCAATCGTGTTATGGCTGAATGTAACCTGGGCAAGATCATCGTTGGCTTTTGTCCAACCTGAGAAGATATGGTCCGCCGCTCCTCCCTCTCCATAGATCTCGAAGTAGGGACAGACGAAGTCATCTCTCGGACTCAGTGCTCCGATGCTATGGACAATGCTTCCCATATCGGTATGGGCCCCGAGTAGATCGACTGCGATCATCGCGTTGCTGCTTCCCTTCCAGGCCTTTGCATTGCCTGTATATCCAAGCGTCCCGGCTTGAACCTCGACGTACTCGACGGCTCTCAGGTCGGCATCCTCTATCGTGTAGTAAGGATTGAGAAGGCTTCCTGCAACCATCTGATGGGTAAGTGTCTCCGCAGGAGATGCGGCTTGAAGCTCGACATCGACGCTTGCAGTTGAGGCTCCAGTGTTTGCGGTGCCGCTGAAATCAAGGCCTCCATGGTATATTCGCGTGGATGCTTTGGCCTCGACGTCCCCTCCTCGATTCTTGGCGTAGAGTGTCTCTTGGATACTTCCCAGCGCCGTGAGGTGGGTTGTAAGCGTCGTTCCGGCTGCGGTCTTCTGAGCAATCCCACCAAAATCTAGGTCGCCGGAGACCACAATCCCCAAGTTTGAGAAATGCTCTGGCGGGGCCTCAACTCCTGTTTGGAGGGTGTTGGTGACGATATTAGCCGAGGCATGCAGGTTGTCCATGCTCGCTCCGGCACGAGGGGTCTCATCCGCCCATACCTTTGCGCCTGTCACCGACATCTGGCCGGATGAAATATCTGTTTTTATGCGTCCGATGTCGTATTGGGAGTTCTTCGCCTTTATCTCCAGGGCGGCAGACCCATTGCTTGTCGTTGATACATTGGCGCTGTTTACATACGATGATGCCGAGTTCGAGTAGGCGGTCCCAACCCCGTTGTAGTTGTTAACCTGCCCGCTTCTGACTTCTAGCGAATGGTAGGCCAGATCCGCCATCCCGTTATTCGATTGCGAGTCGAAGAGCAGATGCGCTCCTTCGGCGTGTTGGACGGTCTGGATGGCTGTTGTGTAATTAGGGGCAGCACGCGCCGTTCCCGAGTAGCCCTGAAGCGTTCCGTACTCCACCGTGATGTTTCCAATGGCAAAGGATTCCGGATTATAGGCTAGGACCTCGACGTAGATGCTGTCGGCATCCGTTGAGGTCAGCGTCTGCCGTCCCTGGACATAGGCGCTTGGCACCACCTCTCCCTCGGCAGGGGACATGACGTAGTTGTAGATGCTGTCGGCAGCGCCTACAACGTCCACTCTCACCCTTGCGTGGAGACCGTTTGCGGCGTCGTTCACATAATGCTCTTCGTGCAGGTCACCTGCGGCAAGCAGGGAACGCGATAGGATCGGGCCTCCTGCGAAGCTTGCGCTTGCCTGATCCGATATGCGATCCTCGACATCTGCCCCATACGTTGTGGTGAAGCCTACGGCGCGCTCCCCGTCGCTCGCGGAGAAGCTGGAGGTGATCTCCCCACATACACTGCCGACTAGCAGCAAGGGCAAGATAAAGATCATGGTATATTTAATATAACTCATCTCGAACCCTCATAATATATATCTCTTCCCAGTTTGAATATATCCGATAACTATCTCCAAATCTTACATTATTTAAATGTTTCGAGGCAAAATATTCCACGATATGGCCAAATATATATTGGAAATTTATCTACATATTTTGTTAAATATTACCTATATTACCTTTCCTCCAGCACCTACAAACGCCGGCAGAATCCTACGTCAATCCTACGATATCTGCACGACTTCATAGGATGTAGATAACGCGCATTATCTAACTGAATTTAAATATATGATATAATAGATCAAATCTGACAAAACCAATATTTTCGGAGATTGCCACCCCTTTCTGAACGATGGAACGGTTGTTCTCAGCTTGACCGCGTGGATTGAGGTGCAGATTGGCCGGGCCAAATTATCGCGCACTCATTCCTCATAGCAACCTGCGACACTCGACCATCATGCACCTTCCAAGCACTACTTGGAATCCCTCGCGTCCGAGCTCCTCGGCGATCTGATAGTTTTCGCATCCAGGTTGGAACCAGACCGTCTTGCAGCCCTTGGACCGCACCTGCATTGCGACCGTTGAAGCGGCCGATGGTCTGCGAAAGACGTCCACGATGCCCACCGGTCCTGGAATCTCATCCAAGGTACGGTATACCCTCTCCCCAAGTATCAGCTCGCCCATGTGGTTTGGATTAACCGGGATTATCCTGAAGCCATATCGCTGCACTACCTTCGTGACGTAGTATCCTGCCCTTGCGGGATTGCTTGAAGCGCCGAGAACTGCAACGATGCGGCTCTCCCTCAAGGCCTTGCGGATTTGATCATCGCTGCTTAAAATCGGCATGTCTACCTCCCATAACCGTATACAATGGATCTCCACCCGGCAAGCCACCACGATCCAGGCCTCTTTCAATAAGGCGCGGAAAAGGCCATGCCCATGGGATCAAAACCACTAGACCACCTGGCCTATCCAAAGCGAGGCTTTGCCGGTCCCGAGACGAGATTTGCCGCAAACGGAGGTACCCATCCGATTATGGGGGCTGAAGGATTTTCTACTTGACGGTGTGGATAATTTTTGATACTGTATCCGAAAGTTTTATTACTAGATATGTCAGCATTAGATTTTAGCGATCAGGGAACCCAACTGGTTGCTCAAATCGGGGGCGCCTATCGTGCGCCTCCCTCCATCGGGCCATTGCTGAGGACGGCCGACAGGGCTGGATCTACTGGATCTATTATGTATGTCTACGAGATGTATCAGGATGAAGGGGAGGGCAGGCCGTGCTGGTGGCGCCGTTTCACCCCACGTGAGTATGAGAACGAGAGGCTTCTACGCAAGTTGCAAGGCCAGGGCTGGTTTGAGACTGTGACCCTCGACCGAGATCTCGGGCCCATGGTGGCAATGACAAAGGAGGAGGCGAAGGATCTCCAGGAGGCCTATCAACCGTCTTCTCAGAGCGCTCAATGGGGCAAGGTCTGACTGGACTTTCAATCGATCCTGTACCGCCCAAACCTTGGCCAAAGTTTAAGTTGATCCACGCCCAACCACCGAGTCAATGCTCTTCCAGATACTGGACGCCAACTACACCTACGGACCAGATGGCTTCCCGGTAGTGCAGCTTTTCGGCCCCACTGAGGAGGGGAGGAGCGTGGTATGCCGTGTCTCCGGCTTTAGGCCGTACTTCTACGCAGGCGTGGAGGAGGAGCGCCTCGAAGAGGCGATCGATGGAATCGAGGCCATGAACCTCCAGGTCGAGGTGGTGGACCGATTCGAGCCGATCGGCTATCAAGCCCGCCCGACCAAGATGCTGCGAATCGTCGGCCGGGATCCAAAGGATGTGAGGATTCTAAGAGAGCGGGTGAGGGAGATGCCCGGCATCAAGGCCGTCTACGAGAGCGATATCCTGTTCAAGAACCGCTATCTCATCGACTCCGGCCTTGGCGGGATGGGATGGGCAGAGGCACCGGGCGAAAAGGCAGATATAACCGAGGTCTCCCGAGGCCGGCGGGAGGTAAACGCTCCGCTGAAGCATATGGCCTTCGATATAGAGTGCCTCCCGCGGGGCGGCGAGATGCCGACGGCTGACGTCTCCCCTGTGATACTCATAAGCATGGCATTTAAACCTGCCTTTCAAGGCCTTGACGATCTTGTGCTGGTGGCCCGGGAGCTGGACTGCCCCCGCTCCGACGTGCTCTCCTTCAGGGATGAGGCCCAGATGATTGCGGCCTTCATCGGCATGATCAAGGAGTTCGATCCCGATATCCTCGCCGGTTACAACTCTAACGAGTTCGACCTGCCCTACCTCGACGAGAGGCTGAGACGGCTTGGGCTTGAGGCTCGCGTGGGCAGGGATGGCAGCCACTGGATCATAAGGAAGATCGTCAACCAGACGAACGTTGCCATGACCGGAAGGATTGTCGTAGACCTCCTTCCCATCATCCGCTCCTCTTACAGCCTCAAGCAGTACACGCTAAGAAACGCAAGCTCCGAGCTATTGAGTATGGAGAAGTACGACGTCGACCCAAAGGAGATCGAGTCGATCTGGATGGCGGGGGGAGATGAGCTTCGGCGGTTCATCCGCTACTCAAGGCGCGACGCCGTCCTCGCGCTTAGGCTCCTCCTCGACCTGCGCCTGATGGACAAGTACATCGCCCTCTCCCAGGCGAGCGGCTCTCTCCTGCAGGATGTGGTCAACGGCGGGCAGAGCGGCATGGTCGAGAGCCTCCTTCTCCGCAGGTTCCGCGAGAGTGATCGAGTGATTCCCCCAAAGCCGGACTCAGAGGTCTCCGAGGTTCGCCACGGAGATGTGGAGCTGAAGGGGGGAGCTGTGCTTGATCCCGAGAAGGGTCTCTTGGAGGATGTGGTCATACTGGACTACAAGTCGCTATATCCCACGATCATGATGGCGCATAACCTCTGCTACTCAACAGTGATCATAGGTCCTCATCCTCCGGGAGATGCCATACGGGCGCCCTCTGGAGGGGAGTTCGTCTCCCCGGAGGTCTCTGCGGGGATCGTTCCCTCGGTCTTGCGAGAGCTATTGGATCAGAGGACCGAGACCAAGAGGATGATGAAGTCAGCAGGGGATGAGGAGCGCCAGTTCCTGGATGCCAAGCAGTACGCGATGAAGATCCTTCTCAACAGCTTCTACGGTTACTCCGGGTATGCGCGTGCCCGCCTCTACAGCTTGACCCTGGCGAACGCCGTGACCAGCTTCGGGAGGGCGAACATTGCCCGGACCAAGGAGCTGATCGAGGAGATCAGCACGATATCCATCCTCGATGGCAGGGCATGCCTGCCCTCTGAACTGGAAGGAATGGCAGGAGAAGGTCTCCGAGGTCTTAAGGAGTACAACCTCTCCGTCGTCTACGGCGACACCGACAGCGTCTTCGTCAGGTTGCAGCGTCGTTTGGGGATGGTGGACGACCGTGGAAGCGACGCTGCGGCTATATCTCCGGAAGAAGCCGAGCTTGTGGGAAAGAGGATCGCCCAGGCCATCACCTCATGGCTTCCTCCGCCAATGGAGCTGGTATTCGAGGCTTTCGCCCGCCGGGCAATCTTCCTTGCCAAGAAGAGGTATGCCCTCTGGGTCTTCGAGCGGTTGGGTGCCAACTGGCAGGATCGAATCAAGGTCAGGGGGATGGAGACGGTTCGACGCGATTGGTGCGAGTTAACATCGAAGACGCTCAATCGTTGTCTTGAGCTTCTGCTCAAGGAGGGGCTCGTGGATGAGGCTGTGGATCATGTGCAGGGGGTGATAGATCGCATTGGGTCGCTCGACCTCAAGAAGGACAGGGATATGCTCGATGACCTGACGCTGACCAGGAGGTACACCAAGAGCCCGTCCGCATACAAGAGCAAGCAGCCCCACATCCAGCTGGTGGAGAAGATGCGGCGACGAGGCGGCCGCGTGCCAGGGATTGGGGACCGCATCCCCTTTGTAATAGTGAAGGAGGGGCGAAGGACCCTCTTCGTCGATAGGGCAGAGGATCCCGAGTACGCCGTGGAGAACGAGAAGCAGATAGACACCGATTATTACATCGAAAAGCAGATTCTCCCCCCCGTGCTGAGGATATTCTCAACATTCAATATCACCAAGGAACAGCTACGCAGGGACCGGCGGCAGAGAAACCTCCTCGACTTTGGCAGGGAGGCAAAGCCCCAAACGCAGAGGTCTCTCTCCGACTACTAGCAAGGGGCTTGCCCCTCGGCGTGCCGAACCGGGGCAGAGCCTTCATGCTATTGGGATGGGTCTTTGAGTCGGGTCGACGGGTCCTATGCTCGTTCGATCACGTTCTCGCAGTAGGGATCTCCAGCGCACATCCTCTTGGTGTACCTATATGTCTGCCCTTCCTTCAAGCTCTCGACCACCGATCGACAATAGCTCTGGCATGCGTGGGAGAGCGCTACCTCGTCCCTGCCAAGCTTCCTTGCCCGGTTGAGCATGGGGCATGAGGTGATCTTCATCACCACCTTGTCCTCCTCTTGCTCCAATATCTCGAGATCGAACTCTGGGCCGAAGATCACATTGGAGATCACTTCAAGCGTCTCCACCAATTCGCCTGCCTCTGCCACTGGATCGGATGCAAGATAAGCCATCATCATCAACCTCTATTCAGCGGTGTGAGGCGTCGATCATATATCTGTTTGAGAGATCTTCATAATTATTATGATAAGTTGTGAAATCTTAGGATCTGCTTCTTAGCCCTTATTGAGCGGATATCTTGGGATTATGGTCCCCAAAATCTTTTTATTGAATAGCAGCGTTGAACTCCGTGGAATCTATTATGACCGATCCTGAAATAACTCAACAAATAGCTGATTTACTAATTCATTATCTGCATTTTTTATTGATTCCTACTGCCGTTGCAGGGAAGGATGCAGCGATGAAAGCAATGGGTGAGAGGTTTGTCGAAGCCGGATGGAACAAAGCCGCTCAAATCTGGACGAGATTTCTGCCAGAGGTAGAAAGGAAACCAGAGGTTGCCCAAGCGCTACAGGAGGTCGCAAAGACACCAGATGATCCAGATGCGAGGGCCGTCCTTTCCTGGCAACTGAAGAAAGTAATGGTCGATATGCCGCAGGAGTCTATAGATGAAATCCGAAGCATAATCGCCGAGAATGTTACGGATATTCGGATTGCCACTGCTTCCAACGGTAGCGTTGCCATTGGAGGTAATGCGTCTGGTAATATAATTAATATTGTTGGTAGTTATGGCCATAACAGTCTTGGACAACAGCAACAAATAGAAGATACTGATTTCTGGATTATGCAGGCGATTCAGGATCTTGGAGTCTCTATTCCAAACGTGAATACGATTATCGCATGCGTAGATTTAGATCCCGATGAGCTTGGGGCACGCTTGGGAGTGATGCATTCAAGAGGTCTCATCAGAGTGGAGAAGGGCACTTATGCACCTGAACTCAGTCTCTCCAATGGAATATACGCAGCAGGTCTGACAGATCTGGGAAGACTGGCATTGATAAACAGAACGAAGCATTGAGAGATGCCGCTATGTGATCGAACTCTGCAGCTAAAATTATTATATATGCAAGAGAAATTATGCAGGCTTGTACCTCGGTTATCGACCACGCAAAAGATAAATAGTGACCGGAATCACAAGGAGTCGATGTTGAGCGACTGGGTCGAGTATAGCATGGTGGAGGAGGGACTTCTTGCCCTTCAGACCCCCCCCCGATCCGACCTGGGGGAGGTGGTGGACTACGTCCTGAGCACCCCTGGGAAGCGGACCCGTCCCTTGATCCTGATATTCTCCGCCGAGGCATTCGGCTCGCCGCCTCGAAGATCCCTCAATGCAGCCCTTGCAGTGGAGCTTGCCCATGCCGCATCATTGGTACACGACGACATATTGGACGGCGGGGTGGAACGGCGAGGCGCCCCCACAACCGTGGAGAGGTTCGGCTTAGAGGCTGCCCTCCTCTGCGGGGACTATCTCATCTCCAGATCGATAGACCTGATCTCCCACTATCCCGGAGAGGTGATACGAACCTTCGCCAACGCCTGCATGGAGATGTCCGCGGGCGAGATGCTGGACCTATCAAGGATCTCCTCGCCCAAAGAATATTTCCGGTGCGTCTCCAGCAAGACGGCATCGCTATTTGCAGCCTCAGCTCGCATGGGCTGCATGATCGCGAAGGTCGGCGATGAGCAGGCCTCGATATATCACGAGTATGGGCTTCACCTCGGCCTTGCGTACCAGATTGTCGATGACCTTGAGGAGGTGCTGGGCACGAGCCAAGGGAAGAGATCCCTCAAGACATCATCCACGTTGCCTCGCATCCATGGCGAGAGGGGATCCTTAGAGGAGGCGGTGGATATCTGCACCTCGTCCATATGCGAACATGTCGAAGTGGCCAGGGATGCCCTGGCCAGGGCCGGGGGATCGGAGAAGATGAGGGATCGGCTCAACCTCATATTGAATAAGATGACCGGAGGATGGAGCGAGGAATGCGTATTGCAGAGAAGCCTCTGCTGAAGTTGGAGGTCTTTTTCGAGGACGGGATACGGTTCCAGCCCAAAGGGCCGCTTGCCCCGCTGGCCCAGCCGATAACCGACAGGATCAACCGCATCTTCCGAGATGAGAAGCCAATATCGAAAGATCCCTTCATATTCTCGACGTGGATTCCGCCCGCCCCAAGCCTGGCCTTCGACAGGATGCTATCTGCCCAGGTGGGGGCTATCTTGAAGCGCAGGATTCCCGACCAGTTCTCGATAGCGGTGATCCGGGGCTGTCCTAATCGCTGTATACATTGTGCCGCCCCATCGCGCAAGGGCGATATCCTCGAGGCAGACCTTATAAAGAGGTCCATTGGCGAGGCATTGGACCTTGGATCATATCTCATAACGTTCGACGGCGGGGAGCCGATGCTGAGAGAGGACCTTCCCCAACTTGTCTCCTCGGTGGACGAGAGGGCGATATCCGCATGCTTTACGAGCGGGCACGGCCTTTCGAAGGAGAGGTCAATCGCCCTCAAGCGCGCTGGCCTTGACGCTATCAGGGTGAGCATCGACAGCCCCAATGCATCCGAGCACGACCGGGTCCGGGGACGCCTTGGGGCATTTCAAGACGCGCTATCGGGAGTGAGAAATGCCCTCGATGCAGGCCTGCTTGTCGACCTCTTCATGGTGGTGAGCCCCTCCAACATAGACGACCTTGAGGAGGCCTACGGCCTCGCGATGGAGCTTGGAGCGCATGAACTCTCCCTCTGCGAGATCGTGGCAGTTGGAAGATGGTCATCCCATATCGACGAGGTGCTCTCCCCCAAGGACCTCCAAATCCTGGAGCGGTTTCACCGGGAGAAGAATCGATTGGAGGATGGCCCAAGGGTGACATCCCTCCCTCATCTGATGGATCCCTCCATCTTCGGCTGCTTTGCCGGGAGGCGCTGGATTCATGTAGATGCCTCGGGCGAGGCTCTTCCATGCGCCTACATGCCCCTGTCCTTTGGAAACATCAAGGGGGCGGCGCTTAGCGAGATCTGGAAGGCCATGGGGAAGAGCCCGTGGTTCTCCGGCCGGTCCGCTTGCCATATGAAGGACCCGGCCTTCCGGAAGGCCCACCCAACCTTGACCGAATGAACGCAATCATGAAAACATGCATAGGCGGGATGTATTCGATGTATCGCTCGATTCTGGCACTGATTGCCATTCTGGCCCTGGCCTCGGCCGGGGCGGCTGAGCTTACCGATTATCAGAGAGGCGTGATTGACGGCCTCAAAAACGGGCTGCAGATGGGAGAGCTGAAGGGAGAGGCCTCCTGCAACTCCCAGGCGGCCGCGTCCTTCAACAGCTATGTAGACGTCTTCAACGAGGGCCTTCTCGGAATATTCGGCCAGAACGAGACGATCCTCGCCGCATTCTGGCTGAGCCCCTTATCCATTTCGTCTGCTGCCACCACGCAGCAGCAAAGCGCTGCGGCCTCTGGGCCGGTCTCTCTGGGCGGCGGCAAGGCTGCCACCAACCAGGTCGCCTCATCCATGGATGGCGAGCGGCGCATCCACGGCTATCCCGAGTCGGCCTACTACACCGCTGTGGGGAGTGGCACTTCCAGCCTCGGCATGGGTTGGATCTGAGGTCATCGCCAGGTTTATCCTGAAGGAATGTCAGAACTTCATTGGAGTCGGATGGGTGTGGTGGTTAGAGTTGAGCTGGAAGAACGCATGGGTGCCGGTGATGTTGGCCTCCTGCCTGCTTGCCCAGGCCGGGGGGCCGCATAGCGTCGGCGAAACGGTCGTGGTCGACCCCCTGGACGGGGGCCTTGGATGGATGAACATCGAAAGCACCGAGCACACCGCTGAGTACCTGGCGAAGGTCGGAAGCGGAACGGGGGATCCTTATTCAGCCACAAGGCTGAACGTTGCTGGAAACTGGACTCTGGATCTCATGGATAGCTCGGGTAGCTCGAGTGGCACGATCGATCTGATCCTCTTTCAGAGCGGAACCCTGGTCTTCGGCTACGGCAAGGTCCCATCAAGCACAGCGGTCCAGGCCATAACCGTAAGCGGCACCATTGTTGACGACTACCTAACCATGGGAATTGTGGTGCTCTCGCCCCCGCATGTCTTCTACTACCAGCTGAGGAACATCAACGTGGGGGCAAGCAGCGCGAGCGGCACGTTCGACGCGGTCAGCTCCGCCGGGGAGAGCCCAGTACAAGGGACTTTCAGCGCTAGCAAGGAGGAGGAGGCACGATTCCTGAGCTGAGGTGCCCAAAAGGAGGTTATCGAGTGCGCCCTCGTCTGTTGCCGCTTGCCCTTATCCTCCTCTACGCTGTCCACCTTGGCCTTGCGCAGGACGGATTGGATGAAGGAAGCATCGCAACCGATCTCGCCGGGTCCGCGAAGGATGAGGAGATATTCGGGATCGGCCAAGGTGGCTTGATCCAGGTGGTGGGAGGAGCGGCCCCCGTGAACTCGGATCCATCCGCCGCTTCGTCTACGAGTGCCGGTCTCTCTAGCGGATGGCATCTGTCGCTGGAGGGGCTCGGAGATCTCGATCTAGCCCTCTGCAGTGTGGGTGAAGTGCTCTTTGGATCTGGTCGATTGCCCCTGGGCAACGTTTCTGAGGAGCTCACTGCCAGCGGAATCCTGGAGGGGCGATCTCTATCGATGAATATCCTCGCCCTGAACGGAAGCTGTCTCCTCCAGATGAGATTGGACGTTGGGCCTGGCATGCTGAATGGAACCTATCAAGGCTTTGGCAGCAACGGAAGCGTTTTTGGGGGGCTCGCCACCGGCACCTTCCCCCTCTAGATAAAGAGTTCGTCCACATCGATGATCAATGTAAATAATGCGATATGCTATTAAAGGCTTGAACGGAGGATAGCTGCCATGAGATATATGCTCTTGCCCACGATATTGCTGTTGTTGCTAGCGTCTTACTCTCAGGCACAGGACGGCTCCCTTGTGGATCAGTACATAAGCGGATCCCGGGGAGAGGTCTCGGCGTCGACCGATCCTCGATTTCCTGCCACCCCCTGGGCGTCCCGCCAGCTGAGAGAGGGCGGCGATGCGATACCTGTCGAGCCGGCTGCCTCGACTTCGCCTGCCTTGCCTACGATCGAGACGGCTTCTACCTTGGCTGGAGACTGGTCTTTGATCTTGCAGGATACCCAGACGCGGTCGGTCGACCTGATCCTCTTCCAGGCTGACGATGTGATCTTCGGCCATGGAACCATGCTGGAGGGAAACACAACTCGCCTCATGGCAGCGATCGGAGAGGCGAATGCAGATGGCTTGGCGCTCGACCTTCTCAGCTTCGGAGAGGTGAACCTCTACCGGGTGGAGCTTGCAGGGACTGCTGGAACATATCGGGCCTTTCGGCCCGATGGCGAGAGCTGGACCGGCATGGCCTCCGTGCTCGATCGTCCATGAGAGAAGGTTTATTAGGGAACCTGGCCATCAATATTAGGCCAAGACTAAAGGAGGAGCTTAAATATGGGAGTTAGATCTATCTTAATGATGCTGGCCGTGATGGCATGCATGATCTCTGCGGCCACATCGAACGATTTCGATACGTTTGACGTAGGAACTGGTGAGAGCGATATCCACGAAGATGTTCGAGAGTCCTTTGCGGGCGAGAGCCTGTTCAACATCAGCAAGACGACTGGCATGACGCCAGGCGTTCCCGCGACTGCGACTGCCACAGCCACGGCGAATGCCGCCGTCTCCGCGGCAGGAGTATGGTCATTGGAGCTTAGAAATGTCCAGGTCAGCAGACAGGCAAGCCTTACCCTCTACCAGACGGGGACGACGGTCTATGGGAACGGCCAGATCGACAATGCTTTGGAGAGCAAGCCCTTGGTTGCCGGAGGATCCCTGGATGGCAGCAAGCTATCCCTATTCCTTCTGCCAATCGACGGCCTCAGCGTCTACAGGCTGGATTTGACCCTGAGGGTCGGGTCCGTCGCGGGAAGCTATCAGTCGTTCGAGTCTCAGGGGGGCCAGGGCTTCGGAATGATAAGCGGCATCGGGAACCAGGGGAATATCTGATGATTGAATGGCCCCCTATCGTGGGGGTCGCTCCAACGAATTGACGGATAGAGGGAGATACGTGGATTGGAAGCGGTCGACGACCCGTCGAGGTATGATCTCGATGCTGGCCCTCCTGAGCCTGGCGATGGCGGCTCAGGGGGCTTGCCCTTGCTGCGGTGGGGGAGTCAGCTATGATCTCCTTGCAGATCCGGCCTTCGATGGGATGATGTCCCAGTATCAACAGTTGATGGGAAAAGGCCCCTCGCCATATCCATCGTTGCCCGAGAAGGAGATGGCTCCGGCGACCCTTGCCGGAAACTGGACGTTGCAGATGGAAGGGGGGATCTTAGGGGAGCTCTCGCTCATCGAGGTCGGATCTGTCGCATTCGGCCATGGGATATTAACCCGGGGAGGCCTCAAGACCGAGATCACCGCGTTTGCCACCCTAAAAGACGACGGGATCGAGATGGAGTTGGTGCCTGCTGGAGGTGGTGATCTCTACCGATTGGGCCTGAACATCCAGGGGGGCGAGGGAGATTTCCAGGCCTTCACGGCTCAGGGGCGGTCCCTATCCGGCTGGGCCAGATCCTACCACCGTGACTAAGTATCACGGCGATACTTTTTTATTATCGTAGATCCTCCATACCCATTGGCTCTCCTGATCTGCCATAACATGGTGGCGTTTGCAGGAGATCGATAACAATCGAAAGAGTGGAGGAATGATCGCGAACAACGCTTTGAAGATTATTCTAGGAGCAGTGCTGCTGTTGCTAGGCATATGGTCCATGGTCGACCCCGTCTGGTTCGGCCAGGGCAGCTGGATCTACGGCTTGAACTGGTGGGTCCACACATGGGACTTGATCAAGGGATGCTTCGGACCGATGCTGATATTCATAGGGATCATAGTGATCTGGATCACGTATGAGGAGTCCAAGGCCTAAGGGTGCAAAAGGGGGTGGGATGCAGCTAGCCCTTTAAGGGTCCCATCCTCTTCATGAGGCGCTTCATGTTCATCTTCCCCATCCCGCCCCTCATGCCCTTCAATGCCTTCTGCATTGCTTGGTGAGATTTAAGAAGCTCCCTCACTAGCTCCGGTGGCGTGCCGCTGCCGCGGGAGACGCGCTTTATGCGGTTTGCCGTTATGATCTTTGGGTCTTCTAGCTCCTCATCGGTCATGGAGTCCATGATCACCTTGTACTTGTCCAGTCGATCTTTGGTCACCTGATACTCCTTGTCCGAGAGCTCCAGGCCGAGCCCTCCTATGGGGAGCATCTGCATGATCTGCTTCAAGGGGCCCATCTTGTTCATGGCCTCCATCTGCTTGTACATATCCTTCAAGGTGAACTTGCCCCGCATCAGGGCCTCCACGTCCACCTCCTCTTCCACATTGATCTCCTGGGCCCTCTCGATGAGGGTCTTTATATCCCCCATCCCAAGGAGGCGGGAGATGAATCGATCGGCCTCGAACCTCTCTAGATCGCTGGGCGTCTCGCCAACGCCGATGAAGGCAACCGAGGTCTTCGTCTCGGCAACGGCGCTGAGCGCGCCTCCGCCCTTTGCAGTGCCGTCTAGCTTGGTGATGATGACGCCAGTAATGCCAATCGACTGGTTGAAAGCCCGGGCTTGCTCGCTTGCCTGCTGCCCAAGTGCTGCATCCATCACGAGGAGCTTATGGTCGGCGTTGACCACGTTATGGATATCCTCCATCTCCTGTATGAGATCGCTCTCCAGGGCGTGCCTTCCCGCCGTGTCCACGATCTTGACATCGTACCTTCGAGCCGCCTCCAGCCCATCGAGCGCCACCTGTGGGGCATCCGGGTTGCCCTTCTCGCCATAAAAGAAAATCCCCTGCCGTTCGCAAAGGGCTTTAAGCTGATCGTAGGCCCCGGCTCGGAAGGTATCGGCGCAGATGACAGCCGTTCGCAGGCCCTTTCGCTGGAAGAAGGTGGCGAGCTTCGCAGCGGTGGTGGTCTTGCCGCTGCCCTGCAGCCCGACCAGCATTATGGTCTGCTTCTTCAAGCCCACATCGGAGTTCCTCCCAACGAGGTTGATCAGCTCCTGGTAGACGATGTTGATCACATGTTCTCTGGGATTCATCCCTGGGGCGGGCTTCTCGGAGAGCGCGCGCTCCTTAATGCTGTTAGATAGGTTCATCACCAGCTTTACATTTACGTCCGCCTGCAAGAGAGCGCGCTGGATCTCCCTCACAGTCTCCTCCACGAGAGGCTTATCGACCCTCGTGGCCGAGGCGATCTTCTTCAGCGCCCCTCTGAGCGACCCGCCCAAGTTATCCAGAACCATATGACCACCTTTCCAAGGGAATGACTTGCCCTTAGGGGGCCCCTGATTTATATATCAGATGCTCCGGAGTGGCCTTCCAATAGAACTGCGAGTACAGGGTGGTCTTGGACAGCCTTGTCTCGAATGGGCCAAAAAATCAACTCTGGTATGCTGCCCGAAATTACCGTGAACCCGTTCATGATCCCGCAGGATTCATGCAAAAAGACGAAAAACAATATCTGAAGGTCCCTCTTTCATGCAATATATAATGCTCCGATCCCTTTGGTTAGGATCGATACCCCCGCGAGATCGGATGATAGAAGCTCAGCGTCCCGACCGGGATTCGAACCCGGGTTGAAGGCTCTCTGCGACTAGCTCCGCAGGCCTTCGGGATGTCCACTACCCTATCGGGACCAAACCCTTCTTGACTCCCTCCTGGTAATTAAGCTTGTTGATGAAAGGGCCTTCCCTGGGCAGTCCTTATCGCCCTGAGGAAGTCGATCATGCGAAACTCGGGCCAGAACGGGGCACAGAAGTAGGCGGCACACTCGTTCCCGTTGGACTGCCAGGGCAGGAAGTTCGACGTCCTCACATCGCCTCCGGTGCGGATGATCAGGTCTACTTTTGGGACTGAGTCATCGCCATGCGGATAGAGGTGGGATGCTATCGCCTCCTCGTCGACATCGCCCGATCTGATCTCGCCTGCCATCACCTTCATTGCAAGCGACCTTGCCGCATCTACGAGCTCTCCCTGGCCCCCATAGGCGAGGGCCACGTTGAGATACAATTGGCTGTAGCCCTGTGTGGCCTTGTCCACCTGGTCGATCGCCTCCCTCAAGGGGGCTGGGAGGAGGTCCAGGCGGCCAATGGCTCGCACACGAACCTTGTTTCGGTGGACCTTCTCCGAGACGCTCAGCTCCAGGAGCTTGTTGCGGATCAGATCGAATAGGTAACTCCGCTCCTCCTTAGTCCTCTTGAAGTTCTCGGTGGAGAAGGTGTAGACCGTCAGGTGCTTGATCCCAAGCTCCAGACACCAGTCGGAGACCATCTCCGTCGTCACTGCCCCCAGGCTATGGCCCATATCGAGCGAGATGCCCTTCCTTCGTGCATAGCGGCGGTTCCCATCCTGCACGATTGCCACATGGCATATGGGCGGACCATCTGCTATCTGGCGCTTCAGTATGCGCTCGTAGAGGGAGTAACAGAGAGATGAGAAATTCACCAGGCAAGACCACATCCTCAACTTACAATAGCTAACTTCGCCAAATTCTATATAAAGGATTCCGCCCCTTCGGGCCGCGGGACCGCCAGGGGGAAGATACATATATATAAGGGGTTGCCCTTCTTAAGAAGCGAGGGCCCGTGGTCTAGGTGGTTATGACATCGCCTTCACACGGCGGGGATCACGCGTTCGAATCGCGTCGGGCCCACTAAGCTATCTTCTGCTTGCATAGTTCGAAGGCTTTCGGGCGTTTGACTATTATATGCGGAGCATTAATAGCACTAGGGGATTTGGTCCAGCTTTGAAGGCACGCTGGCGGAAACTCCTATGGGACCCTCATGGCCACTAGAGGTGGTATACTGTATAAGCATAATTCCAATAGTCAGGATGCGGTCATAACCAGGGTTCGCCTTCCGCGGAGGCAGGATCGGGAGATCTTCGGATACGTGGAGAGCCTGCTCGGAGCGAATCGCATAAGGGTGAGATGCCTCGACGGCCAAGTCAGGATGGCCAGAATTCCCGGGAAGATGAAGAAGCGTATATGGATCCGGGAGGGCGACGTGGTTATCATCATTCCATGGTCGTTCCAAACCGAGAAGGCGGATGTGGTCTGGAGATACACCGGGCCTCAAGTTGACTGGTTGCGAAGGAAGGGATTCCTCAAAGGGACTCCATGACCTCCAAGGAGGAAAGGGAGTTCGACGCCCGGCTGGACCATCTCCGGGAGCGGCTGAAGGATGCAGACGACTTCAAGGTGAAGGGTGACGTCTTCGATACCCGCACACTGATGAACATATATGCCCTGACCAAGAGAGGCTTCATCGACGCATTAGGCGGCGCGGTGAGCACGGGAAAGGAGGCAAATATCTTCAGTGCGGTAAGGGGAGATGGGCAGGTGGCCGTTAAGATCTATCGCATCTCTACGAGTGACTTTCGAGCCATGCAGGATTACATCGCCGGAGACCCGCGCTTTGGAGGGGTCAAGGGCACGAAGCGGTCTCTCGTCTCGGCCTGGACCAAGAAGGAGTATCGCAACCTCAAAAGGGCCGAGGAGGCTGGGGTGCGGGTACCCCTTGCGATGACGACGAGGGAGAATATACTGATCATGGAGATGGTGCTTCAGGGGGATGACCCCGCCCCCATGATAAAAGACGTGAAATTGAGCCATGAGGAGGCTCTTAGGGTCTTCAACCTGCTGGCCGATTATGTGGCGATTCTCTACAGAAAGGCCGAGCTGGTCCATGCCGATCTCAGCGAGTTCAACATACTATACAACGGAGATCCCGTGATCATCGATATGGGCCAGTCATTGACCAGGGATCACCCCTTGGCAGAGAAGTTCCTCATGCGCGATGTGGCCAATCTATCCCGCTTCTTCAAAAAACGCTACGGCATAGGGGACGAAGAGGTTATCTGGGAGAAGATTAGAAGCCTTCCCGGGCGGCGAGGTTGTGATGAAGGGTCGGAGTCGCCCCAATACGCCTCCGATCCAGCTTGAAGTAAGCGATGAAGGGTGGAGATACCTATGCACATCAAGATCCCCAGTGATCGCATCGGAGTATTGATAGGGCCGGGCGGATCTATCAAGGCCATGCTCGAGGAGCAGACCACGTCCCAGCTGGACATCGACAGCGAGACCGGCACAGTGACCGTGGCAGCGGTCGAGGATCCCCTCAAGGCCATGCGGCTCTTGGACATCGTCCGCGCCATTGGTCGCGGCTTCTCACCGGAGAGAGCGCTTCCCCTCTTGGAAGACGATATGCTGATGCTGGACGTCATGGACCTGAGCAAGATGATGGGGACCAAGGGCGACATGGCCCGCATAAAGGGACGTATCATCGGAAAGGAAGGCAAGTCCAGGGAGATAATCGAGCGTCTATCCGGCTCAAAGGTCTCGGTCTACGGCAAGACCGTCTCCCTGCTGGGCTACCCAGAACAGATAAGGACGGCCCGTGCGGCAATCGAGATGCTCGTCGACGGCGCTCCTCATGGCAACGTGTATGGTTTTCTGGAAAAGAGACATCAGGAGATGGCAAAGTCGGAGATCAAGAGTCAGCTCAATCTATGATATCGAGGCTCTGCCACACTAACCACATCCCGATCTTCAGCTTCAATTCCATGAGCTTATATATTGGATCTCCAAGATACGTATCTCATGGATTGGAGCATCTCCCCTAGTTCCGGCGACTGGATGCTGATTCTGGCTGCGGTAGTGGCCCTCTGCTTGCTCTGCGGCAAGGCGGTGAACGGGAGCCGTTGGATGGAGGAGCACAGGATCAGCGCCTGGGGGCCTGTGATCTTCGTAAGGACCAAGGCAGGGCTTGGCCTCCTGGATGATCTCGCCAGGCCCAAACTCTTTTGGAGGTTTCTCGCCTCCGTCGGCGTTCCTTTGGTCGTGGCGGGGATGCTCTACTTTATGGCTATCCTCCTTCTCACAAGCTACATGGTGCTAAAGGAGCCGCCGCTTCCAAGCAACTACAATGCCCCACGAAACATCCTCCTCATCCCTGGAGTCAACCAGTACATACCGCTCGTGTGGGGCTGGATCGCCCTTCTCGTCACCATGGTAGTCCACGAGTTCGCTCACGGCATCCTCTGCCGCGTTGAAGGCGTCCGGGTCAAGTCCATGGGGCTCGCATTCCTCCTCTTCCCAATAGCAGCCTTCGTTGAGCCGGACGAGGACGAGCTATTCGGACGAGAGGAGAAGGGACGGAGGGTGGCTGCTCAAGCCACCCGAGGCGGCAGGATCAGGATACTATCCGCTGGGGTGATATCGAACTTCCTGGTGGCAGGCCTTGCCATGGCCCTCTTCTTCGGCCCAGTCATCGGTGCCATATCCCCCCTTGATCGGGTCGTGGTGGCCGATGTTATGGCCGGAAGCTTTGCGGAGACGGCAGGCCTCGTGAAGGGGATGACTGTCCAGGAGGTCGACGGCCACCAGGTGGTGGATCTCGATTCGTTCTACAGGGAGCTATCATCGAGTTCGTTGCTTTCAATAGGCGATGGTGGGGGAGATGGTGAAGCTGAGATCGCCCTCGATGGAAGGTCGACGAAGGGGATCATGGTCTCGGGGACCTTCTCCGAGGGCGCGGCCCGCCGGGCGGGGATGCCGGAGAGGCTCCTCATAACCAACCTCGACGGACATACCATTGCAAGCCTCGATGAGTTTCGCTCCTACATGAACGCCACACTAGCAGGGCAGGACCTCTCGATTGGGACCGATCATGGGACTTACCATGTAACGCTCGATGGAAGGGAGGACGGCAGCGGTCTGATCGGGGTCATGATATCGGGCGAGGCGGTCAACATGGGTGGGGCCACCTTCCAGATATTCCCGGCGAGGTCCTTTTTGGAGATCCTGAAGGCCATTCCCTCAGCCGGCATCTGGGGATTCAACATGCTGCTCGGGCTTCCCTTCAGCGGGATTCCCGGTGTGACGAGCGATGGCTTCGCCGGCTTCTCCGGCGAGATCGCCCACTTCTTCGAGCCCACCGGATGGGCTCTGCCCCTTGGAGGCAAGATTTTCTGGATCGCCAACCTGCTCCTTTGGGTGGGCTGGATCAACCTCTACGCCGGCCTTTTCAACTGCCTGCCGGCAGTACCTCTCGACGGCGGCCACATATCCAGGGATCTGATCGGTGGCTTAATGGAGAGGATATTCGCAAAGGAGAGGGCGGAGAGCATGACGAGCACCGTTGTGACCTTCCTCGCATGGCTGATCTTCTCATCCCTTCTCTTCGTGATACTTGCGCCCTATCTGGCCCATGGAATACCAAGCTGAATAGAGGGATATACAATTCCTCTAGGCCCGCTCGGCCAGCCGGGCGACGGCGTAAGCGGGAAAGACGCGGGAGATTTTCTTGCCGTAGGTCTCTGAGATCAAGACGCAGTCTATACCATCGGCCGCCCTCGATATGACATCCTCGCCGAGCCCGGCTGCAACCACCCTCTCCAGGTCGTGCTCTTCCAATAGACGGATGATCGCAGAGCGGATCATACCCTCCTGGCGGTCGATTGCCTGCCGGGCGATCGAGAGCGCTCCCTCCTCGCCGAGCTCCTCGAAGTCGGCGCAGACGGTGCGGGAAAGCCTGTGGAGCGCGCCCTCTCTGTCCTTTGCGCCACCGTCAGGAGCGTCGCAGGCGTACGCCTCGGGCGAGAAGGCGCCGACCGCAAGATAGGCATCGGCTGCTATTGCGAATAGCTCCGAGGAGGGGGGGAATCTGCGGCCCTCCAGCTGCACCTCGGGGAGGAGCGCTGCAAGGCCAGTTCTAAGCATCCCTGTGTAGATCAGCTCTCCTTTCATCAGGCGAGCAAGATCGCTCGATTGCGCAAGCGGCCGACCTTTGATTGGGATCAGATCGGTGGTGGTCGATCCCATATCGACGAATAGGCATTCTCCAATCTCCCTCGCGATGAAGTGGGCGGATGCGGACCAGTTGGCAGCGGCAAGCTCCAGCGGGTTCTTCCAGCCAAAGCCGTTGAATCCCCAGAAACGAAGGGGGCAGGGAAACGATGCCTCGACGGCTTCGATGATGCTTTGCACTCCCTCCCTCTTGCTTGGATAGCAGTCGGCAAGCTCCCCTGTGATCACTACGGCGACCTCATGCGGGCGCGTCCTCATCGCCATATCATCGAGCGCCTCCTTGAGTGGGGCCCCACTCCAGAGCGGGAGATAAAGGCTCTCCGCAAAGCTGCCGTCGGCGCTTGCCGCCTTTGTGTTGGCTCCGCCAATGTCCAGGCCCAGGATCATGTTCGAGGCAACGCCGCCCACCATAAAAGCTTTAGGTCAGTAGGCCACCTCTATGCCTCCATCGGAGAACCTGATCATGGCTGCCAAAGAGATGTTTCCTGAGCCCAGCTTCCTGGAATGCGGATTCGGAGAGCTGGAGCACAAGGTGATTGCCCGGGAGGTATGCTGCCTCTGCGGAAGCTGCATTGCCTTCTGCCCCCGGATTGCCCAGAAAGAGAGCAGGCCGGCGCTGGTGGAGTACGACCCCCTCTGCGGCCTATGCTATGCATACTGTCCCCGGACCTTCCTGGATATGTCCGCAATCGAGGAGAAGATCTACGGCCGCACCAGGGATGCCGGAGAGGCTCTCGGTATTCACAGGAAGGCCTCGGCTGCCAAAGCCCTTCCCCTCGCCACTGCGGCCCAGGACGGGGGAGTTGTCACAGCACTTCTGACCCATGCGCTCGATTCGGGGACGATCGACTGTGCCGTGGTGACCGGTCGAAATAATAAGTGGGAGCCGGTTCCAATTGTTGCTACCACGGCCGAGGAGATAGCAGCTGCCGCAGGCACTAAGTACACCATCTCTCCGAGCGTCACCGGGGTTCAGATGGCGATGGACCAGGGCTTTTCGAAGATCGGCTTTGTCGGAACCCCCTGTCAGATCCAGGCGCTACGGAAGGTGCAGTTCCTGGAAGAGCCCTATCAATTCGGCCAGGATAAGATAGCCCTGCTAGTGGGCCTCTTCTGCATGGAGAACTTCCAGTACGACCTTCTTATGGAAGGTCTCGTCGAGAAGACCTTCGGCATGAAGCCGGAGGATGTGGTGAAGTTCCAGATCAGCAAGGGCATGTTCAAGGCCCAGGCGAAGGACTGCGAGAAGGAGGTTCCCCTCTCGGAGACGGATCCTTTCGTCTGGAAGGGATGCGGTCCTTGCTTCGACTTTGCGTCTGAACTTGCCGACATATCGGTTGGAAGCGTTGGAAGCCCAGCTGGCTGGTCGACAGTTCTCGTCCGCACCGATATGGGCGAGGCGTTATTCGAGGGGGCGCAAGCGGCCGGAAAGATCGAGTCGAAGGCCGCCACCGGGAAGGGAATGGCCCTCTGCTCGAAGCTTGCCGGAGAGAAAGCCGCTCGATTCCAGAAGAACGTCGAAGAGATGGCAGCATCGGGGATCACATTCGACGTCTTGCGCTGACCACATATGCTATCCATAGGTCTTGCCGGAAAGCCCAACTCGGGGAAGTCCACGTTCTTCAAGGCAGCGACGCTTGCGGATGTGGAGATCGCAAACTATCCATTTACAACGATCGATGCCAACCATGGCGTCTCCTACGTTAAGGTGAGGTGCCCTTGCATCGATCTCGGAGTCTCGGGGGGGTGCGGTCGCTGCACAAAGGGCATGCGCTTCGTCCCAGTGGAGCTGATCGACGTAGCCGGCCTTGTGCCCGATGCCCATCTGGGCAAGGGCCTTGGAAACGAGTTCCTGGATAGCCTCAGGGTCGCGGAGGTCGTGATCCACGTATTGGACGCCTCAGGGGCGACCGATGCCGAGGGAAACTCGGTGGGCCTTGGGAACTACGACCCTCTCTCCGATGTGAACTTCCTCAAGCACGAGATCGGCATGTGGATCTTCGGCATCCTCAAGCGCAACTGGGAGAAGCTGATGAGGAGCTACAAGGCCATGGGAGGAAAGCCCGAGGCGATCCTTGCCGACCAGCTTGGAGGAACCGGGGTCTTGGAGGTCCACATAAGAAGAGCCCTTGCGGAGATCAAGACGGATCCGGGCACCTGGAAGGATGAGGAGCTGGAGCATTTCTCCACGCTTCTTAGGGAGTACAGCAAGCCCATGATCATCGCTGCAAACAAGGTCGACATCGCTCCGCCTGGGAACATCGACCGCCTGATGGCTCTTCCGGATCCGGTCGTGCCTGTTTCCGCTGCTGCAGAGAATGCGCTGCGCATGGCGGACAAGGCTGGGTTGATCGAGTACATCCCGGGCGATCCCGACTTTCGAATCGTCGGAGATCCTAACAAGGCCCAGCAGGCAGCGCTCGAGAAGATGCGCGAGCTTCTCCAGGAGCGCGGCACAACCGGTGTGCAGGAGTGCTTGAACCGAGCGGTCTTCGACCTCCTCGACTACATGGTGGTCTATCCTGTTGAAGACGAGAGCAAGTTTACCGACAGCAAGGGCGTTGTCCTTCCGGAGGCCTTCCTCATGAGGCGCGGCTCCACTGCCAAGGAACTTGCCTACAAGGTGCATTCCGATATCGGGGATAGCTTCCTCTTCGCAATCGATGCGAGAAGCAAGATGCGCCTTGGAGAGAAGCACGAGCTGAATGAGGGGGACGTGATAAAGATCGTCTCGACGAAATGACGGCACAGGCGGCTCGATCTGCTTTTTCACTCCAACAGCGTAGGTCTCTTGAAAAGCGAATCGCATACTTCCCATACATCGAGTACTACAACCTGGCGGAGGTCCTTCCAACCGGCGCCGCAAGCGAGAGACATGGGGTGAGATATCTGTGAATAGGGATGGATCGCTGGGAGAGAGCCCCGGCGGTCTCTTTTCTTCCGAAGCATCCGCTGAGCTTGCCACCCTTCCGGGCCAAAACGATAGGCAGCCTTTTCTCCCATCGCGGGCCTTTCGGCTTCCATGCTGAAGCTGGGCGAGTACGAGGAGCCTGAGGCAAAGGATCTTGCCGGCTATCTGAGGAGCCTGAATATTCGATTCGAGATGAGGCCATCGATCAAGGCCGAGGTTATGACTTCCGATATCCTCACCGGCAGGGCAAGCGAGGTAAAGGAGATAATCGAGAACTACGATGAGGTCGAGCGCTACCTGGATGCCCTGAGGGCGACAGTGCCTGAATGCCAGACCATGGAAGAGCTGAGGGACCGCTACCTCAGCCTTCTCTACCCCGAATTGGGGAGCGATGGAGATCTCATAAGCTGCGAGAGGGCTTTTATGGAAGAGGTGGACGGGGATCAAATCGGCGAAGAGCTACCAAAGGAGGAGCAAACCGATGGGAACCTCTCTGGTGAGGATCAAGCTGATGGATATCTAGAAGATGAGGAGCTATCCGATGATGAGTTCGATGACGACGATCTCTCTGATGATGACTTAGATGAGGAGGAGATCATAAGGGTGATCAGGGTATTTAAGGCCGTCGAGATCGCAACCTCAATCATTCACTTGAACGATATCCAAATAGGCGATCGAGGGGCATTGGCGAAGCTCGAGGATCCCATCGTCAGCGTACCGATCACAGTGGAAGAGGGCGATGAGCTTCCGTCCATGGCCAATAGGGTGATCTCGGTGGATCTCGAGAAGGTATACGACATCTATGTAGACGAGGTCTCGCTGGCCTTCTCCAGGATAAATGGCGCACTCTATGGAGAGGTTTTCCATAATGAGCAGCTTATGATGTACTCGGTAAGCCAGATGGTTGAGAGTCTGATGGAGAATCCCTCTAAAAGAAAGATTCGGATGGAGGAGTTCGCCGACGAGTGCTGCGCGAAGATCAAACTGGATAGAGAGACGTTGGTGGTTGACGGATCCTCTGTGGCCGAGGATATCGCAAAGGTCCTTGAGAAGAACGGGATCATCAAGATGAAGGGCGGCTTGATCAAGTGGAAGTGATCGGCGTATCGAATGAAGATTATCCGGCGGATCTTCCGAAGTCCGATCGAGGACAGCCCAGCTATCCAGGGGATCATCCCTCGACAAGGAAGATCCCATCGCCTTCAAAGATGCGGATCTCCCGATCGAGGAATCGTCCTGCGGTCCAGATGTTCGTAAGCGTGTGCTTGGTGATCGCCCTCGTAGAAAAAGAGCCCCCGGCAAGGGCGAGGTAAGGGATCAGCTGGTCTGCGAGGAAGACGTCCACGGCCGCGCTCGAGCTCAGCTCCTCGATGAGGTTTGCGGCAGCATTTTGGCCCACCCGCTCCGCTGGAAGGCCGCGTTCCCCTAGAGAGCTTCCTCCCTTCAGGCCGGACCAGAGTGTGATCCCGCTTCCTGTGGATGGGGCCTGGAGCACCTCTATCTCGATCTCCCCTTGATATCTGGACCGGGCTAAGGCCTCCTCGGCGGCTTGTGCCTGCCTTTTCGCCACATGGGAGGGCAGGTTTGAAGAGTGGGATATGCCTCGAACGAGCGCAGGCACGATCGCAAGATCGGCCGGCCTGAGGGCGCCGGGCACCACATCCAGATGCACCATACCGCCCCCGCGCGGATAGTAGCCCCTCCGGACGCGGCGGAGATGCGCCTCCACGCCGAAGCTGGAGATGGCGGGAAGGGCGACCTTCTCCAGGTAGTCGACCGTAGGGCTCCAGCGCACATCCGTTCCCCCGTTGACCTGGAGGGATGCGGGGCCTTCCCCCTTCGCGAGGGCAGGAAGCAGACACTCGATGAGGAGGGTTATGCTTCCAGCTGTGCCGATATCGATTACGAAGCTTCCACCTGCGATCCTTCCCGGACGGAAGATTACCTCCTCCGATCCGACAGCGACTCCCGAAACCTCCGCTGCTGTGATCGTGGCCATGGCCTCGATCGCCTTCACGTGTTGGGCGGCAAGGCCTGGCCTGGGCCTTGCCTTGCGTATATTGAATACTCGCACAGGCTCGCCGCACACCGCGGAGAGGGCAATGGACGTGCGCACGATCTGGCCTCCGCCCTCCCCATGGGAGCCGTCTATCTCTATCATTCCACAGCGGCGTTATAGCACTGCAAGAACTCGTCGCACTGTGCTGTTATCCTTGAGGCTGCCTGCTTCATGATCTCAAGGGGATCCTCCCCTCGAGTCCTGAGCTTGAAGATCGGATTGTCCATTATTGTGAACTTGGTGTCGTATGTAGCATACGTGACACGCTCATCCTTGAGCAGCTCCGTCCTCAGAAGGTTGAGAAGCGTATGGCTTTCCCCCTCGAACTCCATATGCAGCTCCTTTTCATCCTTCTTTATGATCTTGAGATCCATTAGATCACACCCGTACCGTAGCTGGTGCTGACCTTTCGGGACTCTGTGTGCCCGCATGCCGAACACTGCAGCGTATTTTCCTTCTTGACCAGAGTTCCAAGGCATCGGCTACAATAGGCCTTGATGACTCCCAGGTCGTCCTCGCCGGTGAAGAGGCGCAGCTGCTTCTCATCCAGTATCTTTGCCTTGACTATATCCCTTATCCCGAACATGCTGCGCAGATCCTTGACGTAGGAGTTCTTGACGTTGGATATGTGAATCGTGCCCTCCTCGTCTGATAGGGGTCGATGCTCATAGCCCTTCTTGAAGGCCAAGCTGAGGATAATCAGGCTTTCCTTCATATCGATCACCTCGCCTACCACGATATCCCCCTTCTGCAGCTTGGCAGGTGCATTTGCCTTGGGCACGACGCTCGCGTATCGATGTTCTTGATTTATCTCCACCACGCCGGTGGTTGAAGCATAAATATATCCGCCCTTGACGTATGTGTCATGGCCGGGCATGAACTCCTCCGCTGACCCCACCTTATCGCCGGGGAGGACGAAACAGCTTTCCATCTTGGGTTCCTCACTCATTTCAAACGCAACCTATATCCTCATGGGTATTAAAGTCTATTCCGGTCCATTCGGACATACTATCCTGAAGAGCTCCACCTGGATCTGCTTGACCTCGCAACTGTGGAAATCAAAGCATCGCTTGAGGGGAAACTCGACCTCATAAACCTCTTCTACTCTGCAGGGTTCCACGAACCTTCTAATGAACCCAACGCTTCCTGTATTATGAAGCGAGTAGATCACAGGGGCAAGCTCCATGGCCTTTATGAGAAATTGTCTATCTCCGCCGCTCGACCATTGAGCACCGAATGGTGGATTCATCACGACCGCGTCCACGCTTGCCATAACCAGGGTTCGGACGTCGGCTTGGATGAAATCCACATGAACTCCAGCCTTTCGAGCGTTGGATCTCGCAACGCGCAGCGCCTTGGGATCTATATCCACACCAACAGCCTGGGCCCCCAGGAGGGCAGCTCCGATGGCGAGAATGCCTGTTCCGCATCCCAGATCCAACACCCGGCCAAGGTCGCCGCGAAGGCTAGCTAGATAGAGCATATCGGCGGCCACCCTGGCCGGGGTCGCGTACTGCTCCCACTCCAAAGAGGGGCTGGAAAAGCCCTCCAACCCCTCCAATATGATCTCCAGCCGCCTCTTCTTCATCGGCGCGAGATCTGGATCTGGACCTATATCAAGTAGAGGATGAGGTCTATTGCGAGAAGCAGCAGCACAACTACGGCCAGCACCTTGGCCGCCTTCACCGCCACTGAGGTGATGGACGATCCCTCATACCAGCCCGACGCCACGATCCCCTGGCCTTGCCCCCCGCGCATCGAAGGCTCGGCCTCGATCACCAGGGGCCCGTCCCCCATCCTCTCTCGCTCCTCGCGGATGAACTCCGGACGCGAGCCGAAGATCTCCGGCTCCTGACCCCATGCCCGATCCCTCGACACGGCGCGGTCCCATGGCCTTGCTCTATCCATCGACCATGGATGTATGGTCTGTTGGAAGATCGCGGTCGTTGAGGCAAGAGATGCTCCAGCGCAGACTGGGACCAGCGCGCCCCCTCCATCGAGATGCGTGTCTGCCAAAGGACTCGATGGTAGGGTGCGAGCTGTTCTCTCCCCCTCTTCCGGCTCGGGGATGATCTCCGAGAGCTCCTCTACGCGGGACGATCGTTTGCTCTTTTTTCGAGATCCGGGCTCTGTTGCCGGGCCTTGCTCCAAGAGGTTCATGCCATCGTCCCAGAGATATATCCAATCTGTGTGGTCCACACGGCTAAGGATGTCTCTCGCAAGCACGTGGCCGATTATCAGGAGCACCTGCTTATGAAGGTCGATAGGATCGCATCCGCTCAAATCGTCGCCGCTCGCCGATAGGCCCTCCAGCTTCGAAGCCGCCTGGGTTAATGGGGCAGACCACGCCTTGCCATCGGCCTCCATCTGATACCTCTTCTCGGCTCTTCGGAGAAAGGAGGCAGCTGCAGCCATCTGCTCCCTTCCGCTGCCCCTCTGACGAACGCTCTCCACCATGCCTGCGACCGCCTTCAACGCGTCGAAGAGGCACATGCGGGCCTCTTCGGATCCGACTCCGTCGAGCCTTGCCCCGCCCATGAGATACTCAACAACCTCGCCAATCATCACGGACTGCTTCCATGGTTCAGCCCTCGAGAGATCCATGGACCAGATGCCTTTCATCCCTTTGAGAGTCCTCTGAAGGGCCTCTAAGCTGGAACGGGTGGATCCCTCGGCCTTGGCGACTGCTCCATCCAGGGCGGAGATCGCCCTCTCTGCCAGGGCTACTGCCTCCGCATCCCTGGGATCGGCATCGAGCCTTACGATATAAGATAGCGATCTGGCAAGGCCTGCTGCCACCTTGAGCTGGGGCATGTAGACCCCTGGAAAGGTTGAGAGCTCGGTCAGCCGGTCGGATGCCATGGCATAATGCTGGGAGGCGAGCCTGGAGCCCCCCCCATCCCTATCCCGGCACTTTTGAGCGAGGACTGCGTATGTGGCGGCGAGGGAGGAGACTGCGTTTGGATAGACAGGGACCATCTCCCTCCTTATCATCTTCATTGCGCCCTCCAGGGCGTCCCTGGCAGAATCGACCTCGCCTCGATCGAGGTACATGCGGGCCATATTCGAGAGGACGATTCCCACGTTGTGGGGCTGGTCCATCTCCTGGAAGACGGCCAAGCTGCGGTTGAAGTGGTCCAAGGAGGTGGACCAGTGTCCCATCTCCGCCTCAACGCGGCCCAAGCGGTTTAAAAGCCAGGCCGAGTTCTTCCGGTCGCCCAGGCGCTCGAACTCCTTGAGGCTTCGTTGGAAGTAGAGGCTGGAGAGGTCCAGCTGCCCCATCTCGGAGTAGATCCTGCCGAGGCTTCCGGTCATCTGGGCGACCCCTAGCTCGTCCTCGATCTTCTCGAAGCCCTTCAGGCTCTTGAAGCAGTTCTCCAGAGACCGATCCCAATCGTATCCCCGACGATAGGCCGATCCCAGATTACCGAGGACATGAGCAGCGCCGCTTGCATCCCCCGCAGCCTCGAATCCCTCTGCCGCTTTTCTGTAGTAGAGCACCGCCCGGGAGAGGTCGCCCTTCCGGGCGTAGACCTGCCCCTGGTTGTTCATCAAGACCGATCTCACCTGGGGATCGCTGCTTGAGGCGAGCGCCTTATTGTAGCATTTGAGGGAGACGTCGTAGAGGGCAGCGCGCCGGCATATATCCCCCAACCGCTTCAGCTCGTAGAGGTCGGTCAAGCAGTCCGCAAGCTTGATGCACAGCTCCCCGTCGATCTCCCCCCTCTTCACGCTCTCGAGAAGCCGGCCTACCTGAAAGGCACAGCTCCCGGTAATAGACCTTGAGTCGATGGATCCAAGGGGCCCGGCCCCCTTGGAGAATGACTCGAAGATCTCCTGGAGAACGACTAATTGGTCCATCAGAATATGAAGTAACTTATATCTTTAAATAGTTTTTGAATGGGCTAGAAGTACGGGGATATATGGAATGAGATTATAAGGGGAAATAATGCTATCTATATCGCTGGGAGACGATATAGGACACCAAAGAACATATAAATTACACAGTTTATATATTACTCACATCGGACGTATCGCGCACCAAGGCGCATGCGTTCTACGTTTTTTTAAGACGGGGAGTCCTTCTGATCAGTGGAGTCAGATATCTCAGCAGCAAGACTGGATGGTCGAGCGTGACTGAAGTTCAAAGCCTCTCATATCAGCGGCATCAGACCACCCCGTGGCAAGACCTGATCTGTTGAGCGTGCCAGGGGTAGCGGAGCCTCTCAGATGGGTGGCATCAAGGGCGGCCGAAATACGCCCTTCTCCGTGATCAGGGCGTCGACGAGCTCCATGGGCGTAGCGTCAAATGCAGGGTTCCAGACCGAGACCTCAGGCGGGGCGAGGATGGCATCGCCCAAGCGGGAGAGCTCTTCGCCGCTTCGCTCCTCAACGACGATCTCATCCTCGGTGTGGTAGAGGTCGAACGTGGATAGGGGTGCTGCCACATAGAACGGGATTCCATGGGCGCTCGCGGAGAGGGCGTGGGAATATGTCCCCACCTTGTTGAAGACGGCGTCCCTCGTGATCCTGTCAGCACCGACGATCACAGCGTCCACCTTTTTTTTTCGCATCAGGTAGGCAGCGGCACTGTCGCATATCAACGTCACTGGGATGCCATCTTGGGAGAGCTCCCAGGCCGTGAGGCGAGATCCTTGGTTCAGAGGCCTCGTCTCGCATGCGTAGACCTTGATCCGCTTATCTGCCTCCACAGCGGATCTGATCACCCCTAGCGCCGTTCCCCAGCCCACGCAGGCCAGCCGGCCGGCGTTGCAGTGGGTGAGAACGCTTGCCCCATCATCTAGCAGTCGAGCTCCGTTTTGGCCAAGGGCCCGGTTTACCTTTATATCCTCTTCTGCAATTGCCTCTGCTTCGGCAAGCGCTGCGATTCGCATATCCTCGGCCGATTCACTTGCAGCTGCCGCGCGAAGGACCCGATCGACGCCCCAGGAGAGGTTGATTGCGGTCGGCCGCGATCCCTTTATCATTGCGCCTGCCGCTTCCATCTCCATTAGAAGCTCGAGCGCGGTGTCGAACCTGGATCTTCTGGCGGCAAGGGCAATGCCATAGCCCCCGGCCGCGCCAAGCGCTGGAGCGCCACGAATGCGTAGCGACGTTATGGCCTCTACGAGATCTCTTACGTCTTCTATTCGGATCTCCACGAGCTCTCCGGGAAGCCTCGTCTGGTCTATAGTGCATATCCCGTCGTCCCAATAGATCGTGCGTCCTTCTTCCATCGCCATCACCGCCACAAACGGCCTTTCAACTTCTTAAATAGCCTTTCAACGCTTATATGGCATCCAATTTCCTCATTGGATATCTAATCGCCCTAATGGGGGCTCTAATAGCCTCAAATGGCATTTAGCAACCTTAAATCACATCTCATCGTTTCAAACGGGCTCTCCGTAAGGGCCCTATTTTGGGCGGTCGATTACCTCCACCTCCCCGGAACGAGCGATATAGAGCCGATCCAGGTTCTCGAATATGCCGTGCTCTACAAGGCCTGGTATGGCCGAGAGACTTGAAGCCAGGAGGGATGGATCCTCGATCTTTCCGAAGTCGGCATCGACGACGAAGTTTCCGTTATCGGTAATCACAGGTCCGTCCTTCATCCTGGCCTGCCTCAAAACTGGCCTTCCCCCGAGCTCTTCCACCTTCCGTGAGACGAGGCTTGCGGCAAACGGCAGGACCTCCAGGGGAACGGGATGGTCGAGCTTTGAAACGTACTTGGATGCATCGGCGACGATCGCAAATCGCCTTGCGCTATATGCGATGACTTTCTCCTTGGCGTGAGCAGCTCCGCCGCCCTTGATGACGAAAAATCCCTCATCCACCTGGTCTGCCCCGTCGATTGCAAGGTCCAGGGATGGATGCTGGGCAAGCGTCGTAAGTGTGATTCCGCACTCGATCGCAAGGGCCTCTGCCTGGCATGAGGTAGGAACTCCTAAGATCCGAAGGCCATCAGTGACCATGGAGCCCAGGCGGCGTATGGTCCATGCAACTGTGGATCCTGTTCCCAGGCCCACAACCATCCCATCCCCGACGAGGGATGCCGCAGCCTCTCCTGCGGCTCTTTTATCCTCGGCATTGAGAAGAGCGTCTTTCAACGGAAACCCCCCCTCAGACAACAACGCTCCTCACCGTGGTGAAGACGGGGCCTCTGACGTCTATCCTCTTCTTGTAGCTCGTGATCCACCTCTCAAGTGCTGGATCGATGCGTATGTTGATGTCGCCTGGGCTGCGGACGATCCTGACCCTCGTCTCGCTCTCCGTCCCGGCCAGTGTTGCAGCCTCGATCTCGTGGGCCGAGAGATCGGCCAATGCGTCGATGAAGCGAATCCCCGTTGGGACCCCCTCCTGGAATGCCTCCTCCCACTTATGATTGCGGGGTATTCCCAAGATGTCGTCCTTGTAGATCACGATCTCGTTCTTGGCCGCAGGGCCGCATAGCAACGTATTCTCCTCCGGCTCGACCACGCTCACTTGAATCTCGTGGCCGTATAGCTCGCCTTCCCAGGCCTGGAACTCGCAAGGGGATGGTGCATCTCCGTGCTCCATGCAGGCCTGTACAATGGATCTTGCAATCGTCCGGCCGACTGCAGTTGCAGGCTCCAGATCCACCGTTATCATCCCGGCCATCTCCCTTGGAGAGAGACGCCAGTCCGCCTGGAACTGGGGGTAGGAGAGGGCTCTTAGATCCCTCGAGTTGTGCAAGATCATTGCGAGCCGCTCGACGCCGAGTCCTAGGTTCATCACAGGATAGGGGATATCGTACTCGGCAAGGGCTGTTGGCGAGTAGACGCCAAACGTCGCAACCTCTACCCATCCTGACTCGTACTTGGTGCTCGAGCCCACGAGTGCCGGATGGAAGGCGTAGACCTCTATCTGGGTACCTGGGACGTAGTACTTGGATCGCTTCTCGTCGGGCAAAAAGCGAAACTTCTCGAAGCCGAACTGGCCGAGTATGCCGTCAGCAACAGCTTTTCCCAAATCCACCGATATATCCTCGTCCATTACCACACAGCTTGCGGAGTGATACGTCATCAGCCTTGCCGCGTCCTCCTTCTGCTCTCGACGAAAACAGCGGTCCACGGAGAAGAGCCGCAGCGGAAGCTTGCTCCTGTGATGGAGGTGGGACAGGCTGAGGAACCAGCCGGAGGTCATGTGGCTTCGGAGCGTCTTCGTCGTGGCCTCGGGCCGAAGGTCGCGAAATTCGGGAAAGACCTCCT
This sequence comes from uncultured Methanotrichaceae archaeon, assembly GCA_964632755.1. Classification (GTDB taxonomy): domain Archaea; phylum Halobacteriota; class Methanosarcinia; order Methanotrichales; family Methanotrichaceae; genus JAFGMR01. Next base: position 41,598 of record CAZWDT010000004.1, read on the forward strand.
CGATCATCGTGGATACCAGGGCGTCATGTGCGCCTATGGCCTGGGCGATCTCAGGCACAAGGTCATCTCCCTCGACCTTGCCCTTCTTGTAGAGATGGAGTATCTGGCGCACTGCCTCCACCTCGGCTGAATCGAGGTCCCTTCCGAGCATCCGGCCAATGTGAGAGGCCCGCTCATCTGAGATGCCTACATCAGGCCGGGGGAGGCCTGCCAGGTAAAAGCAACGGTCGAGGACTGCCAGGGCCTCGCTTCCGAACTGCCGATAGACATCGGACGCTTCAACGATTACAGGATTCATGGCCTCGTCGAACCCTAGGCGGAGGTAGGCCTCTCTAAGGCGCTGGATCGTATCGAAGATGGGATGGGGGGATCCGTAAAGGCACGCCCGACGAGGATAACTACGATTGGGGGATGGAATTTCCAGATATCTTCCTCCCTCTCGCCAGGCGCAATCGAAATCGTTGGATGCAGCCTCTTTAATCTGGGCCGGATCGAATCGCATGGCCCTAGAGTGGATGGTCTGCGGCTTTAAGCTTATCCTCGAGCTCTTCCAGCCGAACCTCCAACCGCCGCCTCCCGATCGCGTTCGCGAGGTCCCCTCTTGTCCTCTCAAGCATTGAACGAGCGAGGTCTGACTTGCGGCGCAGGCCTCGGGTTATGGCCTCCGGGTAGTCGAAGAGCATCAACAGGTGATGGATCTCCTCCATGGTCTGGAGGAAGAACTCCCCTTCCTCTGGCTCGCCCTGCCTGATGAGGTCCAGTATATGCCTTCTTAGCTCCCCTGTGACATCCCCAAGGCCGGAGAGATAGCCGAGAAGCCCTGCGCCCACCTCCTCTGGGGGGGGGATCTCCCTTCTGCTTATGAGCGAGAGGACGATTCTGGCTTCCGCGTACTCCTGGAGAGCATCCTCGACGAATCCCGCATACCTGACGTCCGGATGGTCCCTCAAGAGCTCTTCCACCTCGCGGAGGGCGAGTCCGGCCTCCTCGATATGCTCCTCGGCCAATTCGACCTCCTGGCGATGGACCGCTCGGATGGCCGCTGCAGACTCCCTGATAGATCGACGAGATAGGTGAAGGGAACGCTCACGGGCCCCATCCTTGGCCTCGAACAGGTCAAGCATCTCCCTGGAGAGGTCCTCAAGGATCATAGGCTCACGCGGCCGTTCAATATCGTCTTCAACCGATCCAGGCTGCGTTTGCCTTCCGCCAGCGACCGAGACTCTGTGACGAGCCGGCCTCTGTAGCCATCGAGGGCTCTGGAAACGGCCTTCCAGTCGACGGTTCCAAAGCCCACCGGAAGGTGCTCGTCCCGAATTCCGTGATTGTCGTGGATATGGACGTGCACCATCCTATCCCTCAGCTGCTCCAGGAAGCACGAAAGGTTTCCATTGGTGTTGGCATGGCCGACGTCGAGGACGAAGCCGAGGTTAACCCTATCCACCGTGTCCATCATCCCCATTATCTCAGATGGCTCCCGTCCGAGCAGGGCTGGGATGTTCACCATGTTCTCAACCGCTATGGTGAATCCGAGATCATTCGCGTGATCGCATATCTCCCTTATTCCCAGGATGTTCTGCTCCCAGGCACGGTCCCTCATCTGCATCCCAAGTGGAGAGAGATGGCCTGGGTGGACCACGGCCAATTGGGAGAACTCGGCGGCCAGGCTGAGACAGGCCTTCATCTGGCGCACGGTCTCCTCCCAGATCGGCTGGTTCATGCTTGCCAGGTTGAGGTCAGAGTAGGGCAGATGAAGGGTTATCACAAGTCCCGTCGTCTCAGCTATCTTCTCCGCATCGCCGACGTTCTCTGGTGTGAGCCTCTGCCTGCCCTCGTTCACTATCTCCCAACCGCTATAGCCCAGGTCATCGAGCTCATAGGCCCAATCGAATGGCCTGTCGACGAGGGCGCTAGATGAGAAACTGATCATGATCCTCCATTCGCTCATTCTCCAATAGCTTGATCTCAGCAACTGGCTTGCCCATCTCCGTGCGAGGGGCGAGCCAATCGACCAATTGATCCCCTCCCGATATTCGAACGTGGATCGATCCAAGGGGCTCTTCTTGGGGGGGAAAGCTCACCTTGCCCACGAACGCGGCCTGTTTGCCCAAGATAAACTCCACAACATCGCCACGGCGGCCTTGTATCATCACCGATCTGGCCGCGTCCAGTATGAGCTGCTCGCGAAGCAGTTGATGAAAGCATAGCAGAGCCTCAAGGCCCCCGTAGCCCTCGATACGGTCCTCCCTGATGTCCAGGGTAAGGCCGGAAAATATCCTTTCGACCGCCATCGTCGCTCGGTTCACCTTCTCGGTGGGCAACACAGCGGTGGAGACGTTGACCTCGATCATTTTCGGCCTCGTGCTGATCATATATGAGAGGTTTTGTAGCGAAGGATGGCTGCGATGCCACCGAAGGCCTGGAGCAGCTGAGCCCCCTCTTCGAAGTCGGTGGAGATGATCTTCAAAACGCTTCCGCTCTCCAGGGAGAGGGTGGAGAGGTTTGATACCAGATCGACCTCATGCACAATCGCCAGCTGACCGCCGCATTTGGGGCATGGGCCAAGGGGCGGGCTCGCGGGGGTGCGGGTGGCCACCTCCTCGTACGCGCAGTTCTGGCTAGCGCATCTGACGGTCGATCGTGTCTTTCGAAGCCCTTCGGATATCAGTAACGTATCGACTGCCCCGAGCGCCAGGTTATGGCGAACCTCCTTCTCGCCATAGGAGGCGAGTCCTTTATCGTTCACGAGCTCCTTCATGAACCGCCTCATAACCTGCTTCTCCTGGGTCAGCTCCAGGTCCTGCAGCCTATCCGAAGCCGCCTCCAAGAGCTCGTAGAGGCCAGCCTCGTCGGTGTAGGAGACGTCCAGGGCATCCAGTATCTTCCTCTGAAGCTCGTGGTGGAGGAAGGCCCCATCGACGAACTCCTCCTTTGTTGGGGAGGGTCCGCCGACAAGTATCCCCTCCAGGTCCTTCGCATCTACCGCCAAGAAGGCATTGTTTGCGCTCTCGCCGATTCGTTTGTAAAAGTCGTGGATGGCGATCAGGCGAAGCTGCTGGAATCGATGGCTTGACTGGCCGCCCTTCCTCTGCTTTCCCGGGACCGAGGAGGTGAGGTGCTTGAAGGGCTCTATGCGCTTGCCGCGTAAGAGGCCGATCGTTGCCTCTCGTCGATCTAGGACGATCAGCCCGAAGGTCTTCTTATCGGCCAGCATATCCTCAAGGGGCGTGAGCAAGAAAGATGAGTCGCAGTGGTATCGATAGGTGACAATGGGATCGGGCGGCTCTAAAGCGCTCGTATACATATCGGTCTTGTTGCCGCCTACGTCCACCGCCCCTATGAATAGGACCACGCCGTTCTCCGGCGCCTTAGGTATGAGGCGCAGCCTCGCCATTGCCGACTCGAGGGCGCTCTGGACGTTCGTGCGCGTGACCTTGGACTTGATGTTCGCAGCCTGGCCGTGTTCCTCCCTCAGCTGGGAATTCACGTCCGAGATCTGCTTGTCGTGGGGAATGTAGAGCGAGATCAACTCGGTTCCCCGACCGGTCTTGGACCTCAGATCCTCTAGAAGCCTCTTGAACTCGTACTTTTCTTGTGCAGTGAACTCCATCCCGGGATCTCCTATGGATCTTGGTCTCGGTCGCGGCCAAGATATAAAAGGTTTCTTCAAAGCATAAACATTGGCCTTTCCATCCATGCCAACGACGGACATCCATAACAACAACGGGGGGCGAGGAGCAATACTTCGACTGGATCGATGCCCATTGCGCCAGGAAACGTTATGCAGCGATGAATATGTGAGCGAGATGACACTTCAATCCCAAAATCATGTAGGGCCTCAAGCCATCTCCAATATCGACATATCATTGAAGGGTGGCGAGACATAAATAGGGTATCCGCAGGCGGTGCGAAAGTGATCGGCGAAGCGAAAGTGATCGACGAAGGTGGAGACGAAACCCTAATCATCGATGTCCGACTAGAGGGGAGGTGGTAGCCGATGGCTTGGCCCAGGGCAGCAGGAGGCTGACATTGGAGCCCCTGCGAGGAGATGATGAAGGAATCGCAGAAAGGCGGATGTATATCAGATGCCTCTGTTGCTGGTGGAGAGATGGAAGAGATCCCAAGAGAGGACCTGGAAGAGATCGATCTCATTATAGCTGAGCTTAGATCCATCATAGCCGAGCTTGAGATCTCCCGAGGGCGTGGAGACCTACTCATCTGCACCGTGCCTTCCCCAGCCTATCGCCATGGGGCGGTCCATGTGATAGAGGACCGATTCCCCGTCCGTGTGCTTGAGGTCGAGGTCGAGGGCGAAGGCGAAGACGGGCTGACCTCAGCCCTTATGGATAAGGGCCTATCTTTGCAGGTCTTCATCTGGATCTTTCCAGCGCAGATGGGATCCGACATCTTGGAGGCGCTAAACGACTTACATGGGCAATTCTTAGAGGCCGGTGCCCCCAGCGTCCTATTCCTCAGCCCATCTGCAATCGATGACGTGATCAGGGAGGCACCCGACCTCTGGCGCTCTCGCGGCGGATACCACGAGCTGAAGGGCCGGGAGGGAGGGCTTGCGGTCAAGGCGCTAGAGGCTATGGCCTCGCAGCTACGCTACAAGGACAAGGACGACCTCAACAGGTGGAAGGGGATATACGAGCACATCTTGAAGACCGTTCCGGACAATAAGGAGAAGGTCAAATGATAGATCGGTCGAAGGGCCGGATTCTTGACGAGGATGTCTTGGATCTCATCCCAGTATTGATCCCTATCGCGCATCGTCTTCAAGTACGCCCGGAGGATCTCTTCCTCCGCTGGCTTCTCGGCCACGTAGGGGAGCGTTGTGATGATTCCATGAAGGGAACGGGCCGTAATCGATGCCCCAGGAGCGCAGCAGGCCGTCGTAGACGATCCGGCCTTTGAAGGGCAGGAGCACTGCCTCGACGAGCCTTGGCAAGGTTGGGCCGATGACCTCGGGGGTGGGCAGGGCTGGAGCCAAGACGCCGTAGGCCAGAGGATCATCTCCACCATGCAGGAAGATGGAATGCTTCTTTAGGTGGCGTACGATATAGAACCTGTCTTTCAAGAAGTACTTACGCCAGGCGGCGATGGTCTCCACATCCCCCGGGCTCATCTGGGAGGAGTTCTTATCGAGGTAAGCATCGATCAGCTCCGGATGAGCGAGGAGGTGGTCCCTTAGCTGGAGCTTCAGATCCGCATCGAGCAAGAGAAGCCTCCTGGGAGACTTCAAGTTATCAACCAAATTCAGATCCTCATTTGCCCGAAAGAGCAGACGGGATAAGAGACGAAGGAACTGGTCCGATTCCAATCTGTTCAGGTTCATAGCAAGGACTTGGAATGGTGATAATTATAGATGAAGACGCTGGCTGGAGGGCGGCTTATATCAGGGGACCCTCCTTGCCCTTTGGGCGTGGGTGGGGGAAGGGCCTTCTGGTCGGCATATGACACAGTACTATGAGCATAGAAATAGAAGCATAGAAGCCCGAAATATATCCTGGCGAACCGATCTGCAACCTTCTTCGAAAGCATCATATCCCACAATGCGATCCCCTTGCGGATCACGCCTTTGCCAAGAGGCTTGATGGCGGCAATGAGGCATCGGTACGGGCGCGCCCCCCCCGGGAGGGCATATTGGAGGCCCCGGCTTTTGCCAAGCCTCCTCGTCCCTTGGGAAGAAGCCCTTCCCTTAGACCCGTTCGGGCTTCTCTAGGAGGTGTCTCTTCTGCAGAATCGCCCCTCCGCGAGAGTGGGGCTTCCTGGAAACGGCGTCTCCGGCCTTCTCAAGCTCGCGAGCCTCGTCGACCAGGCGGGCTGCTGCGCGCATCACCTCATGGCCTGTTGCTGCGACAAGGGCGATCTTCTCGACCTCTTTTAGCTTGAAACAAGCCTGGGAGTTTATGCAGGCAACCGTCTGCGCGATCTGAAGCGCCCCCATAGCCTTGGCCCGGGCGTAAGGATTTCTGAACTCCATCCTCTCGGTGCAGCTCTCTGGGGTTGCCAGTATGTGGGGCAGGGCTGGGGAGCCTGCCGCAATGGAAGCCGCAGCCTTGTCTATCTCCTCCTGGACCAGCCTGACCGCTCCGCCTGCGGCGAGCACCTTGAGCGCATCGGCGTTGAAGAGGGCCATCTCGGCCGGGTCGAGAAACTCCCTCTTGGCCCCTATCAATGGGTCCATGGGAAGAATGATACATCCAAATCCCTCGCTTGCCAGTGCATCGCGAGCCTCCTTCTTCACAGGGCCGTCGGAGATCACGATCACTGCAAAGCCCTTGAGCAGCTCCCTTGCTTTGGTGGGCCCGGGGGTAGCCCCGTTTGGACTGCATATAACGATGAGCTCTGGGCCCCAGGTTTTCATCTCCTCGGCCGCCGCTTCTGCTTCCTTGACGGTCATCTTTGGGCCGAATGTGAGGACCTTCATCTCCAGGTCGGTCCTCTCGGCGATCTCGTCAAGGGCCAGGTCCGCCACCAGGGATGTGGCGATGTTGCCCAGCTTGATGAATCCGATCTTGAACATGCCTTAGGGCAGATGCCGATAAGGTTATTAAAACTTACTGTAGGAAAGGATCTTCCGGCAAGGAATGTGATCCCCATCTGCGACCTTGCCGACGGCCGGAGAGCCAGATATTTACATGAGTTGGCCTGAGACCAACAGGTGATCCGTTTGATGGACTATGCTCATAACCTTCGGCCGGCCCTGATTGACGTATCCCCCGACGACGCAGGTTTTGATCCCAGGGATGTGGCAGAGGCATCTGGCATCCCCCTGGAGAATGTGATACAGCTCGGTCGAAACGAGAATCCATTCGGCCCCTCACCTCGCGCCCTGGAAGCAGTCCTAGATGCCGGAGCCAACCGCTACCCGGACAGAAGCCAATTCGTCCGGGCGATCTCGAGCTACACCGGCTTTCCAGAGGAGAACGTGATCGCAGGAGCGGGGCTCGACGAGCTGATCGCCTCCCTCTGTCGTCTCTTCCTCGACCCGAAAGATCGAGCCCTCGTCTTCATCCCCACATACCCATACTACGAGCTGCAGATAAGGCTCTGCGGCGCTTTGCCCATCCATCGGCCTCTATTTCCCGCCCCAGCCATCCCGGAGGGTATGAGCGGAGATCACAAGCTCGCATTCCTCTGCTCTCCAAACAATCCAACTGGCGACCTCTTGGGGGAGGAGGCCTTGCGGGCGGTCCTGGAGTCGACCGAGGGCGTCGTCTTCCTCGACGAGGCCTACGCCGAGTTCGCCGGCATGAGCCTGATCGACCTCGTTTTAGAGCACGAGAACCTCGTCGTCGGCCGCACGCTCTCGAAGGCCTTTGGCCTTGCAGGCCTTCGCCTCGGATATGCCATCGCTCCGGACTGGATCGCGGATCAATATCGAAGGTGTTCGCCAGCGTTTGGCATCAGCTCTTGGTCGCTTGCAGCAGGGGTCGCTTCCCTGGGCGATCTCGATCATATGCATCGCTCTGTGGCAAGGCTCGTCTCCGAGCGGGAGAGGATGAAGGGCGCCATCCCGGAGGCTTGTCCCTCTCAGGGGAACTTCCTCTACCTGGAGACGGAGGAGCGCTCCGCGATTGTGGCGGAAGGGCTTCTCAGGAAGGGAATCGCTGTGAGGGACTGCGCTACAATTCCCGGATGCGGGGACCATCACATCAGGGTCACAGTGGGAAGGCCTGAAGAGAACGATGCGTTCCTTGGGGCCTACTTGGGAGGTATTGGTAGATATCTATGATACAAAATTATATTCCACAGACATCAATCTTTTCACATACACAGATGTGCCATCATATATCAGATCTCCAATGAGCTTGCGTTCATGGTAGAACCTGATAATCCATAAGAATTTTGGCAGCGATGTGAATAGCTTGTCTATTTTATTTTTCATAGAACTCGATAGTAGATGCTCTTTATAATCAACAACTGAAGTTAGGAATAGCTTTATCTCTGAATCGGGCAAACGCGAATTCAGTTTCTCTTTTATTTTAAGGAATTCAATATACATTCGGAAAAACGTTAGCCTGATCTTTGGATAGATTGGAATTAAGAACTTTTGCAATTCAACCTCATATCCTTGATCATGCCACTCATTAATCCACTGCATAAAATCATCTTTAGGCAATATCCGGCTATATGGGCCGATGCCGTCGTCATGTGCGTATAATTCCACAATATTGCCTGATTTATCTTCTTTATAGCCACTAAGTACGACTGCATGCAACCCATTATAGCCATTCTTTTTTAATAAAAGTGATGCAATAATTGGCAAGCCTGCTCTCATATAAGCGTTGACAGCGGTTTGGATAAGTTCCTCATCGATCACATCTAAAAATTCAACATCAAGATCTAATAACTTAATATAATTGACCATTTGCTCCATGGTCAGGCCATCTGATGGGAATTTTCTAAATTGAGCAGGAAATGATGTTGATAGCTCCGTGATTTCGGCTGGAGAATGCCCTAAAACTCCAAAAATCGTCCTCAGGGGATGAATAGCAGCCCACAATGCAATTGTCGCACATGCACTGACCCCTTGGTCTTGTGCTTGAAATGGGAGCGATCGTATCTTCAGCTTAACTCCAAAAAGAGATGAATTATATTCCTCCATAATATAATATCTGTTATGACCTATCTCAGACCTGATTGGATATGGTTTCAGCAAAGTACGACCGATAAATGGCTGTCCATGATCGTCTTTTATGGGCTTTACAACAACAAAGCCCAAATACGATTCCTGCAATAATGAAACATCATTATTTATTAAATAAAACTTAAAATCCTCGCTGGAGAAAATCATTGAGAAAAAATGAATCCTCTTTGCCAGCTTGCCGTACTCCTCAAAAGAACGACAATAAAATTTTTGATAATCAATTGTATAATCTTTATCTATATATTTATCTTCTAAAACACACGTCTTTGCGCCAAGAGCAGCGACATATCTCTGAATATACTTCCCCTGATCGCTATCTCCAAGGGTTCTGCTGACATTATGGGACGATGCAGGAAATACAACATCCCATGAGTCTTTATTCTGCCGCCCCATACCAATCTCAAATTGAGAATGCTTTTCTAAGGTCGTTCTCTGTCATTACACCGTATTTCAGTTGGAACTCATCGGCCAACTTTTTTGTAGAGAGATCATTTCGGACTTCCTCAGCGACTTTCTCAAATATGCTCATTAGATCCTCCTTCGCCATTCAGTCGTACCTCCTCTGCAAAGCTAACATGATCCTATACAATTTCCATTGCCCACCTATTTATACGTTTTTATATAAAAAATATAAATTAATAACATTTGGGTGATATATTATATTATTAATCGATCGTAATAAACCCATCATCTGCGTCCACCTCCACCTCCACGCCATCCTTTATATCGAGGATCTCCTCTGAGACGCAATCGACAAGGGGAATATCGCTTATTATCGCCCCCACCGCCACTATCGGCTCGGTCTTGATGTTGATCATGGCAGCGGGGGCAGCGCCCCTCCTCTTGAGCTGGTAGATCACATAAGACCCCACGGTCGAGCCCTTTCCACCGGGAAAGATCAAGACTGCGCCTGCAAGCGACCGCCCGAAGAGCGGATGATTGGGATCCACAACCTTCCCGCTCTCCGGGTCCACGCATCCGAGAAAGGATATAGGCTCGCGGCTCACCAGTGCCGGACCCTTGGCCCTGCCGCCAGATACCCTACGACAGGCGATCTTCACCCTTAATTCCTCCCTGTGGCCACGCGGATGCACTCCTCGGTCGAGCCGAACGCGGCCTTTACGCCGCACAGGCCGGGAATATAGTTCAATGCCTTTCCCGAGTTTACCATGATCTTCCTATAGCGTTCGCTAGCTGGCGACACCACCATGCACGTATCGCATATGACCTTCGCCCCCGAGCGCTCGATTCTGTCCACGAGATCTGGGCAGTCCTGAGCGATCCTCCGGGCAGTGCAGATCCAGAGCTCGCGTTCTACGCTTTGACCGTCGAGGAGGCGGGCGAGGCCTTCGAGCTCATGGCGGGAGCAATGGGGACAGCCGAGCGCCACCAGATCTGAGTCGTCTCCGGGGTTTGCGGCGTATAGCTCGTCGATCTCCCTTCGATCGACTGCCATCCACTCCTTGGCATCCTTCGCAAGGGTTTCGGCGAAAGGCTCTGGTCCTGAGCCCTCTACGTAGAACAGGGCCACAGATCCGCTCGCAGCCATTGCCGCTCCAAGGGCCTTGAGTTCTTCCTGGGTGGGCCGGCCGGCCAGGTGAAATTGGGGCACTCCGCCTCCGACGACCTTTCCGACGATATGGCCAAGCGCCCCGTAGTCGGAGCCTGCAAGATCGCATTCGACATTGACGCCGAGGGTCGGAGCCCTGTTCTCGTCGAGGTGGTAGCCGTAATAGGGCGTCTTTCCGATGAGAGCCGCAGCGAGGGCTGAAGGGCCGCCCTCCCGGTTCGTCCTCGCCCCTATAACCGAGTTAGCATAGGCGACCGCCGACGACTCGCTCCAGGCGAGATGATCACCCCGCCTTGCCATATCGGGATGGATGTTGTAAGGCGTGCAGGTGCAGTCGGTCGATATGCCAAGCTTCCTGTAAGCCTCAACAACCGCGAGCTGCCGGGAGGCGAACTCCTCCGAGATCCCCATCTCCTTCCAGCGGAGGAGGTCCATCCCAGCGGGATTCAGGACGCTCTTGACTGCCACCTTGCCCTCCATCTCGGAGATCCACTCGAGGCCGGCCTCACCGATGTTCTTGAAGGATACTCCCGCGATCTGGACGCTTCTTATGGGAATCAGCCTCTCGGCCCCGAAGATATCGCCAAGGGCAACCAGAATCTCCATCGCCCGCCTGAGGCTCTCCCCCTCATCGCCTTGATATATCCTCTCCTCTTCTCGCGAAAGATGCATGAGGAGAGATGGACTGCCGTGGTTATATCTCACCTCCGGCCGGGTTATGGCAGCTTCGCTGGATCATGGCCGTTTCCGTCCCATATCGGCGTTCAGCTCATACCAGCCGGTGGATGGGATGATCTTCCGTTGAAACGACGTCGAGATTCCGAACGGCTTCTGCAACCATTATGTCGGCCATTGCGGCCACGGGAAAGACGGTCTCTGCCCGCTCGATCGGCCCATAGAGGAGATAGTCGCCCCCTGCAAGCTGCTGAAGCGCGGCCGATGCTGCATCGCAGCAGTGCCTCGCCGTCCTCTCCCGCCCCTTGAGCCAGTGCCAGGAGCTCACAGCGTTGTGCATCCCAGAGCCCACGGGAAGGCCGAGCCTGGCCTTGGCCATCACCGTGAACCGAAGGGCCCTTCCAGCTCCGGAGCCGAGGGGGACTACGCCTGGATCTATCAGCAGATTGATGAGTCCCGCCTCCCTCGCAAAAGGGATGAGCCCCTTATCCTTTATTCCGCCGCCGTTTTCCAGGAGGTCGAGAGACCCCTCGGGATCGGACCGGACGGGATTGTAGGCAAGGAGTATCGCTGAGTCGAGGTCGCCGTTTAAAAGGGCCTCTGCCTCTGCCGGGGTCGTTGCCGCGCCGAGGCTGTTATAGATGGCCAGGTCGGCGTAGCCGATCTCGGACAAGAGCTCCACAATCCCTGCCCTCGTCTCGGCCTCCGAGGAGTCGGCTATGATGGGACCATCCCAGCAGGCCTCCACAAAATCGAGATATCTGGAGAAGGCCTCGATGCTCCTTGCGAAGATGTGGACGATTGCCGGGTTTCCAGTCTCATCCGATAGCTCGCTCTGCCGGCGTATCAAATCCTCCGCAAAACGCCTATCGAATATCCCCTTCTCCGGGTCCTTTACCATCGCCTGGCCGTGGTAGAAGATCGTCCCTGCAAGAGCCGTCGGATACTCCCCAGGCTGGCCTCCGATCCTCACCCCGCCGATGTTCATAACTTGCTGATCCTTTGAGAAGCGAAACATCCTAGGCCTCCGACTGGGTAAGCCAGGCCATGCTGTCCAGGCAGACGCCGCGGCCGAAGATCACATCGCCCTCTCCCCCCGAGGGGGGCCTGCGGGATGCCCGCCTGCTCACAACATAGAAGGGCGACTCTGGAAATGGGACTGCCCTCTCCTCCAGCTCCTCGATAAGGCGCTCGATAGAATCTCTGTCCTCAAGGCCGATCCTGTCCACGAGCTCGACCTGCCTCTGGAAACGGGCTACGGCCTCGCGTGGCAGGTTCTGGATATAAGGGATCGCCCCCCGAGCGCCAACGATTCGCCCCTGGTCGTCCACCCCCCCCCTGTGAAGGGCAAGTATCGCGTCTCCTGGGAGGTGGCCTCTTGACTCCTGGCCGCACACGAGAACGAAGCGAATCATCGAGTTGGAGATGACGTTTGCAACGATCTTCTCTATCCCAAGGTTCTCGGTTACGCAAGGGCCGCAGATGGCCGACCCATCCACTATAAGGCGGCTTGCAAGCGTCATGACTGCAACGGCTCTTGCGGGATCTCTGATATGGTAATCCCCTCGAACGGGGGGCCAGGTCTCGCTTGCGCCCCCTCGAAGGGGCCCAAGCTTCTCCATCTCATCCTCATCTCGACGAAGTGCTCCATCCATCGATATCCACCTCCTGCTATACACCAGCATACCTGGAAGGTATTTCCCCATTTCCCAGCATACCTTTATAATGATGGGTCATGACACAATGATCCGAGGCCTTCCCATGAGCACCGGAGTATACATCTGTCATTGTGGCCTGAACATCGCTAGCGTCCTGGACATCGAGGAGTTGGTTCGTTTCGCCGAGAGTCTCCCCGACGTGGCAGTGGCAAGGGAACTCCAGTTCTCCTGCTCTGACGTGGGCCAGGAGACGATCAAGGAGGATATCAGGGAGGGGAAGGTGAATCGGGTGGTGGTGGCGGCCTGCTCGCCTCGCCTACACGAGCCGACGTTTCGAAGCGTCCTGAAGGATGCCGGGCTAAATCCATACCTCCTCGAGATGGCAAACATCAGGGAGCAGTGTTCCTGGGTGCATATGGAGGAGCCTGCCCTCGCAACCGAGAAGGCAAAAGACCTCATACGGATGGCAGTTGCGAAGGCAGAGCTGCTTTCCCCCCTCGAGGGAGAGGTGATGCCTGTCAGCCGAAACGTCCTCGTCATCGGAGGCGGGGTTGCGGGTATATCCGCCGCCCTCGAGCTTGCAAACGCAGGACTCCACGTCTTCCTTGTGGAGCGGCGGCCGACCATTGGCGGCTACATGGCGCTCCTAACCGACGTATTTCCCACAAACGACTGCTCGATATGCGTTCTCGCGCCGAAGATGACCGATGTCTACAACCATCCTCTGATAACCCTTTACACATACTCGGAGATACTGAACGTTGACGGAAGCGTGGGCAACTTCACCGTAAGCGGTGTAAGGAGGCCGAGGTATGTCGACGCCGGCAAATGCAAGGGCTGCATCAACGACTGCGCCGGAGCCTGTCCTGTGGAGGTCCCAAACGAGTACGACTTCGGCATAGGCAAGAGAAAGGCGATCTACATGGCCATTCCCCAGGCAGTCCCCCTCGTGGCCTGCATAGATCCCCAGGCATGCATAGGTTGCGGCCTCTGCGAGGAGGCATGCCCGGCAGATGCCGTCGATTACGAGCAGAGGGAGGAGGCCTTCAAGTTCGACGTAGGTGCAATCATCGTCGCCACTGGATGGCAGCCATTCGATGCGTCACGAAAGGAGGAGTATGGTTTCGGACGCTATCGCGACGTGATCACCTCCCTCCAGGTGGAGCGCATGCTCAACGCCGCAGGCCCAACGGGGGGCGAGATCGTCCGCCCCTCCACGGGCGAGATCGCCCGATCGGTTGCCTTCCTCCAATGCGTGGGATCGAGGGATGCAACCGTCGGCAACCTTTACTGCTCCCGCATATGCTGCATGGCCTCGCTCAAGAACGCCCAGCTGATCAAGGAGAAGTACCCGGAGATGGATATCTCCATACACTACATCGATATGAGGGCGGGCGGCGAAGGCTATGAGGAGTTCTATCAAAGGGCCCAGAGATTGGGAATCGAGTTCATCCGGGGGCGCGTCGCCGAGATCAAGGAGGTGGACGGCGAGATCTATCTGCACTACGAGGACACGTTGCTCGGGGAGTATCAGCGACGGAAGTGCGATATGGCAGTGCTCTCGATCGGCCTCGAGCCCGATTCTGGGGCTGAAGTCGTCGGAAACCTGCTCGGCCTCTCTCGCAGGACCGACCGATTCTTCGAGATCGCTCATCCAAAGATGAGGCCGGTTGAAGCCCATATCGATGGCGTACTCATCGCAGGCTGCGCATCCGGCCCAAAGGAGATACAGGTCTCGATCGCCCAGGGGGGAGCCGCCGCCTCCAAGGCCTTGGGCCTTCTGATGAAAGGGGAGATCTCCCTCGACCCAACGGTTGCCTATGTGGACAGGGATGCGTGCGTGGGATGTAAGCTCTGCGAGGGCATCTGCCCGAGCAAGGCGATCTCGGTCAATGGGACCGCCTTCGTAGACGAGGCGGCATGCAAGGGTTGCGGCACCTGTGCTGCGGCATGTCCAACGGACGCAATCCACATGCGACTATTCTCAGACGAGCAGATACTGGCTCAGGTAAGGGCGGCGACCGAGGTGAAGGGTGAGTATCCTTTCATAGTGGCCTTCCTCTGCAACTGGTGCAGCTATGCAGGGGCAGACCTGGCCGGGACCTCCCGGATCCAGTATCCAACGAACGCCCGTATAATCAGGGTCATGTGCGCAGGCAGGGTCGATCCCAGCTTCGTGATGGAGGCATTGCGATTGGGAGCAGACGGCGTGCTCATCGCAGGCTGTCGCCTGGGGGAATGCCATTACGTCGTAGGAAACGATCAGGCGCTCCAGAGGGTGGAGGTGCTCAAAGGCGTTCTGGGGAAGATCGGCCTAGATCCGGGTAGGGTCAAGATCATCTGGTGTGCCGCAAGCGAAGGCGAGATCTTCGCAAGGGAGCTCGAGTCCTTCGTCGAAGAGCTCAAGGACCTCGGTCCAACTGGAACGGAGATCCAACAGGCGAGGGAGGGTGAGCCGAAATGAAGCTCGAGAAGGAGATGGACGTCGAAGGATCCCACATCAGGTCGATCCAGAGATCGGAGGAGTCCACGAAGATCCTTGACTACGATTACAAGAGGTGCAACGGCTGCGGCATATGCATTGACCTGTGTCCGACAAAGGCCTTACAGAAGGGGCCACTGATCGAGATTGCCACCGGGTTGGATGCCCCGCCGGTGCTGATAGACCTAGATGAATGCGTCTTTTGCGGCATGTGCGCAAACTTCTGCCCTGTGAAGGCATACAGGTTCACCGTGAACGATGAGGATATCCAGGAGGATTCGGACTACCCCCATCTGCTCTTCGGCGCCCAGCCAAACGAGAACTGCCTTCCATGCGGCCTCTGCGAGCCGGTATGCCCCACAGAGGCAATAACCGTTCTATTCAACAAGACGAGGGAGGATTTTGGCCCCTTGCGGGAGGGGATCGATGGCAGAATCGAGGTCGACGAGGAGAAGTGCAACCTCTGCGGCATATGCTCCTCCTTCTGCAAGGCATTCGTCATGATGGAGAAAGAGAAAAGGGATCCGAGGGAGATAGTCCCATTCGACCAGCTGCTCGTCGACGAGGACCTCTGCGACTACTGCGGCCTCTGCGTCGGCATCTGCCCGGAGGAGGCGATTTCTGTGGAGGGACCCCCACTCGATGCCGTGCTCGACCTCCACGGTGATATCCTCATCGATAGCGATCTCTGCATGGGATGCGGACGCTGCGCCCTCGTCTGTCCCTATGATGCAATCGACGTCGTAAAGCCCTTCGATGGCAAGATCTCCCTAATAGAAGAGAGGCTGCCCGAGTGCGATCCACTGGGATGCCACGGCTGCTTCAACGTCTGCCCAAGCGGCTGCTGGTACCAGAGGGAGGACGGGAAGGTCGGCGTCGTGGAGGAGCAGTGCATCTTCTGCGGAGCCTGCGCCAATGCGTGTCACTGCATAGCGATAAAGGTGGAGCGCGCAGGCGTATCTCATACCGCCGTCATGGAGACGCCCTGGTCTCTGGAGTGGAAGGAGGCGATCAGGTCGATCATCAGCGGGGAGAGAAGGAGGCCTGATCTCTCAGGCGCGATCGAGCCGCCAAAGATAGAGAAAGTGCTCATTCCTCGAATCGAGGCACCTCAAAGGGATCCGTCCATACTGAAGCTCGTAGGCGAGCGGCTAGACCTGCTCCAACCTGTGATGAAGAAGCCGAAGGTCAGGTTCATCTGGGAGAGGGAGTCTCCGGTTGAGGCCGCGGAGAAGATAGCCTCTCGAGCAAATAAGGCCCGAGCAAAGGGCAAGGCAGATGTGGAGGAGGGATGATATGAGCAACAGATCCGACGTGCTTAGGCTGGCCGGAGATGAGCTTCGTTGCTGCATACAGTGCGGCAGCTGTTCTGCCAGCTGTTCTACTGCAGATTTGATGGACGAGAGCATTAGGGAGCTCGTGCGGCTTGTCTTGAATGATCGATGCGAGGAGGCCCTCAAAAGCCGCTCCATCTGGCTCTGTACATCCTGCCTTCTCTGTACTGTGAGATGTCCCCGAGGGATCAGGCCCAAGTCGCTTGTTGCAGCGCTACGCCATATCAATGAGGCCCAGGGGGGGAGGAATCCAGATCAGTCCTTGGAGGATCTCTTCATGGGACAGGTGAGGGAGACGGGTCGCGTATCCGAGTTCTACCTCTCCGCCCTCTATGCCCTCTACAACCCCACGGCAGCGGTCCAGATAATGACGATGGGGCTTGAGCTGGTCCAGAAAGGCAAGATCGATTGCGAAAAGAGCCGCATCTCGGGGATCGAGGAGCTATCCCGAGTCTTCGAGGGGCTGGAGGAGTCATGAAGCTTGCCTATTACCCAGGCTGCGTTGCAAAGTCGACGGGAATCGAGTACGATATATCCACTCGCTCGGTCTGCAAGGCTCTTGGAATCGAGCTAGAGGAGATCGAAGACTGGAACTGCTGTGGAGCAACGCACTGCTCGAACGAGCTCCTTGCAGTCGGGCTTTCTGCAAGGAACATGGCAAGGGCCAAGGATCCCATTATGACCAGCTGCTCGATCTGCTACAGCAACCTGCGCATAGCCGCCCTGCGGCTCGAGGATAAGCACCTCCGGGAGAGGGTGAACTCGCTTCTCGATTCTCCCTACAAGGGAGCGGATGTAAGGCATGTCCTGGAGGTGATCATGGAGGCGATGGACGAGGGGTCGGTCGTTGTACCCTTGAACGGCCTGAAGGTTGCCCCCTACTATGGCTGCCTTCTCACGAGGCCTTCTCTCGGCCTCGACAGCCCCGAGAACCCTCAGATCCTCGAGAGGTTCATCGCCCTCCTCGGCGGCAAGGCCGTGGCGCATCCCTGCCGCACGCTCTGCTGCGGAGGCCCTATATTTATGTCACAGGAGGAGGCAGCAAGTCGCTCGGCCTTCCAAATACTGAGGGCGGCAAAATCTGCCGGGGCAGAGGCGGTGGTGACCGCATGCCCTCTATGCCACCTCATGCTCGATGCCATGCAGAGGTCGATCGAGTCTCGATATAAAGAGGAGATCGGACTTCCAGTGCTCTATGTAACACAGCTAGCTGGAATCGCGCTTGGCCTTGGACCGGAGGAGCTTGCTCTCGACAAGAACAGCGTCTCGCCGCTTGCGCTGGTGGATGGCATTAATGCAAGCGTTAATATATGATGTTCTCAAGGTATGCGGATAGATCTGTCTGTGAGGAAGCCGAATGATGAAAGTTGGAATTATCAGGTGCCAGCAAACCGAAGATATATGTCCCGGGACGATGGATTTCAAAATCGCATCTGAGGGAAAAATGGCCTTTGCGGAGACTGGCCCGGTTGAGATTGTAGGATTTGTTTCATGTGGCGGATGCCCTGGTAAAAGAGCCATATCCAGGGCGAAGTTGATGGTTGAGCGCGGAGCGGAAGCCATCGTCCTTGCCTCTTGTATCAGCAAGGGAAATCCGATCAACTTTCCCTGCCCTCATTATGAAGAGATAAAGGGGGGCATAGCGAAAAATATCATGCCTAGCATAAAGATAATCGAGTGGACACACTAACTTGATAAATTCATACGTTGCCCCTCGTATTAATATTTTTTTAATAATAAACAGTTTCCTTTTTCAAGTTACGGATGCGTGACGTTGGATGAACGACCGAAAATGCAGAGAGGGCGAGATCGAGCTATCCATCTCGCCCCCCTCCTCCTTGATCCCTTTATCTATCTGCCTCTAGCTGTAGATATCCTCCCCCTGGGCAGTTCCAGGCGTTGGGATGTTATCGGTCTTAGCCCCAATTCCTCCGGCGTTGCCGGGATCGCCATCCTGGCCGGTCAGGCTTCCTGTGAGATCGATCGTCTCGTCGACAATGTAGCCTGATAGCACCTGGAAGGGGCCAAACTTGGATGCGGTAAACAGCAATAGGCTGATGTTAGGACCTTGGCTGCTCTTCCCGCCGCTCTCTCCGCCCTCTCCGCCTAGGCCTCCACTGCCTCCCTGGACTGTTTCTATCGTGGCATCGCCTGCCTGGATATGGTTGCTCGATGCAGTCGCGTTATCCAGGTTCAACGTGCCTGAATCGAAGATCCCTCCTCCTAATGAATCTCCGCCTGTCGAGATGCCGTTTGTGCCAGCCCCGCCAATGCCGCCTTCGCCGCCATCTCCGCCGTTTCCGGCAAATCCGCCGGTGCTCAACGTGGCCGCGAGCCTGAGTGTTGCCTCGGCCTTGCCAAGGTCGCGTCCAATCGAGAAGTTGAGGCCTGCTCCCATGCCCAGTCCCTTGCCAGCTCCGCCTACGCCGCCTGCGCCGCCTTGGCCGCCTACACCGCCCTGGCCGGAGCCGCCATCGGCTTTGCCGCCAACGGCCCAGTTCTCCTGCACAAGGCTGTCCATGAGGACCATATTTCCGCCGTTGTAGATGCCGCCGCCACCGCCAAGGCCTGCAACGCCATTGCCGCCGGATCCAGCGCCTCCAGATCCGCCGTCTCCGCCATCACCGCCGTCGTCGGCGAAGCTCAGACCACCGCCTACATTGAAGTCGACGGAATAGAATAGCTGATCAACAGAGCCTTTTATTATATTGCCGCCAATGGTCATGCCTCTGCTGTCGGCAGATCCCCCCTCGGCACCCTGGCCGCCCTGGCCGCCTGCGCCGCCCTGGCCCTTTCCGCCGATTCCATAGCCGCCAATCGCCATATTATCGAGAAGGCTAGTCTCGCTGATCGTCGAGGATCCGGCGCTGTAGAATCCCCCGCCTATACCATCGCCTCCGCTTCCTTCCCCGCCAAGGGCAAGACCACCGCCTCCGCCAAGGTCTCCATCGCCGCCTTCGCCTGCGATTCCAACGCCAAGGCCTATCGAATATCCTCCAGCAGCAGCCACAGTTATGGTGGGCACCTTGAATCCTACGGTCACGTCGAGGTCTGAGGTGCCTTCTGGTATGGGAATCCCGATGATGCTACTTATGAAGCTCCCGATTCCGATGCTCACACCGACATGATTGATACTATCAGGAATGTTGAAGCTATAGCTCACGCCAGCTGCATCGCTTGCGCCAAGGACCGTGCCGCCTACACCGCCTGCACCGCCCTTCCCGCCTTCGCCGCCGGTGGCGCTTCCACCCTCTCCAGCTCCGCCCTCGGCTAGGTTTTCGCAGACATTGCCTCTCTCAACCGCGGTCGAGCCGACCTGGCTATATATTCCTCCTCCGAAGGCGCTTCCACCAACTCCCTTGCCGCCCTCGGCGTTTCCGCCAGCGCCTCCCGCGCTCCCGTTTCCGCCATCCCCGCCAAGGCCAAGCCCGAGGCCCACACCACCGCCGTACTTTTCCGGGATCGTGAAGATCGTTTTTATCCC
Organism: uncultured Methanotrichaceae archaeon; assembly: GCA_964632755.1. Taxonomy (GTDB): domain Archaea; phylum Halobacteriota; class Methanosarcinia; order Methanotrichales; family Methanotrichaceae; genus JAFGMR01. The sequence goes on from CAZWDT010000004.1 coordinate 61,457, forward strand.
CATCCAGGACTCGTCAGGCAGGCCGGGAATCCAATCGGGCCAGTCGGCGTAGATCCCTGCGCCGGATGTGTAGAGCTCGAATCCAGCGCCTCCGCCTCCCTTGCCGGTTGCTTCACCGCCGGAACCGCCCGCGCCACCAGCTCCACCGGCCCCGCCAAGGGCCTCGCCGCCGACGCCTGAGCCGCCTATGGCCTCGTTTCTTAGGATCTCGCTTCCGTCCAACAAAAGCGTAGATCCAGCTGCGAATATTCCACCTCCGACGGCCTGGCCTCCGGTGCCTGCGCCGCCTGCGCCGAGGCCGCCCTGGCCTCCCTTGAGGCCGTCAGCAGCGGATCCACCGATCGCAACGCCGACGCCTGCGCCGATTGCGCCATCGGTATTGGGTGGCCTCCTTAAGTACAAACCGAAACACTCCAGAAGATCGGCGATCGCCCCAGTGAAGGAACCCATAAGGCCGATTCCTACTCCTCCTCCTCCGCCCTCGGACTTTGAGATGCTCCCGCCGTCTCCGCCAGCGCCCCCGACACCGCCAAGGCCTCCAAAGGCATTGCCGCCGGTGCCCGAACCTCCAAGGGCCTGGTTGTTCTGGATCGTTGAGCCTTCGGTGATCAGGCTTTGAGCACTGTATAGGCCTCCGCCTATTGCCCCTCCACCGATGCCGGAGCCTCCGGCGCCCATGCCGCCTGCGCCGCCTGCGGCGCCCGCGCCTCCATCGCCGCCATTGGAGCCCGATCCGCCCATACCGACGCCGTAGCAATTAGTCTTCGCACCGACTCCCACGCCGACCCCAAATCCGTTGGTTTCGCCCTCTCCCCCGTCGTTGCCATCGCCGCCATCTCCGCCTCTACCGCCTTCGGCCAAACCTCCGATGCCGGATGCGCCGATTGCCCGGTTCTCCTCGATCTCCGAAGACGTGACGGCCAAATCACCAACTCCGAAGATTCCGCCTCCAAGAGCCTCGCCGCCGAAGGCTGCCCCGCCTGTAGCTTCGCCGCCTTTTCCGCCTGTTGCGCCCGCGCCGCCATCTCCGGGGTTGGACAATGCAAATGCCACGCCTCCGCCGATGGAAAAGTTGCCAAGCCCGAGTGCAGCTCCAACGGAAGTAGAGCTAGCATCGCTCGATCCGCCAGCTTTGCCCGCGGCGCCAGTCCCGCCGGTGGCGCCAAAGGCCTGGCCGCCGACACCACCGCCGCCAGCAACGACATTGTCGGCCACGCGGGAGCCTTGGATCTCGGCCTTGCCCTGCACAAATAATCCGCCACCGTACGCGATTCCGCCGGAACCAGCCCCGCCTACGCCATCGCCTCCGGCTCCGCCGTCTCCGCCTGCCCCACCTGTGCCGCCAACGCCGCCAAGCCCTACGGCCGCGGATAATCCTATTCCAGGAATCTGGAAGTTGCCGATATCAAAGCCGATTCCAAAGCCGAGCGAGAGCGCGGTCCCTTTTCCACCATCTCCAGCATCGCCGGAATTGCCGCCGTCACCGCCTGCTCCACCGTTACCAT
>CAZWDT010000005.1:0-48907 GCA_964632755.1 uncultured Methanotrichaceae archaeon
AGTTATCGCCCTCATCAATGCCAGAGAAATTCCAACCAATTCTGAGTTCACGACCATCGCGCGAGGTCGGCCACAAAATATAAAGAGGCAAGATCGTAGCGTCTCGCCGAGCCCTTCGAGGACGATCGAGCAACTCGATCGTTCTCAATGTCTTGGCCGTGATCTTCCCTCCTCGCCTGCGTCAGAACGCGTTAGGCCGAAAAAAAAGAGGCGGTCTAGGATCACTCGATCGTGACCTCTTTGCCCTTGCGCTTCTCCTCCTTCTTCAGCTCAACGGTGAGGACCCCGTTCTTGTAGGATGCCTTCGTGCTTTCCGCATCCACCGCGGAGTCGAGGGGGATCATCTTGAAGAACTTCTTGTCGTCCTTGGTCGAGATCTCGATGCTGTCTTCGGCAACGTCGAGCTTTATGTCGTCCTTCTCAACCCCGGGAAGCTCGGCGAAGATCTTGTAGCCGTCCTTCTCCTCCATCACATCGACCATGGGCTCGCGCCCGGAGCTAGGCTCGATTCCCCGGACGGTGGGCTTGATGTTTCCAAACTCCCTGAAGACCGGCTCCTTTCCAGGTTCAGAGGTGTAGCTGAATCCGTAGACGAAGGGGCCGTATCTGCGGGAAACCCCGTAGGGGGTCTTCTCCTCTTTGACGAGCTCCTTCATATCCTCCGGCATGCCCTCCTCAAACTTATTTATGAGGTCCTCGAAGGGGACCTTGAACCAGTCCTCCTCCAGGCGGTTCATCTTATCAAAGGGAAATCCCTTGCTGAAGCTCTCGAATATATCGAATATCGATGGGTACTTTCTTCTCCACATAGGCCTTTAACCCCCGTTTCGGTTAACGAATGCTTCTTATAGTCGTGCAAACATATAACTCTTTCTGTGGCCGATATTGGGGGAGGTGCCCCATCCCTTAGAGGAAGCCCGCAAGGGTTGTCTGGGAAGGCTGCGAGAGGCTCTTGGCGTGGGGATGCCACTCGCTCATGGGAGTCTGCATGCGCGCGGCAGCAGCGCTGAGCGCCTCTCCAATGGTCGAGAACCTCTGGGGCAGAGACGCCATCGCCGCCCGGGCCGCTTCCCTGACCACCCATACGCCAAGGGGGGCCCAGTAGGAGGGCCCGATCTCCCGAAGCGCGAGGACGGCCGCCTGGCGGCCCATACGGAGGAGCCCTTCCAGTGCGGCGAGGCGGGCTGCGTAGTACCCTCCGGCAAGGGAGCTGTACCCCTGCTTGCCCCGCAGGCCCTCTCCGTCCGAGCCGATCCATGCCTCCCCACCGGACCAGGCCGAATGAGGCATCCATATCTCCACGACCTCGAATCGATAATTCAGGGGCATGAGCAATATCTCGAAGTGATTTCCCAACCTCTCGCCCGAGAAGAGGAGGCAGTCGGAGAGAAGCGGCATATCGAGCACCTTCTCGGTGAGAGTCCTTCCCACCATGTCATCGGAGGCGGTTATGGACCAGCGGGTGGGAACGAGCTTCCTCTCCTCCCCCAGAAGGCCTAGGGAGAGCAGCCGAGAGATGTGGTCGACGTCGATCTGGGCAAAATAGAGCTCGGATGCCGCCTGGAAGGCCTTCGCGCCCTCCTCGACCACCTGATCCACCTTCCTGGGGATGATCGGATTGGATGTGATCTCCATCTCCTCGATGGTCCCGCTCGGCCCACTGGGGCTTAAAACGCCGTCGAATCTGAGGATGCCGCGTGGCGGCTTATGAAATGTGACCTCTGTCGATACAGGACGGCTCGACATAGCGATCTCCTGGGCCTCCGCTAGAAGCTTTCCGGGGCTTTTCGCCTCGGAGACCCCGAGGCGGGTGTTGGAGCGCACGAGCGCTGAACGAAGGGCCACGACCTCCCCCACATCCATCTTCGCGAGGGCCGAATGGTCGGAAGGAGGCCTTTCCATCGCAGGGATGAGGGGGCCTGCCCAGATAGTGGGGTAGCCCCTATGTCCGACCAGGACCTCAGGGGGAGAATCCCCGGCGAGGCTAGTGCCCAGCGGGGGAAGCGATGAGATCTCGCGCGAGCGCCTCAATATGGGGCATATAGGGCGTCCGCAGAGCCCTTTGCCCTTACAGTCAATGCAACGGCTCATCGCCAACCCAATCGCCTTTATAAGATATATGGCTATCATCCACCCATGATCCGAGGCCTAAAGGAGGGCGGGCTCGTGCCTACAATCGCCCAGGACTGGGAGACGGGCGAGGTGCTCATGCTGGCCTATATGAACGAGGAAGCCCTGAGGAGGACGGTAGAGACCGGGAGGGCGCACTACTGGTCGCGCTCAAGAGACAGGCTCTGGCTGAAGGGGGAGTCCTCGGGACATGAGCAGCTGGTGAAGGAGATCAGGATTGACTGCGACGAGGATGCGATCCTCCTCAAGGTCGAGCAGAAGGGTGGAGCCTGCCATATGGGTTATCGTTCCTGCTTCTACAGAAACCTCGAGGGCGCTCTTCTGGGGGAGAAGGTATTCGAGCCGGATCTCGTCTATCGAGCATGACCACATATTCCCTCTTCAGCCATCCCCTGCTCGATGTCTCGGCTTGCCTGGAGGGCGGAAGGATCAAGACGAAAGCGCGCGGGCCCATCTCCTTCCTACCAAAGGTCAAGTCCTCCCTGGAGATGGTGGATGGGCAGATCCCGGTCCTGGCAGGGGAAGAGCTCTGCCTTTCGACGTGGCTTCCGCCCATCCCGAGCCCGGCATTCAGCCGTTTTGTGAAGAGCCAGCTCATGGCAACGCTCGGTATCAGGACCCCTGACCAGGTCACGATCTCGATTACCGAGGAGTGTCCCAATCGCTGCCAGCACTGCGCCCTTCCAGACAGCGGCAGACGAATGAAGCTCACCGTGCCCCAGGTTACAGGCCTCATCGATCAAGCCCTTGATCTGGGAACGACTCTCGTGATCTTCGATGGGGGCGAGCCTGCCATGTATAAGGAGCTTTCAAGGCTCGTATCCGCAGTTGACTCGAGGGCTTGCGCCACGCTCTTCACCTCTGGGGCCGGCTTCTCCTCATCCCTTGCCCGCGAGCTGAAGGGGGCGGGTCTCTACGCGGTGAACGTGAGCCTCGACAGCCCCCGACCTTGCGAGCACGACGCCATGCGCGGGAGGGCGGGCGCGTACGACGACGCCATGGCTGCCGTTGAGAGCGGGCTTCGGGCTGGGCTTCTGGTCGACCTCTATGTCGTTCTTAGGAGGGAGAACATGAGCCTCCTCCATGAGCTCCACGAGCTCTGCCGGAAGGTCGGCGCTCACGAGCTTACCCTCTTCGAGGTTGTGCCGACAGGGCGATGGGCTGGGCGAGAGGGTGTTACTCTCACGAGGGCCGATCACGCGACTCTGCGGCGATTCGTGGAGGGGGCCCCGCAGCCGCGCATATTCTCCGTCCCCGAGGCAATGGATCGGATGGGCTGCTTTGCAGGGAGAAGTTGGCTGCACATCACCCCGGCGGGGGAGGTCTACCCCTGCGCCTGCCTTCCAAGATCGGAGGGCAACGCCCTGGATGAGCCCCTCAAGGATATATGGAGGCGTATGGGGCGTCTGCCCTATGGGGGGAAGATGGCTTGCCCTATGAGGGGACCTATCTAAGCGTTGAGACCTCGCCGATATTGATTGTGTGCTAAAGAATGCCAAGGCTGGCCTTTCATGGTCAGTGGCGTCCTATATCGGACTATATGGCAGATCTGAGCCGTCTTATGAGGAACAAGTATATATAGGAAATTATGGTGACGAATAGCCGAATCTACATGGAACTCACATCTGTACAAAGGGACATACTGACTGCGTTGATCAATATTCATCGCAAGGATGGGCGAGCGGTCAAGGGCGAGGAGATCGCCGAGCTGATCGATCGCAATCCAGGAACGATTAGGAACCAGATGCAATCCCTCAAGGCCCTCAACCTAGTAGAAGGAGTCCCCGGGCCCAAAGGCGGATACAAGGCCACTGGGGGGGCCTATGAGGCCATGAACCTGGATACCAGCGGCAAGACCGTCGAGGTAGCGGTTGTGCGAAACGGTGTCATGGTTGAGGGGACCTCCGTGAATGAGATCATCTTCAACAAGGTCATGCAGCAGGACGCCTGTGGTGGTGTCGTGCGCATAACGGGCAATATCAGGCAGTTCAACATAGGCGACGTGGTTGAGGTTGGGCCCACCCCGGTCAACAGGCTCTACATCAGGGGCAAGGTCACAGGAAGGGATGACACCATGAGTCAGCTCATCTTCCATGTGGATGAGATGATCTCCGTCCCTCGCATCCCTGTCAAGGATGTAGCCAGAAGGGCAGTTCGCATACCTCCCGAGGCGACCCTGAGGGAGGCATCACGAATCTTGGTGCACAATGGCGTGATGGATGCCCTCGTGGAGGAGAATCCTCCGGGCCTCGTTAACCTAACGGATATCGCAAGGGCCGTTGCCGATGGCAGGATCGACGTGGGCATAAAGGAGATCATGAACCGGAGCTACCTGACCATGGAGTCCGAGGAGCTGATATACGAGGCCATAAAGATCCTGGCCAGGGCCGGAATAAACCAGGTCGTTGTCACCGAAAAAGGGGTGCCATGGGGGATCGTTTCCCCAGAGGATCTGATGAAGTCGCTAACACCCTAACCACTCAGATTAAGTAGGCGCATAAAAAAAAATAGATCTCGATGCAGGGTCGTGATTCTGAAATAGGTTGGAGTTTCTACAACCAGTCTATCGCTCGTGATCTCATGAGAAATCGCCGCGAGGGATTCTCTGGGACATTCCAGCTCATAACTGATTCACGACCTCAATGTGCCCTTGCTTAAAAATGGCATTAAGCGAGTTGTTAGTGGTTAGGTAGTCCATTTTTTGCTGGTTGGTATTTAGCGCAAATGGTCTTGGCACAGTCATGTGCTATTGATTCTCAAAGTATCTTGAAATAGATTGATCGCTTCCTTGGGTGGCAATAGTTATCGCTTTCATCAATGCCAAAGAAAATCCAGCCAATTTGAGTTCACGACTTGGGGGGCAGCATGCCGAAATTGCTGTAATTTCCTCAGCCTTGTATCCTGGGCCATTCACTCCGCGTCAATCGAAAAATACTTTTTACCTGTGATCCATTCCTCGTTCATGTCCATCATGATAGATCCAGCGACACGGCCTCTCCGCTTGAGCTCCTTGTTGATCCTCTCCAATCAGTTGTTTGTCCTGATCCGCCCGCGGCGCGCGGATCAGATCGACGAAAGCTATTTATCTGGACCTGCCAGTCTTTTTATATGACAATTCCGGCAGCTTTGGAGGAGTTCTCGATGGCGGAGGTGGCGTGGAAAGAGGAACGTAGGAGCTTGCGTTCCTCCTTCGACGAATCGAACACCTGGGGCGAGTGCGAGATCGCCACCATCGATGCCGGCGATGGCGCGGAACCCGAAAGTCGCATCTTGCCTCCAACCTTCGGGGGGATGAGCACTCTGGCCGAAATGGCCGATCGTCTGTAATTTTCGGGGTTTTTTATGAGGATTGAACGTTGGGCCCTTGCGGCCCCGATACTTCTTCTGGTATTTTTAGGTCAGATCGCCTATTTGCTGACGGAATGGCGGTGGTTCCAGTCCCTCGATTACTCCAGCGTCTACGGGACGATGATATCGGCGAGGATCGCCCTCTTTCTGGGGTCGGCCCTCGCCTTCGGGGCGGTGAGCCTCGCAAACCTGAGGTTGATCGGAGAGAGGCCCAGATATCTCACATGGATCGTGGTTTTGATATCGGTATTCTTCGGCCTTGTGGCGCAGTTTGGCTGGGAGAGGGTACTGTTGGCCCTCAACGCCCAGAGCTTCGGGGTGAACGATCCTCTATTCGGGATGGACGTCGGATTTTTCGTCTTCACCCTGCCGCTCCTCTGGTCCCTCTGGTTCGCCCTCTTCGTCGCCATCATCATCAACCTGGCCATCACCGTCGGAGCCTACCTCTTCCTCCAGGCCGGTAGGTTCATCTTCAACCCGGAGGAGAGAGATTACGCCGAGATCGCGAAGTCGCTCCCGGAAAGGTCCCTGGCCCACATCAGCGCTCTCTTGGGGATCCTGGTGCTTCTCATTTCTTTCCGGTACCTTCTGGACCGGTACGACCTCCTCTACTCCAGCGGAGGCGTCGTCTACGGTGCGGGTTATGCCGACGTATACGCGAGGCTTCCGTTCCTCTGCATATATGCCGTCGTGGCGCTGATATCGGCCCTCCTCCTCTTCGCCTTTGCGGCGGGGAAGAGGTCCTCGAAAATCCCTCTCGCGATCTTGGTTCTTGTGGTAGGAGCGGGCGCCGTCGGCACGATATATCCTGCGGTGATCCAGCAGTACAGCGTCTCTCCCAACGAGCTGACTATGGAGCGGTCGTTCATTTCCCACAACATCAACTATACGCTCCAGGCCTACGGCCTGGACGACGTCGATCTGAGGGACTTTCCAGTCGACTACGACCTCACCGGCGCGGATATCAGGAGAAACGTCGATACGGTTGAGAACATCCGGATCTGGGACTGGAGACCTCTCCTCACCACCTACAAGCAGCTCCAGGAGATCAGGCTCTATTACGAGTTCTTGGACGTCGACATCGACAGGTACGATATCGACGGAAATAAGAGGCAGGTGATGCTCTCGGCGAGAGAGATCTCCACAGACAGGCTTCCAGATCAGGCCAAGACCTGGCAGAACCTCCACCTCTTCTACACCCACGGCTACGGGATAGCCATGAGCCCCGTAAACACAGCGACCTCTGAGGGGCTTCCAGAGTTCTTCATCAAGAACCTGCCGCCGGAGTCAGATCTATGCGAGATCGAAAGGCCCGAGATCTACTATGGTGAGGGGAGTAAGGACTACGTCATCGTGAATACGAACGTCCTCGAGTTTGACTATGCCATGGGCGACCAGAACGTCTACACCACCTATGCCGGCACGGGCGGGTTGAGGCTCGATCCGGCGATGAAGCTCCTCATGGCCTACAGGCTGGAGGCCCCCAAGATCCTCCTCAGCAATGAGCTGACCGATGATAGCAGGATCATGATCCACAGGAACATCGTCGAGAGGGTGAGGACGATCGCCCCGTTCCTCGACTACGACAGGGACCCTTACATCGTCCTTGAAGACGGGCGTCTCTTCTGGATCATCGACGCCTACACCATCTCCGACCGCTACCCGTACTCAGAGCCCTCGGGACGGTTCAACTACATCAAAAACTCGGTCAAGGTGGTAGTAGACGCCCACAACGGGACCGTATCTTTCTACGTCGTCGAGGACGAAGCCATAATCAATGCCTACCAGGCGATATTCCCCGATCTCTTCCTCAACATCGACTCGATGCCAGAGGGGCTGAAGGCCCACATGAGGTATCCGTCCGACCTATTCCGCGTCCAGGCCGGGATCTACCAGAACTACCACATGAGCGACCCCCAGATCTTCTACAACAAGGAGGACGCCTGGGAGATGCCTGTGGAGTTATACCAGGGGGGGCGACAGAGCGTCGAGCCCTACTACGTCATAATGAAGATCCCGGAGGGCGAGACGGGCGAGGAGTTCATGCTGATACAGCCCTTCACCCCGCTGTCGAGGAACAACATGATTGCCTGGATGTCCGCAAAGTGTGACCAGCTAAACTACGGCGACCTCCTGGTCTTCAGGTTCCCGAAAGACCAGCTCGTCTTCGGGCCGATGCAGATCGAGGCGAGGATAGACCAGAGCACCGAGATCTCCGAGCAGCTGACTCTTTGGGACCAGATGGGAAGCACCGTCATCAGGGGGAACCTCCTGGTCATACCGATAGATAATAGCCTCCTCTACGTCGAGCCTCTCTACCTCCGGGCAGATATTGGCGAGCTTCCCGAGCTGATGAGGGTCATCGTTGCCTACGGCAACAGGCTCGTGATGGAGGAGACGCTGGAGGTGGCCCTCGGACGTATATTCGACCTCGCCCCCGAGGCCCCAAGAACCGTTGCGGATTTGGATGGAGACGGCCTCTCGGCCGAGGAGCTGGTGGTGCGGGCGGGATCTCACTATAGGGCAGCGCAAGAGGAGCTCCGAGCTGGGAACTGGGCAGCGTACGGCGAGGAGATAGAACGGCTGGGCGAGGTGATCCGCGCCCTTGAGGAGAGGTCTCGGGCCTGACCCGAAAGGAATTCCCGCCGTTGGGCGGCGAAGCCGGAGATCGGGGCGGGAACCCGGTGGCTGATCGGATGACGAACCCCCAGCTCTAAGGGGGACTTGGTCCGGCTTCTGGCCGGTGAGGGCGTCTTTTGGGACACCTTCCTTCAAAGGCTATCAGAGGGCCGAAAGCTTCGCATCCATCATGCCTGAGGAGCTGAAGGCAGTTCTGGATTCCTGTCTGGCTTCCCGTTCCGCCCTCGGGCACTTGGGGGGATGCACTACAAAGACATTGCTCCATCGTAACTGGGTAAATCGAGTCATTTGCTTAATCGGGATTCAGCTTATAGGTATCCCAATAAGGGATTCCATGGCCTGCTGGTTCTTGGTTTCTTGGGGAACGCTATATACTGATCTCAGTTCCCGTATGGGAAGATGCGATCGCCTTTTTCAGGTTCGCTATCTCCTTTCCAAGCACTATGGCTGTGGGTATTCTGCTCCTCTCTATGATCTTTGCCGCCAGGGGATCGACGGGGGAGCGCGATCCGGCCTTTAGCTCGGTCCTGTTGGTTATGAGCACGAGATCGGCCGGCGTCATACTTTCGATCCTCTTCGCCGATGGATCTGTCTCTGGGTCCGATGTGTATACGCCGTCTACGGATGTTGCTATGATCAGACGGTCTGCGCAAGCGTACTCCGCGAGCATCGCCGAGACGGCGTCGGTAGTCTGTCCAGGATAGAGCCCGCCCATCACGACCAAGCGATAGAGCCTGGCTGCCAGAAGGGCATTCTGATAGGAGCAGGGGATCTCCAGGGGTGCCTTACCCTCCAGGGCTGCGACAAGCAGAAGGGCATTGAGCCTCGTTGCCTCTATTCCAATGCTGTCGCAGAAGGCCTCGCTCGCGCCGAGCGCGCGGGCCTTCTCGATGTACTCCCGGGCGATCCTTCCGCCGCCGACAACGACGTAGACCTGATGCTCTTTAGCGATCTCCTGTAGAGCCCTTCCATAGCCTCGCAAGCTCTCTGGATCTTGGCCTGCTAGGATTGAGCCGCCCAATGAGTAGACGATTATCATGCGTCGCCAATGGATGCCGCGATGGATAAAAAGAGATCCCCCTTGATGGGGGGCTTAGATCTTGTTCAGGGTTGCTGAGATCTCCTCGAAGATATTGGGGATCCCGGCTGCGCCATTGATGTTGGCGATTATGCCCTGCTTGTTGAAGTAGTCGATCAAAGGCTGGGTCTGTTGCTTGTAGACCTCGAGCCTGTTGATGATGGCTCCTTCCTTATCGTCGTCCCTGTGGTAGAGATCCCCACCGCATTCGTCGCACTTGCCCTCCACCTTTGGGGGGTTGAACATGATGTGGTAGCTGCGGCCGCACTTGCACATCCTTCTGCCACTTAGGCGGCGCACGAGTTCATTGTCGGGGACGTCGATATTCAGGACCACGTCGATCTTCTGCTTCAAGGAGGGCAGGATCTTGTCCAGGGCTTGAGCCTGGGGAATGGTTCGTGGGAAGCCGTCAAGCATGTAGCCGCCCTGCACGTCTGGCTTGGCCAGGCGGTCCTTGATGATGTCTATAAGCAGGCTGTCGGGAACCAATTGCCCGGCGTCCATGAACTTCTTTGCCTCCACTCCCAAGGGGGTGTTGTTCCGGACGTTCTCACGAAGGATATCTCCTGTCGAGATGTGGCGGACGCTGTACTTGTCGGCGATCATCTTGGCCTGAGTACCCTTGCCCGATCCGGGCGGACCTAGCAGAATAATATTCATACCATACCTCCTTTCCGCTCGCGTCTATGAGTCCTTCGTTAAAAAACCTTTCCAATCAGATGACCATCGCGGCGAGAGCCATCGCCGTCCCGGCATAGATGGGTATGGTCAGGTTGTCGTCAACCGGGAATCGCCCGAGGAAGAGGGGGACAGAGTCGGCAAGCGTCGCTCCCGCAGCTCCTGCTGCGTATATCGGCCATGGGATCATCGTATAGCTGGAGGAGAGGGCGCCTATTGCAAAGCATGCGAGGAACATCCCGGCGACGATCGGAAGGGGCTTGATCCGCCAAGGTCCCCCGCCTCTAACGTCGCTTCCCCGAAGGACAGATCCTAAAAGGCCGCTTGCGGCATCTCCCAGGGAGAGCATGAGCATGGCGCATATTGCAACCGTCGCTGGAAAGGTGATAACGGTGACGAGGCTTCCCAGGATGTAGTAGAAGTAGCCAGCAACCCTCCCTTCCTCCCGGGCCCTCACCTCCGGGAGGCGGATACGCCCCTTCAGCCTCAAGGCCTCGAGTATGATGGCAACGACGAAGGCAAGCGCTATCAAGGCTGCGGTTGCGGCCTCGCCAAGCATTATGATGCCAGCAGGGACGGAAAGGCCGGTTAGGTGTATCGACTTCCTGCGGATCTCCTGGCGAAGGGAGAGCTTCCAGTTGGCGTTCCAGGAGATCACTACGCCCACCTCTAGCGCATATCTCTGGTCCTAAGTCGATTCCCTGGGCGTGCCGGCATCCAGGAACTCGACCTCTCCCCTGACGAGGGCGGAAACGGCCTCCACGACCTTATCCAGGGGAACCCTCACCTGGCCCATGGAGTCGCGGTCCCTGATGGTGACTGTCGCCTCCTCGATCGTCTCGTAATCGATTGTGACGCAGAAGGGGGTTCCGACCTCATCGTTTCGCCTGTACCTCCTCCCGATGCTCCCCGAGGTGTCGTACTCGGCCATGATGCCCTCCCGTCGGAAGGCCTGCAAGAGGGCCTCGGCCGGCCGAGCAAGTTCTGGCCGGTCCATGAGGGGCAAGATTGCCACCTGAAGCGGTGCCATGGCCGGTATGAACCGCAGAACGACACGGCTCTCCCCGGCGACCTCCTCCTGGTCGTAGGAGTGGTCGAGAACGGTGTAGATGATCCGATCGATCCCAAAAGACGGCTCTATTACGTGAGGGATCACATCTTCGCCACGGATCTCCTCTTCCACCACCTCGAAGGATACGAGATCCTTCTCGATCGTTATGGGCTTGCCATCCACGACGACGCATATCACGTCGCCCTTCAGCTCCTCTTCATCGAGCGATTTGAGTGCCTCGGCGACGGCCTTTGCCTCTCCCTTGAACCGGGGGCCAAGCGCCTTCATATCGGGCCTAACGACGAGCCTCTCGCAGCGCTTGGGCTCGGCGTAGGGGACGAAGACTGTGAGCTTGGCCTGGCTATGGGCCATGTGCGACCTCAGATCGTAGTCGGTTCGGTCCGCAATTCCGACTATCTCGATCCAGCCCAGCCGCTCGAGGAGGACCTCGGCGTCCCAGCAGTCGGCGGCGTAGTGGGCCATCTCGTCCGCCTTATGCTGGCGAAATCGCAACCTTTCAGGCGCAACGCCCACAGCCATGAGGAACTGGTAGGTGCGAGCAACGTAGTAAGCGAGCATCTGATGGGCGATGATCCCGCGCTTCACAGCGTCCCCTAGCGTCATCTCATCGATTACGCCCCTCTCCTGCGCCTCCTGGGAGTAGAGCCGAAGCGTAAGGTCGCTAACCTCCCCGAAGCGGGGGTGCGTCTTATCGCGAGGATCGATGAAGACCTCGGCCTCGGCCTGGGTGAACTCGCGCAGGCGGATCACCCCTTGTCGCGGCGAGATCTCATTTCTGTACGACTTGCCGATCTGTACCGCCCCAAAGGGAAGCGCATCTCTGAAGTAGCGAAGAAGCCTCGGGAAGTTGATGAACATGCCCTGTGCCGTCTCTGGGCGCAGGTACCCGGGATGGGTGGACCCAGGTCCTATGGTCGTCTTGAACATGAGGTTGAACTCGTAGATCTCGGAGAGTTCTCCTCCGCACTCGGGGCAGAAGATATCGTTCTCATGGATGATTCGACCTATCTCCTCGTTGGAGAGGGCGTCAGGCACCTCCACGATATGCTTGATCAGGTGGTCTGCTCTGTAGACCTCTTTGCACTCCTGGCACTCGGTCAAAGGATCGGAGAATCCGCTCAGGTGGCCAGATGCTGCGAAGATTCCCTCAACACCGATGGTCGGGGCCTCGATCTCGGCGAAGCCCTCGTTGATGACGAAGATGCGCCTCCAGGTATCTTCGATCTTCCTCTTGAGCAGCGCTCCCAGGGGGCCGTAGTCGTAGAAGCCCGCAGCTCCGCCATACAGCTCGAAGGCCGGCCACATTATGCCCCTCCTTCGCGCAAGCTCGGTCACCTGTTCGTACCTGTCCATAGCCTATCCTCTCGAAAGCGTAGATGGAGGTGGGTCATTTAACCTTTATCGTCTGCCCAATGCGGGGCGGGGCCTCGCCGGCGCAATAGATCTAGAGATTAAGAAAGATCAAGCGACCAAAAGAACTGAAGGATATGCAGAAGGTGAGAAGACGCAATACCACAGAGCCCCTTTGTATGGGGATGCGACCGTATCCAGGCGCCCATTCCCACCTTGCACCCTTACCAGGAGGGGGCCGGGAGTCTGCGCTGGAGTTCCGCACAGCGCCCCGCAAACGAGAGCCGACCGCAGATATGCAGCGGACTTTGCCCCTCGGCCACATTGTCCTGGTGGTGCCGCGTCCCTGGATCCTGTGGGCCTTCCCCCGGGCTTATCAGCCGATGGTCGGCGTGCTACGCCTATCAGGGCGTGCATCTTACAGGCCTATCCATCCAGGCTATGCCGGGCGCAATCGATTCCTTCAGACCAGGAAGCCAAACGCGAATGCACCGCCCACCTAAGGGCGCGCACCTCCCAGTTGCCAAAGGCCTTCATCGAAGCGCCAGCCCACGCCATCAACACAAGACGCGGCAAACATATATGTAGTCATTAATGGTATAAATAGCTTTCGGGACTACACAGGACTCTGCAGATTTCGATCACCGAGGATGGGCAAGATCATCGATTGGCCAGAATCACAGTTCTCGCTATCATCACGATCGTCATATAATTGATTCATAGATGGGCTTTATGCGCCTACCCATATACACCACTTGGCTTACTTTTTAAATTTTTCTATTAACCATGATTTACGGCTTAGAGCTGCCTTTTTGCTGATGTACCCAGCTAATTCTATCCACTTATCTGAAATATTTGATTTATCAAAATTCATGACGCATTCGTCAGGAGCTAGCGAGCCGTTATACTTGAATACCATTATTTGTTGGCCGTTGGTTATAACATAATATGCTGGCAATACTTGCTGAGCATAGGATTTTGCCTGGCCTATATTATCCTCATTGACATTCTTTTTCTTACATTCAATCACTAAGAGTGCATTTTCTTTTTCCCTGCTCAAGCCGTTAAATAAAACAATATCAGCCTCTTTTTTAGACTTGTGTACCCCTTCAAACATCTCAACTGGGTAGCCCATTGAAATATCATCCAACTCATATCCAAGCTCTCTTAAAAGGGGTACTACGAAGAAGGTCTCAACCTCTGCTTCACTTTCGAAATCTATTGTTATTATATTTTGAAATCACTTTAAAGACGGGGTGTATGGATCCTTTTCATTCCCTATGTCACCTCCGTCAGTAATCGCAATACTAAGTTCAATCCAATCATGATATCTATTCTCTATCCCTAACTCGGCTCCGGATTTCACAGCAACTTTAAGCTTTTGCTCCCTTAGAGTACTCGTTATTCGCTCTACTACCGGCTTTGTTCGTTTCTTGACTCGAAACATATTCCAAAAGGTAGAACTTTTCAATCTTTTTGGCTTATTGGGGCTTTGGTCGACCGATTGAAATATCTCTTAAGCAATTTCATCATAACTTTTTTTTAGCCATGAAACCTCACCAAATTATATAGCGTTATTCGTCATTCCAGGCTTATAAGTATTCCCAATCAGTCTTCGATAAAAGCAGTGTGCCGTATCTTCTATAATTTTGCAGGAGCATGCTCAATACGTTGAGGTAAACTGCCCCTTCAGCTGATCTTCAGCGGAACCGCAATGTCTCCGGATAGTGGTATGTTTTGATCAGTATCTCAAATACCCTCACGATATTGAGCAAGTTCTTTTGCAGGCCCTGTTCCCGATCATATTTATTCTCGGGCAAGCCAATCCTCATTGATGTCTATGATTATGGATGCTGCAAGCCTCAAATCCATCGCGAGGTGATGGCCCCTGTCAGCCGGCCCCGATCCCCTTAAAAGAGCGATGAGGGGAGCCTTCAGCTCCCCCCGTGGATCTCCTCGAGCTTCGTGATTCTCTGCATCTCCTCCTTGAGGGCGGGAGGAAGCCCCTTGATCTCCACGTCGAGGAAGCCGCGGACGATGACCCTTGTAGCCTCGTCGGCCGGCAGGCCGCGGGCCATCAGGTACTCGAGCTCCTCCTGGGAGATCTTGCCCACGGCTGCCTCGTGGGACATGTCGAGGCCGCCGCACCAGCCGTCGAGCTCCGGGATCGAGTAGATCCGCCCCTTTTCGGTCAGGATCAGGCCTACGCACTCCAGGTGGGCCTTGATATCCGGGACCTTTCCCACCATCCGGCCGCGATTGATGATCTCTCCGCCGGTCGAGACGACTCGCGATATCGATTCAGCGCTGCTCTTTGGGGCCTCGAGCAGCGTCTGGTTGCCGATATCGATCTTTCCCCGGCTGGAGTACATGATTGTGTTGAAGCTCGCCTTTGCTCCCTCGCCTGCAAGGGTTGCCGTGGGGAAGGCCTGGAGGCTCTTTACGGGGCTGAGTGTGATGTAGTTCTCGGAGATCGATCCTCCGGCCTCGACGTATGACGCGCCGCGAGGCCTCACCTCCACCTCCTCGCCCCAGTTGTGGACCATGGTGAAGCTCACATGTGCTCCTTTCTTGACGTAGACCTCGGATACGCCTAGGTGAAGCCCCCGGCCTGCGTGGGCGGGCGTCGTGCAGCCAGTGATGATATGGAGGCGGCTGTTCTCCTCAGCTATGACTACGTTATGAACCCTCTGGCGGCTTCCTCCGCCTCCCATGTAGAGGCAGGCCTTGAGAGGAAAGACCGTAGTCGTATTCGGCTTGGCCCTGATGAAGTATCCCGCAGGTGGGTGAAGTCCCACGTCGGCGGTGAACTTGTCCATGTCGATTGGGACGAGCTTCCAGTAGTAGTCCTTGAGGTAGCTGTGCTTCTCAAGGGCGGATGCTATGTCGAGAAGCTCGATTCCCTCCATCGCGGCCGACTGGAGGACTGGCGACTGGTCCAGCTGGAGGTAGTCGCCGGAGGTCTCGCCGCCAAGGCTCACGCCAGCTGCAAGGGCTGCCTGCTCGACCTCTTTGGGAAGGCTTTCCGAGTCCATCTCGCCGTGTGTTTTCGCCTCAGACTCGTAGCTATCGAGATCGATATCAGTTCCGAGAGCCGCCCTCTTCTCCCTGGCCTTCTCGGCCCTCTTCTCTAGGCCGGACATAGACATTCCACACACCCCTCGTAACCGTTGGCCTTTATCTGCTCGAGGATCTCTATGGGGCCTCCGGAGCATACAACCGTCCCTTCTATCATCACATGGGCCTTGTCGGTCGATATATAGTCCAGGATATGGCCGAAGTGGGTGATGATGATCCCCGACTTGGTCCTCGTGCTGGGACGCTGGTCCTTCTGGGTCAGCATATTTATCGCTTTGCCGATCACCTTGATGTTCTCCAGATCGACGCCGGAGTCCGGCTCGTCGAGCATGACTAAGTCCGGCCCCTGCGCCATGAGCTGAACCATCTCCGACCTCTTCACCTCGCCGCCGGAAAATCCCTTGTTCACCTCTCGATCGGCGAAATCGGCGAAGTCGAGCTCGTTTAGGATCCATGCGGCATCTGCCTTGGGGTTGCAGAGCTTTATCAGGTCCCGCACCTTGAGCCCCCTGATGGTAGGCGGGCGCTGGAAGGCTATCCCTAGCCCCAGCTGGGCCCTCTCGTTCATGGGCATCTCTGTAATGTCCTGCCCCTTGAACCGTATTTGGCCGTCTTCTACGACGTAGCGCGGGATTCCGGCAATGGTGTTGAGAAGCGTCGTCTTCCCGCAGCCGTTTGGCCCGAAGAGGGCATGCGTCTCCCCCTGCCCCACCTTCAGGTTGACGTCTTTCAAGACGCCCTTGCCCCCTATGCTGACCCATAGTCCAATGATTTCGAGCAGCCAGATCACCTCCAAGCCATTTTACCTTTGGCCCCGGTGGTATAAACCCTTTTGTCGCTGGAAAAGGATAATATCGATGGATCCCTATCTGGATGTATGATCAGGGGCAGGGCATGGTTGTTCGGCGATGATGTGGATACAGATGTGATAATACCTGGAAAGTACCTTCGGACCAAGGACCTCCGCCTTCTTGCGGACCACGTCATGGAGGGGCTGGACTCAGAGTTCGCTTCGAAGGTGGGCCTGGGCGATCTGATCGTGGCCGGAAGGAACTTCGGCTGCGGATCCTCGCGGGAGCAAGCCCCGCTTGCCTTGCGGGAGGCGGGCGTATCCTGCGTCGTTGCCCGCTCATTTGCCCGCATCTTCTTTAGAAACGCAATCAACGTGGGCCTCGCCGTTGTCGAGGCCGATGTGGAATGCAAGGAAGGAGACATCGTTGAGGTAGACCTATCGAGGGGTCTCGTGACCGTGGGCGAGAGATCCTTCCAGGGGACGAAGATCCCTGCGTTCCTCCTCGATATCCTTCAGCACGGGGGGCTCGTCGCTCACAGGAGGCTAGAGGCTGCGGCCCCACACGGAGACGAGGCCGGCATGGGGAGATCGCCTTGATCTTTC
The DNA here is from genome assembly GCA_964632755.1 of uncultured Methanotrichaceae archaeon. Lineage (GTDB taxonomy): Archaea > Halobacteriota > Methanosarcinia > Methanotrichales > Methanotrichaceae > JAFGMR01. Next base: position 16,771 of record CAZWDT010000005.1, read on the forward strand.
CCATGGATTACAGGGAGGTTGGGACGACCAGGGAGGTCAGACGCGAGGATCCCATCTACTTTTCTACCCGCTACATCATAGTGCTAGAGGAGGAGCCATCCATCTACGCCGTGGATCCCGCGGAGGAGACGGGCTTTCTACGCGCTTCGCGCTCCAACAAGCTCCTTGCCGCGCCTGGCGAGGTGATATACAATCCATTTCCCGTGGACACAAGGGACAGGGCTGCTCTTATCGAGTGGGCCTCTAGGTTCTGCGGCGAAGAGGTGAAGGCCGTCGTCTTTCGGGGAGTGGATGAGCACCTAACCTTCGTATATGAGCCAGATCTAAAGGCGATAACCGATGTCGAGATACTCGACGTCGTCCCGCCCGAGCCCTCCTGGCTCGTCCAGACGATCGATGGCCTGAAGGCATCCGGCATGATAGGGGACCTTGCCATGCGTTTCTCAAGCCGCGTACTGGACTTGAGCCAGTACTGGGGCGATGACGTCTACTATCCTTGCACGGCATCCGGGCTTGGCAAGTCATTGGACTCGGATAGGGTGGATGTAGAAGACCCCCTGATAGTGGGCTGCGAGATATCGAGGGAGGTCTTTCGGGCCGCCTATCCGGGAAAGAATCATAGGTTCATCAACACCTGCCCAGTCTCGCACCCCGATCTCCGGCCTAAGGGGCCGTTTGTCACCCGTTGTTGTCGCTCAGAGCGCCGCGGATTGACGAGGATCGACGGTCATACAGGCGTTCTCGTTCATTGGGGGGACGGAGCCCCTCAGATATATGAGGCGATAAGATGTCTGAAAGAGGAGCTAGACCGCGAATTGCCCTCGTGAAGGGAGACGGCATTGGCCCGGAGGTAATCGAGAGCGCTCTCGCCGTCCTGGAGGCAGCGGGGGCAGAGCTCGACCTCGTTCCTGTCAAAGTCGGATACGGCCGCTGGAAGAGGACAGGGGTTGCCATGGCGCCAGAGGATCTGGAGGCGATGGGGGAATGCCGAGGAGTCCTCTTCGGGGCGATTACGACGCCGCCGGATCCCAGCTACAGGAGCGTGCTCTTGGCCATCAGAAAGGGCCTCGACCTCTACGCCAACATCAGGCCCTTCCAGGACGCTGGAATGGACCTTTTGATTGTTCGGGAGAACACCGAGGGGCTTTACTCGGGAATCGAGGAGGTCGGGGTGGACCGGTCGACGACGCTGCGCGTGATCACCAGAAGGGGATCAAAGCGGATCGCAGAGGCTGCTTGCAAGCTTGCCAAGGGCCGAAAGCTCACGATCGTGCATAAGTCAAACGTCCTAAAGAGCGACGTTCTCTTCCTTCGAACCTGCCGCGAGGTTGCAGGGGCCGCAGGCGTCGAGCGCGAGGATATGCTCGTTGACGCTGCCGCATACAACATGGTGAAAGATCCCCGCCGCTTTCAGCTGATGGTTGCAACGAACCTCTTCGGGGACATATTGAGCGATCTAGCTGCAGGCCTTGCGGGAAGCCTGGGGCTTTGCGCAAGCGCTAACCTCGGCGACTCCCACGCCCTCTTCGAGCCGATCCACGGAAGCGCGCCCGATATCGCAGGCCACGGGATCGCAAATCCCGTCGGAGCTATACGAAGCGCGGCGATGATGCTCGACTGGCTCGGCGATGATGAGAGGGCGAAGACGATCGAGGAGGCCGTCCTCTGGGCGCTAGGGCGCGGGTATCGGACACCGGATCTCGGCGGGCGATGCGGTACAGCGGATGTAACGGCCGCGGTGGCGGGGAGGGTGGAAGAGCTAGCATCGGGAGGGTAGTGAAGGCAAGGGAGCAATATCAAGTGTATGATATCCGGCAGACTATCAAAGGAACTTCGCAATGAGCTTCGTTTGGCAAAGGGGAAGAATTCCCTCATCTTCGCATTGGGAACATCTCATAGCGAGATCACAAGGCTCATCGAATCTTTGGGATTGGAGGCCTACGAGATTGACCTTCGAGTGGAAGGAAGGAGGTTTCTGAAGATACTGTATAGATGGGAGGAGACTTCTGAAAACACGGTCTACCTAGCTCATGACATCTCAAGCCAGTTTCCCTGGATACTTGTATATATCAACCTGCACCGGGACCTGCTCTACGATATCAAACGGCCCGTGGTCATGATTGTAAGCCTATATGAGATCATTACGATACAGAAGAATGCCCCTGACTTCTACCGCTTCAGGAGCCGAACATATGATTTTAGCGATGAAGAGGCCGGATCCTCGCCGGAGCTCCTGAGGCTAGGCAGGAATAGCCATGCGGCCAAGGCAGGTTATCTCGCCTCCAAGAATCCAGAGATGGATGACCCTGGCTGAAGCCGGGGAAGGCCCCCGGCCCCCCCCCATCGCTACTCGCCCATCCCTATCGTGAACCGATTCCACGAGCGGGTCGGAAACGAGGTCAGATATCCCTTAAGGTACCCGAACTGGGGATGCTCCTCCAGGAACTCGTCTGCATCGAAGGCAATGCCGGATGGCGCGCCCCACCTGGCATCGAAGGACATATTGGCGGCCATGCTGGAGTTAGTCACCTTCCCGTCATAGGTGCCCATGGGGCGGAATGGGATGCGGTCGGCAGTCGGATTGGGATCGAGCTCATAATGGCCCTCGACCGTCCGGGACGACGGCGTCTCCTCCTCTAGCCAGACATCGTAGAGGTCTGCGAGGATGACCTTGCCCGCCTCTGGACCGATCCTTCCTTTATGCACCTCCATCAGCTGTGGAAGCCGCACCATCCGGGATCCAACTCCTGAACGAACATCCCAAGGATTGAGGTTCGAGCACTCGAAGTTCCTGATTCTGGCATCCTCAACCGAGTTTGCGCCGATGAAGTAGCCGTCTGTGGCCTTAGTGACGTTGAAGAACTTGAGCCCCTGCTCAAACCTCATGATCTCCCCTGTCTTGATATCCCCGACAAGCCAGCTGTTGGCAAACCCGCCGCTTCGGTTGTCGTTCATGATGGAGACGAACGAGTCGAGGGAATCCGCATACTGGGCAGCCTTCCTGAGCCTGTAGAAGGCAGGGGACGCATTTCCCTTGTACTGGTTGAATGTGCGAATCGTCGTCTCGGTGATCATGAGGCCGGCGTCCGTAACCAGGAAGTCGGTCGAGCTGTCGAGAAGGCCAGGAGCGGTCTGCATGAGGATCCGGTGTCCGGACTCAGGCACAACGTCAGAGATGATATGGAAGAACCGGGCCCTCTCGTAGACGGTCCAAGTGTTATGCGCAATCACGATCTCGCCGCCTTCTGTGTACGATCCCGTGGCGATGAATGCGCTGCAAGAATCGGTCTCCATGTCCATCTTCTTATAATAATCTGACTTAACAGAAGGCCACCAGTACCCGATCAGCTCCTTGTAGGCATTCCAGCCGAGGATCTCCTCGAAGGTGACGTTGTACCCCCTGGCCTTGGCCCCATCTGCAATCCCGTTCATCTCGGTCAGATACTCCTCGTCGATATGCGGAGGATACATCCTGACTGCTGCATCGATGAAGAACTCGAAGGGCTCTCCTGTATCGTGATAGGTCAGATACCGCATGGACCGCATGATCTCAGCGATCTCTGGAGCCATGAGGTACCCGTGCTGAAACCCGCGTTCATACGGGGCCCCTTCTGTATGCAGATATGTCCATCCATCCTGTTCAAACCTGTACCCTGCACCGTCCGGAGATCTCGTCTCGTTCTCGTATCCCCTGGCCGGAGACGAGCTCAGAAGACAAGCAATCGAAATAATAAAAATAGCGTTTCCCATAACCCATCGAACATGTGGCCTACCGTCTGCGTATGACATGGTAATGATTCACCACTACAGTATAAAGAAGTTGAAGATATACATAGCTTCCCATACCTAGGTGCATGATGATCTGGGTGGATGAGATGGGAGATGGTCATCCAGCAAGGGATTTCATCATCCCTTCCCCCATGATGAGGGCTGATTCAATAGAAAGCTCGATGGAGTTCGAGTCCCTGATGATGACCCCCCCCCTTGTTGAGATCAGGTCAAGGGGAGATCCCCCTTGACGTGGTCCCATGACCTCTAGCTCTGGACGCAGATCGGGCACTCCTGCCCCCGCGCCGAGAGATCCCAGTCTGGCGGCTGCCATCCCTCGGTCTTGTTGCAGCCGCCGGCAAGCGAGCAGCTGAGCCAGTTGAGGTCCATCGGAAGCGCCGAAGAGGACTGTACCCATGATCCGCCGCACCTAGCTGTGACGTAGGCCCTGTTTATCGGCACATCGAGCACCTGGTTGATCCCAAGCCGTAGGTATACCGTCTGCGATTCTCCGACCGCTAGCGAGAGGACGGTCCAGTTCGCCCAGGAGAGGCTCTCGTGCAGATAGGAGGGCTCGGGATCGGATTCCCACAGGAACATCATTGCAGGCACCACATCTTGCAGATATACCGGCCCGAGCGTCCTGTTGCCGTCGTTTAGGATGCTCAGCGTCAGGTTGACCACCGTTGGGTCGTCGTCGGCAAGCTCGGCGCATTGGTAGATCGTGATGTGTGGCTCATCGTGATACGTCACGTTCCCTATGGCATCTGAGCGGTTGGAGTACTCGCCCGCTAGCCTCTGGGCCACATGGAAGCTTCCAATCTGCCGGCTGAGCGACTCGATCAGGGGAGAGCGATGCCCCTTTGCATCCGCTGGCCCGAGGGCGAGGTATGACGAATCCCTGCTCCCATCGAAGTCGGCCTCTACATCCATCTCGGTCCCGTCCTCGTCGACCTTAAGCCGGGAGTCCCTCTCCAGCCGGTCTGCGTACAGGTACGTCTCCTCTACGGCTTCAGAAGTGAGGTGGTTCTTTATGCCGGTCCTCTCGGTCCATTGATCTGCATAGGCCAGAGATCGGCCCCCTGGGAGCGGAAACTCGAATGGATGATATACGGCGGAGAGGCTGCTCTCCTCCCGAATAGACCGGTTGCTCCTCTGAAGGGCCAACATCTCCTCTTTTGCGTAGCTGCCGCTTCCGCTCTCTCGAAGGCTCACCTCGGTTCCCGTCTCTCCGCTTACAGTGACGACGCTTGAGCCTGACTGCGCTCCAGTCTCCCGGCTCGATATGGTGGCGGTGTTAGAGATCGTGTAAGGCTGCTCCTCTGTCGAGAAGCCCTTCCAGGAGTTGACAAAGCCGCTACCTGTTGCGCTCTGTTCGAGGTTGAAGCTGATGTTTGCGGACTCAGGCACCTTCACAATGATGCTGATCTGGCCGCCCTCGCCCGGTCGCAGCGTGCCGATGGTCCACCGGTTGTTGGTGCCGGGGTCAGGCAGAGGGGAGAGGGAGAGGATCTCGATCCCCGCGGGATAGCTCTCTTGGATTACCACATCGTGCAGATCGAGGGTACCCTCGTTTCTGTAGGTGATGGTGTAAACGAACCCATCGCCAGCGGCAACGACCTGGACGGACGCGGTCTTGGTCAGGCCGAGACGAGGCGCAGTGCTGGCGATAGTGGTATAGACGGTGTCGCAGATCCCAGCTCCAACGCAGGCCGTGTTCTCCAATACGTACCCGTCGGGGAGGCTCGAGTCGACCGTGGCCCTTACGAGAATCCGCCTTGACTGGCCGCCTGGGATATCGCCAACCGCTATGTAGCAGTTGCCCGGACCTGTGCAGGGAATCGGCTGCCATGTGGAGCCGTCTGTGGAGTACTCTATCGATTGTAGGCCGGAGGGAAGGATCTCTCTTACGCTGACGCCGGTTGCGGCCGTCCCTCCGTTATTCTTGACCAGTATCTCATAATTAATCTGGGACCCTGCGGCGATCTGCGCCGGCCCGGCCTTGACGATCTCAAGGACGTTTGAGCTCACAAGCGTATCTGCATAGTCCGAGTCGGATGAGTACTGGCTCGTAACATCGACTGTATTGGTCAATATCGTCCCTTCGGGGAGGCTCGTGTCAACCGTGGCCCTGATGAGGACGTTTCTCGTCTCCCCAACCACGATATCGACGAGATCTATCGTGTCGCCGGACGCGTATGGATTCCAGATGCTCCCATCAAAGGAGTACTGGGGATCGATTAATCCGGAAGGGAGGTTATCCACGAGGGTTGCGAGCGACTCGGTCCGAGTGCCGTCGTTTTCGACATCTATGCTGTAAGAGATCTCTTCCCCTGGCGATATCCGGGCCGGAGCATCCTTGTCCACGTATAGCCTGGGAGCGTCCCAGATCTGATTGGAGACGCTGTCGCACCTCACTACTATGACATAGCTTCCGGATGCTCCTGTGATGCAGGCCTCGTTCGTCAGATAGGTGCCATGGGGGGCACTGGAGCTGACCTGTCCCTTGATGTATACGTATTCCCTGCTCGTTGCACCGATACGACCGATGTAGATCGTATCGCCTGAGCTGTAGGCCTGCCAGGAGGTACGATCCCTGCTATACTGGACGTTCTCCAACCAGCTGGGTGGAAGCGTATCCTCTATCTCTACATCATGGGCATCCTCGAGGCCGTCGTTCTTGACTTCGATCGTATACTCCAGAATCTCGCCAGGATTCACCATCCCATAGGGGGAAGACCACTTGTTTACGTATAGGCTTGCTACGCCCGTGATCTTCGTGCTAAGGCCATTCCCACGCCAGTATGAACCAGTTCCAGTCTCGCCGACCTTCACCAAAGCTTGGTTATAAAGGGTCCCATAAGTCGCAGTCACCGTTCCGCGAATGAAGAAGGTCCTGCTCGCGCCTGCCGAGAGGGGGCCAAAGGATATACGCTGCCCGGAGGAATAGCTGCTCCAGGAAGAACCGTCAATGGAGTACTCGACGTTATCAATCCCGTTTGGAATGAAGTCCATCACCTCGACATCGGCTACCGTGAACGATCCTCGATTCTCCGCGGTGATCGTGTATGTGATCTGGTCTCCTGTATTCGCCTGGGATGGGCCGGTCTTATGTATATCCAAAGGCCAGACGGCTCGGATATCTAAATCATCGCAGCTTCCTCCATCGATGCACGCTCGGTTCGTTAGCGGAGTCCCTCCAGAGACGCTCTCGTCGATCTTTGCCTCGACTTCTATGTCCTTGATCGTTCCTGCGGGGATATCTCCTAGGGGTATCGGATCGCCTGAGGTGTATGGCTGAAAGCTCGATCCTCCTATCGAGTACTTGGCATCCACCATGCCGCTCGGGAGGAGATCCCTTATGGTGACTCCTGAAGCCAAACCGGACCCTGTATTCTCCACATTTATGATGAACATAGCAAAAGAGCCTATATCGATCCAGCTTGACCCCCATATCCACTTCTCTATGGTCAGATCTGGCGCACCTCCCGACCTCACCGTGGTGCTGGATGTGGCGCACTCCCCGCTGGCTAGACAGGCGCGATTGACGAGCTGTGTGCCATCGCTCAGGGAGGCATCCACAGTCGCCTTGATGTAGAATATCCTCGATTCGCCGGGTCCGATATCGCCTAGATCAATGGGGCTTTTAGAAGCGTATGCCTTCCACGTAAGGCCGTCATGGGAGACGAAAGCCCCGTTCAGGCCTGCTGGCAGAGTATCGCTTGCCTCGACCCCTTCGGCCAAAGCACCGCCGGCGTTCCTCACCCGGACGGTGTAGACGATCTCCGAGCCGGGAAGAGCCGTCGCGGGTCCTGCCTTCTCGATTACGAGCAGGGCTTCATCGCTTACCCATACCGTGGTAATCGTGGGGAAGCTCGCTGACTCGCCGCCGCAGCCGAGGAATAGGTCTTGGCTTGACCTCCAGCAGTCCTGGTGTTCCGAGCACGTGGCGTTCTCCTCGCAGCCTCTGCCCGAAATGGCGCTCCAGCTGATGATGAGGTCCTTAACCTCAAGGCTTCCGTTGCAAGGGAGGTCCCAACCAAGTGGATGGTCGTATGTGATGTTGCTCTCGGGGGGGATGATTCCAAGGCAGATGCTCGTCATCTCAACATACTCGCCCTGACTCAATGAAAAGGTCAAGTAGGTCTGATTCCTTGAAACCGGTGCCCTGTTCGTAATGCTGAAGTGCAGAGTGGCCGGCATCGATCCCTTGCAGTTCTGGCAGGCCAGACTTCCGGGGGAGATCAGGTCGCCTTCTGCATCTATCAACGAGATCCATGAGACGAAAGTCTCCTCCTCGGTGCAATTGAACTGGCAGTCTGGTACCAATGCGGCATCGCTTCCAGAGCCGCAGCCCAAAAGAAAGCTCATCAGAATAAAGATCGCCATCGATCTAATAATCGTGCCAGTAGGTCTCAGGCGTTGGATCGTTGGATTCGTTTGACGATACATGCCACGATACGTGGCGCGGCTATCTTTATGCAAAGTACGATGCAAGCATAATCCCTCCTGGTTGGCCAACCTACCGAGCTCGAACAAAACGGATTTACTTGATTTATGATCATATATTACCTTTTCCGTTAAGATCATGCGTATTTCAGATACAATTTTAATATTTTCAGCAAGATAGTTGACCCTATGGAGCTATTCGATCACGTCCAGCGCTTCCCAAAGGGAAAAGCATAACGTTTATTTATGATCGAGCGAGAGATGGCCAGGGTTATGGATGGCCCCCATGCTCACGGAGGGAGAAATGTATCCACGCTTGCCTTGTCTGTTGTTGTTCGCGGTATTGACATTGGCCTTGCCAGCCGGCGCAGTCGATATCGGCTTCTCGGCCTCCAATGGCAATGAGTGGGTGAGCCTCTACGATCAATACATCGTCGACGACAGCATCGAGGTATCGGAACAGGCCTGTGCAAGTTTCGTCGGCGGTGTTGGCATCACCGACAGAAGGAGGATCTCCGGATCCGGCGATGCCATGCAGCTTCAGGCCTATTCTGGAAGCGCTGGCCCAATGGGATCGAACTATCTAAAAGCCAGTGGCGCAGAGCATCTGTATCTCACCAGCATGGCATCGATCCGCCCGGATCTGATCGGCCTATCGCAGGGAGTCTTCCTGGCTCATGCTGTTGGCGCCGAGCTCCTCCTGACCGGCTGGTTTGGCGTAGAGGAGGTTGGAATCGATACCCAGCTTCGACGCGGAAGCCTCGGATCGAGCCAGATCATGCTCGTAGGCTCAGACGTCAGTGCCTCTCAAACGGCCGAGATCTGGGCTGCTGAGGCTACCTCCCTCTCATGGGCAAGGAATGCCCGCATGGATTTCGCCTCAGGCAGCGTCTCCGTCTTCGATGGATACATGAGCGCCGATCAGAGGGTTGCGGAGGGAGGCGACGAGAGCCAAGGCTATGCATTTGCAGGCCAGAACGTGCTCGTAGTCGGCCTTGGATCAGCAGAGGTGATCTCGATCGATTCCGAGGGCAGGAGCGCTCGATCGGTCTCGATCGTCAACGAGGGGAGCCTGAGCGCTGAGATGATGACCGAGGCAGACGGCTGCGCGAGATCGTATCAGAGCGCCTCTCTTATGGGAAGCGGAATCTCCTTTTCCGAGGCCCAGATGGGCGGCGATATGGCCCATATCGCAATCGTTATCCTTCGAGGCGAGATGCTCTTGGAGCAGTGGGCCGTATCGGAAGAGTGGGCGGAGGTCGTGGAGGCCTCTCGAGCGAAGGCCGAGCTGATCCATACGGAGATCGATGCTCGCGATGCCGCAGGAGATCAAGTCAACTCCTATATGACTGTTGAAGGCGGAGAGCTCGATTCGTCCCAGATGGCAATTGGAGCCGGGATCGAGACGAGCCTCTTTGGCCGTTATGCGGCCTTTGGAGCGCTCTCGGCCGATAGCGAGACCTCTGCCGGAAGCATAGCCGGAAATGGAGCCTTCATGGGTGCTCAGCTCTTGATGGACGAGGGGAGCTTCGACGCTACTCGGATGGCCAGGGCCGGGGTAGAGGCTGTTGTCTTTGGGTCGCTTGAAAGCCTGGGAACGCTTGAAGCAGATGCTAGAACCTCGTCGAGGTCGGCCGATGGCAATGTCGTCCTTGCAATGACCGATATCGATATGGAAGGCGGCCAGTACGAGTCACTGCAGGGCGGAAGGGCTGACGGAAGCGCGGCCGCATTCCATCGGGTCGACGCTGAGGACGCCGCAAGCGCGTCTGCCCGGGGCATCTCCAGAGGGCCGGAGGGTATTGTCGCATCCAACATCGATGTCCCTCAATCGCTGGGCGACTTCTCTTCCGCTACATTCCTGGAGGCGGACGGCTGGGCGCGAGGCCTCCAGGGATTCAGCGCAGAAGGGGAAGAGATCACCGCACGCACCTTTGCCGACGATTGGAACTCGATAAGCGAGATTACGACATTCGTTGATAGAAACAGGCCTGAGAATCCCACGCTTCTGGGATGGATCGAGATGGAGGCAGGGGCTCCTGGATCCAATGTAGAGCAGGGGATAGAGGCGAGAGGTCGCATCGCGAGCGATCTTGACGGTGGATCCTCCCATCTGGAGCTTCGATACGACAGCATAGGCGTCGACTCCATCCTCGGCGCTGGAACCGTCGGCGGCGATTGGACCAATAGGCATACGGTCTTCCACCTCGATCCACTCGTTGGGACCGAGACCATCCAGTCATCGGTCGATGAGGCCTTGGACCACAACATCGCATACGACTGGATCCTCGCCTATCCCGGCCTCTACGAGGAGCACGACATCTCCGTCAACAAGAACCTGGTCATCGCGGGCTTTGGATCCGATCAATCCGTCGTCGATGCCCAGTCAGAAGGCCGGATCTTCGCAATAGGCGAGACTAACGCCCAGGCAGACGTGACCCTTGCGAACCTTGGCATGGTCCACGGCCTCGCTCCCCTCGATCCATCCGGCGCTGCAATGGGTGGAGGCATCATCAACTGGGCCACTCTGACCCTTATACGCTCTGATCTTTCGGAGAGCCTCGCCCAAGGCGCCGATGGCGCGGGCCGGGGGGCTGATGCATTTGGAGGCGGGATATACAGCGAGGGCGAGCTGACGCTCGTCGACTCGACCGTGCGGGAGAATGCCGCCCTTGGCGGAGACGGAACTGGAAGCGACGGCTTCGGGGCGGACGGTCAAGGAAGCGAAGGGTCCGGCACCGATGGATACGGCGGGTCAGCGTTTGGCGGCGGGATCTACAGCCTGGGACCCCTCGCGCTCGTTAGAAGCGAGATCCTCGACAACGTCGCCCAGGGCGGGAACGGATATGGCGGCCAGGGGATCGGCGGAGCTGGCGTTGAGGGCGACGACGGAGCCGACTCTATAATCTTCGGCGAGCCAGGTAGCGTCGGCGAGGATGGGGGAGCTGGCGGAAGCGGCCTTGGTGGCAACGGCATAGGCGGAGATGCCCTTGGGGGCGGGATATACAGTTTTGGCGTTCTTTCGATCCTGGATAGCGATCTCTTGAGGAACCTGGCCCAGGGCGGCGGGGGCGTAGGCGGCCGCGCGCAAGGAGGCCTTGGAGGCGAAGGCGGAAGCGGCGGAGACGGCGTACTGGCAAACCTCGTTTACAACGCGACCGACGGCGGTTGCGGCGGGGCCGGCGGCCTTGGTGGAAGCGGAACCGGCGGCAATGGTCGTGGCGGCGATGCCCTTGGAGGCGCCATATTCAGCCAGGGCGATATGGTCGTTTTCAGGACCGATATCGAGGAGAACCTGGCTTGTGGCGGAATTGGCATCGGCGGATCCGGAATCGGCTGGACTGGAGGATCCGGCGGAGCTGGTGGCGATGGCGGCTCGACAGTGATCGTTCCAGGACCCGTCCAGCCGGTCCAGGCCGGAGGAGGGATCGGCGGCCTTGGCGGCCTTGGCGGCGAGTCCTTCGGAGGGTCAGGCCTTGGTGGCGATGCGCTTGGCGGCGGCATCTTCACCGACGGGCGCTCCGCAATCATCCAGTCGCAGCTTCTCGATAACGTGGCCCTAGGAGGCGACGGCATCGGCGGAGATGCCCTTGGCGGATTCGGGGGCCAGGGCGGGTCCGGAGGAGATGAAGGAGAGGGCGAAACTCCCCTCGATGATCCTGACACGAGTGACGGCGGGGATGGAAACCTGGGCGGCTCTGGCCTGGCAGGGATCGGCCTTGGAGGATCTGCCTTCGGCGGCGGAGTCTATGGAGAGGGCGAGCTCCTCCTATTGGGGTCGAGGATTGCCTCTAACGTCGCCTCAGGAGGCGCGGGCTTTGGCAGCTACACCGAGGAGGGCCATGGAGGCGTTGGGGGAGCCGCCGGATTGGGCGGCGAGGATGGCTGGGACCTCTGGCACTACGTCGTTACTGACCTTGGACCCGATCGATTGAACGGCAGGGACGCGGCAACTGGTGGCAACGGCGGTGGAAGCGATGGATTTGGAGGCTCTGCCTTCGGCGGCGGCATCTTCAGCAGGGATCTTCTCGCAGTTGTCGAGAGCGATATTGAGTCCAACCTCGCCATAGGGGGAGACGGCTTTGGCCACGGCGGCGCGGGTGGCTCCGGATACGGTGCGGAGGGCGGACTTGGCGGCGAAGGTGGAAATCAGACTGCTCCTTCTGGCAGCGATGCAGGACTGGGTGGGAGTGGCGGCACAGGCGGCGTTGGAACTGGATCCGACGGCTACGGAGGTGCTGCGAGGGGCGGCGGAATCTTCAACCTCGGCGAGATGTCAGTCGAGTGGTCATCGGTTAACTTCAACGTCGCCCAGGGCGGCCGTGGAGTTGGCGGAGACGGAATCGGCGGATTGGCCGCGGGTGGCGCATCAGGCGGAGCCGGAGGGGAAGGAGGCAACCCGATCGATCCCTCAGGCATCGGAGGATTGGGCGGTGCGGGCGGTGCTGGTGGCGCGGGCGGCAACGCAGAAGGCGGCCGAGGGGAGGGCGGTATTGGCGAGGGCGGCGGTATCTTCAACGATGGCCTGGCATCTTTGATCGAGGTCGATATCCTCGCAAATGCAGCTATAGGCGGCATCGGCATTGGCGGAGATGCCTATGGCGGAACGGGGGGCGCAGGGGGGAACAGGGGAAGCAGCGGCTCAAGTGGCGTCGATACTCCTGGCTTTGAGGTGCCTTTCGTCGTAGCGGAGGGCGATGACGGCGAGGATGGAGGCCTTGGCGAATCGGGCGGATCGGCGACCGGAGGGATCGGCATTGGAGGAGACGGCCTTGGCGGCGGGATCCATAACCAGGGCCTGCTCGATCTCGATGACTCCACCCTATCCTGGAATATCGCCATGGGCGGAGCGGCGAAGGGAGGGGACGCCTATGGCGGCGAGGGTGGCGTTGGGGGCAAGGGCGGCACTGGAGGACGGGCCGTTGCAGACGACTCCATACTGAGCTTGCTCACCTCGTGGCTTGGATGGGGCGTTAACGTTGGCGTTGCCTATGGCGGCGCGGGTGGCGCAGGCGGCGAGGGCGGAGCTGGCGGCCAGGGGACTGGCGGTGAGGCCCAGGGCGGCCAAGGGATAGGCGGTGGCATCTTCAACGAGGGATCTGCCACGTTGGCCTCGACCGACCTCCTCCGCAACGTGGCCGCCGGTGGCGATGGCGTGGGCGGGATTGGCCAAGGCGGCACAGGTGGCACAGGCGGCGAGGGCGGCGTTGGAGGCAGCGCCGAGGCCCTGGCCGACGACGGAATTTGCGCGTTCAATCCCTCGGCCCTCACGAGCCTTCTGAGCATCGGCTATAGCGAGGGCGGCGAGGGCGGAGTCGGCGGTGTCGGCGGCGTTGCGGGCGCTGGCATTGGCGGAGTTGGCCGGGGCGGCGACGGCCTTGGCGGCGGGATTCATACAGCAAGCGACCTCTCCCTTCCGGGAAGCGTCGTGATAATGAACGTCGCCCAAGGCGGCGCCGGAACTGGCGGAGCTAGTATCGGCGGCGAAGGTGGCTCTGGCGGCGCCGGAGGAGTTGGCGGGGAGTCTGAGGTTGGAGGAGTTGGGAGTGCCTTAGATCTGAGCGCCCTTGACTTCAGCATGACCGATGGCGGACGCGGCGGACGCGGCGGAGCGGGTCGTGAAGGAATATCCGCAGTTGGCGCAGACGGCATTGGCGGCGATGGCGAGGGAGGAGGCATCCTCGGAGTTGGACTCGACCTCGCCGACTCCTTGGTCATTGGAAACGTTGCAAACGGCGGTGACGCAACCGGCGGAACGGGCCAGGGCGGAGCTGGCGGAGCCGGAGGCGCTGGCGGAAAGGGCGGATTCTCCTACTCGCAGAGCAGCTCGACGAGCGCTGGCGGAAGCAATGCAATAGGTATTGCCGAGGGCGGCGAGGGCGGACGCGGCGGATCTGGCGGGAGAGGAACGACAGGAACCGGCGGCGAGGGGATCATCGGGTTGGGAAGCCTTGATGTAATCCAGAACTACTGTGGCGGAACCTTGGTCAGCGATCTTGCGATCTACGGGAACCTTGCGAAGGGCGGAAGTAGCACCGGCGGATCCGGAATTGGCGGTGCCGGCGGTGCTGGCGGAGCAGGCGGAGCCGGCGGCGACGCCGAGTCGATTGCAACTGCGTCAGGGGCTTTCCTGATTCAGGTGGATGCAGCAATCAGCATGGCGAAGGGAGGCGAGGGCGGAAGTGGCGGTGCTGGCGGCTTGGGTGGCCAGGGGATCGGCGTTGCAGGTCATGGCGGCGACGTCGTCTCCGGAGGCCTCCATAACGAGGACGACCTCGTCCTTGATAACGCCCTGATCTTTGGAAATATCGCTCAAGGTGGAAGCGGCGTCGGCGGCGCGGGAATTGGTGGCGCAGGCGGCGTTGGCGGAGCTGGCGGCGAGGGCGGGGATGGCACGGGATCAGCGTTCGCCCATGGAGGCGGCCTGATCAGCTCGCAGACTGGTGTTGGCTGGAGCGAGGGAGGCGAGGGTGGACGCGGTGGTGCCGGCGGCTCTGGCGGCGAGGGCACCGGCGCCGAGGGTTATGGCGGATCGGCGCTTGCCGCAGGCATCCTGAACCTCGGGCAAATGGGCGTTTTTGATGGGATCATCGCCACCAATCTCGCTCGTGGCGGCGCAGGCATCGGCGGCGCGGGATCCGGTGGATCTGGCGGGTCCGGCGGTGCCGGCGGCGAGGGCGGAGCAGGCGAGGGCCTTGCAAACGGAGGGATCTCCGCTGGGCTCATCTCCTCTGCCCAGGTATTCGGCCTGAACTTCGGCGGCGATGGTGGATCCGGTGGCTCTGGCGGATCGTCGGCCTTTGGCAGGGGAGCAGACGGCTATGGCGGAGACGCCATCGGCGGCGGCATAATGAACGCCGATACCATGACCGTCATGAGCAGCATGGTCGAGGGCAACGTCGCCCTCGGCGGCGAGGGACTGGGTGGGGCAGGCTTGGGCGGAAGCGGCGGCTCCGGCGGTGCGGGCGGCGTTGGCGGCGAGGCAGAGGGCGCAGTGGATATCGCAGTTGCAGTCTCCATCATCGCATCCGGAGCCATAAGCGGCGGCATCGATGAGGCCGGCGATGGAGGAGATGGCGGATCGAGCATCTTGGGTGCGTCTGGATATGGCGGGCAAGCTGTCGGCGGATCTGCATTTGGCGGCGGAATCTACAACCCGGGTCAGTTGAACGCCATAGACTCCTTCGTGGCAAGGAACTTCGCCCTAGGAGGGGTGGCCGAGGGCGGAGCAGGACTTGGCGGTGCAGGCGGAGCCGGAGGCGCAGGCGGCGATGGCGGCAAGGCCGAAGGCGGCGTAGATGTGGCCGCAGGCGCTGCTGTTTATGCGGGCGTTGGCACCTCGTTTGGCTTCAACTTCGGAGGCAGAGGAGGCGATGCGGGCGCCGGAGCAACCGGAGGGGATGGATTCTCTGGCGATGGCGTTGGCGGAAGCGCTTGGGGCGGGGGCGTATCCAATCCCGGATGGGCTCATATCGAGGGCCTCTTCGAGCATAATGGAGCTCTCGGCGGAAGCGGCACCGGCGGAAGCGCGAACGGCGGCGATGGCGGATCTGGCGGCGTGGGCGGTGCCGGCGGCAAGGCCGAGGGCGGCGTGACCGTCGGCGCAGGGATAAGCGCCGTTGCAGGCGTAGGAGTTGGCGCAGGATTCAGCGAGGGAGGCGAGGGCGAGGATGGCGCCTCAGGCGGTGCCGGCGGATCTGCGTTCTCTGCCTCAGGGAACGGCGGCAATTCTGGAGGAGGCGCGATTGAGAGCGCAGGGACTCTACAAATCGAGGATAGCGAATTTGAGAGGAACTTCGCCTTGGCCGGAGCTGGCGCTGGCGGCCTTGCGGGAGGCGGGGCCGGGGGCGCAGGCGGTGCTGGCGGTGCAGGAGGAGACGTCCAGGGCGGAGTAAATATCGGCGCAGGTCTCAGCGCCGTTGCGGGAGTCGGCCTGAGCGTTGATGTCGGCCAGGGAGGCGAAGGCGCAACTGGCGGCGCCGGCGGCCTTGGAGGGTCGGCGACTTCCGCATCAGGCTACGGCGGCCAGGCCGAGGGCGGAGCCATCCTCAACGAGGGATTTGCCACTCAATCGAGCTCGGCCATTAGATCGAACATCGCGCTTGGCGGGACGGGTCAGGGTGGATCGGCGACCGCTGGCGCCGGCGGGAACGGCGGCGATGGCGGAGCTGGCGGCTCAATCGACGGCGGATCCAATGTCAACGTCGGCGCGGGAGCAGGCGTCGTCGTTGGAGTAGGCGTTACTGTTGACGTGAACGAGGGCGGCGATGGCGGAGCTGGCGGTGCCGGCGGCACAAGCAGCCTTGCCACGGCCGGTGAGGGATACGGCGGCCTTGGAGTTGGCGGATCTATTCAGAACTACGGTCTGATGAGGATGGGCGGATCCTCCCTGGTCGAGAATGCGGCCATCGGAGGCGCCGGCCTCGGCGGCGATGGTGCCGGCGGAGTAGGCGGAGCCGGCGGTGCAGGAGGCGCCGGCGGAGATATCGAGGGCGGCGTGAACATCGCGTTTGGCGGCGGCCTTCCAGTTGGAGTTGCCGCAAGCTTCGGAATCGGGACTGGTGGCGAGGGCGGTTCCGGAGGCGAGGGCGCAAGTGGAACCTCCAGCGATGGAGGACGCGGCTTCGGCGGCGATGCCGAGGGCGGAGCCCTGTCGAACGATGGGCAGATGGACCTAAAGGATATCTCAATCGATGAAAACACGGCAATCGGCGGCTTTGCCGAGGGCGGCGATGGCCTGGGCGGCGAAGGCGGCGCGGGCGGTGACGGCGGCTTTGGCGGCGATGCCGAGGGCGGCGTCAATATGGCAGTTGGGATAGGAAGCGTTGCAGGCGTTGCTGTCAGCGTCGGCGTATACACCGGCGGTGAAGCCGACGATGGCGGACGCGGCGGCTCGGGTGCCTCGGCCCAGGGCTCCTCAGGGCACGGCGGCCTTGGACTCGGGGGATCCGTCTTCAACTCCGGCGATCTCAAGATCTCGGATAGCAGCCTCCTGAATAGCAATGTCTTGGGAGGCAAGGGCGAGGGCGGCGAGGGAAGCGGTGGTGACGGCGGCTCAGGTGGCGCCGGAGGCGCCGGAGGCGCGGCCGAGGGTGCTGTCAACATCGCAGTTGGCGGGTCTTCCGTAGTGGGCGTTGGAGTAGCAGTTGGGGCAAACATCGGTGGAGAGGGCGGCTCTGGAGGCACAGGCGGCACAGGCGGCTTGGGCCGTGGCGGAGAAGGCCTTGGCGAAGCTGCCATCGGTTCGGTTTACAGCCTCGGCGATCTGGACCTTGCATCGACGATCATCTCTGGAACGTTTGCTCGAGGCGGAGATGGCTTAGGAGGACTGGCCGAGGGCGGCGATGGCGGAAGCGGCGGCTCTGGCGGCTCCGGAGGCGATGCCGACGGCGGAGCTGCGATCGGCATAGGCGTTGGGTTGAGCACCGCCGGGATCGGCGCAGACGTCGACCTCAATCTGGGTGGAGATGGCGGACATGGCGGCGCCGGCGGCATGGGCGGCAGTTCGTTCGGCGGAAGTGGAAGAGGATTCGACGGCCTTGCGGGCTCTCTCTACGAGGGCAGAAGGCTCGTCCTCCTCGACTATATCATATCGGATAACACTGCGATTGGCGGATTCGGATTTGGTGGCGATGCCATCGGCGGTGATGGAGGTGCAGCCGGCTCCGGCGGTGCAGGTGGCGATGCCGACGGAGGCGTGAACGCAGGAGTTGGCCTATCAGGGACTGCCGGCGTAGGCGTGAGCGTTGGCGTCAAGGTCGGCGGAGAGGGAAGTGACGGCGGAAGCGGCGGTGCAGGTGGCGAAGCCGAGGGAGGCCTCGGCGCCGGTGGCGCTGGCCTCCACGCGGGAATCCCAGTTGAAGGCGACGGGACAATCGAGGGCGCCGATCTGCGAAGGAACGTCGCCCGTGGCGGTGCAGGGATCGGCGGCGATGGCACGGGCGGAAGCGGAGGCGCTGGCGGCGCAGGAGGCTCTGGAGGCGATGTGGAAGGCGGCATCCAGGCAGATTTAGGCGTGGGCCTCGACTTCGGCCTGGCTTTGAACGTCGACGTGAGCGAAGGCGGCGATGGAGGATCCGGCGGCTCCGGCGGTGTTGGCGGAGCTGCCGGCGCTGGCGAGGGCCAGGGCGGATGGGCACAATCGATCATCGAGGGGACAGGTCGTCTGACGCTAGTTGATTCCGTCGTAAGCGAGAACGAGGTCTATGCTGGAGACGGCGTCGGCGGCGAGGGTCAGGGCGGTGCAGGCGGCTCCGGCGGAGCCGGTGGCGAAGGCGGCGATGTGGAAGGAGGCCTCGACGTCTCTGCCGGCCTTAGCATGGATGAAGTTGGCCTTGGATTCAGCGTCGCAGTCGGCACCGGTGGATATGGCAAGGATGGGGGCACAGGCGGCGCTGGTGGAGAGGGCTATGGTGGTGCAGGATATGCCGCTCGCAGATCCAGCATAATCTATGGCGTAGGCGTCGATCTGATCGGCTCTCAACTCTTGGATAATTACATCGTTGGCGGATCTGGCGTGGGCGGAGCCGGCATCGGCAGTTCAGGCGGTTCAGGCGGAGACGGGGGCGCTGGCGGCGATGCGGTGGCTGGAACGGCTATCGCCGTGGGCTTGAGCTTGAATGAAGTTGGCGCCGGATTGAGCGTTGCGGTCAACGTTGGGGGAGATGGAGGGCAGGGCGGAGCCGGCGGAAGCGCCGGAAGCGGCCTTGGTGGAGAAGCACATGCTACCGAGGCTTCAAATCTCCTCTCAAGCGACGGCGATCTCTATGCAGCATCTGTCCTCTTGAGCGAGAATGATATCGCCGGCGGAGATGCTGTTGGAGGCCTGGGCCTCGGCGGTGACAGCGGTGACGGCGGAGCCGGTGGAGCAGGCGGGGATGCCGAGGGCGGCCTAAACATTGCGGCCGGCGTGAGCATGGATAGCTACGGAGTAGGAGCAGCCCTTGCGGCTAACCTGGGGGGCGAGGGCGGATCCGGCGGCCTCGGTGCCGAGGGTGCCGGAGGCCAGGGCGGGAGTGCATGGGGTGGGAGAAGCTCAGGCGTTGATGCATCTCTCGTCAGCTGGGAGAGATCCTCCCTCTCTATGAACGAGATATCCGCCGGAAGCGGCATCGGCGGAGCTGGAGCAGGCGGTGCCGGCGGATCCGGAGGCGCAGGCGGTGCCGGCGGCAATGCGATAGGCGGAAGCAACGTCGGCTTTGGCTCTGGAAGCCTCAAGATGAGCCTCTTCTCCCTCTCGGGGACCGGTGGCTCCTCTGAGGCTGGAAAGGCAGTAGGCCTTGGGATCAACCTCGGCGGCGAGGGCAGCAAGGGCGGACGCGGCGGAAGCGGTGGATCGGGATCTGGCGGTCAGGGGATCGGCGGCGAATCAGCAGGTATTGCGACGGATGGAGGTGTCTTCAGTGAGCTTCAAGCCGATTGCAACGATCTCGCAGGCGGTGCAGGAACCGGTGGCGAAGCCTTTGGCGGCGATGGTGGAGCCGGCGGAGACGGTGGAGCTGGCGGCGAGGCCCTTGGCGGCCTGAACGCTGGGATTGCCACAAGCGGGACCGACATAAGCCTCAGTCTCCATGGAGGGGGAAGCGGGAGCACAGGAGACAAGGCGGTTGCAGCTGGTCTTGGCTTGAACATCGGAGGAGAGGGTGGCGATGGCGGCTCTGGCGGGAGCGCCGGATCGGCGATAGGCGGATTGGGCCTCGGCGGAGGTGCTTTCGGGCCTCTGTACACCAAGGGCTGGACCTCGGTCGTCGACTCCAGTTTCGAGGGAAGCGACTCCATCGGCGGAAAGGGCGCAGGCGGCTCTGCCGTCGGGGGTGCTGGCGGATCCGGCGGGTCTGGCGGATCCGGCGGTGATGTGGAAGGCGGAAGCAACCTCGGGATTGGGCTAGGCGGGATCACCCTCAGCGGAAGCTTGGAAGGGGGCCAGGGCGGAAGCGAAGGCGCGATAAGCGAGGGCGTGGGCGTGAACATCGCAAGAGATGGTGGTCGAGGAGGGGACGGCGGCGCAGGCGGGGAAGCCGAAGGCGGCGCAGGGGTCGGCGGATCGTCGAGCGGAGCTGTGAGCTCCCTATCCGATCTCACCCTCACAAGTACCTCGATCGACGGAAATTCAGCGGTTGGAGGCCAAGCCCAGGCTGGGTCCGCAATCGGGGGCGCGGGCGGATCCGGCGGGTCTGGCGGCGCGGGCGGCGATATCGATGGCGGGATTGCCGGCGGGATTGCCATGGGAGGCATCACGCTCTCAGGGAGCCTCTGGGGCGGCGGTGGCGGAGCCACAGGTGGCACAGGGCTTGGTGTGGGCGTGAACATCGCCGGCGATGGCGAAGATGGCGGCCTCGGTGGAGATGGAGGGGCCTCGGCTGCTGGAAGTGCCGATGGAGGTGAGGCGATCGGCGGAATCTTTAGCCAGGGGTCGTTCGCACTATTGGGATCGTCGCTCGTCTCCAACAGTGCGACTGGTGGGGAAGCCTATGGAGGCCAATCGATTGCAGGATCCGGCGGCTCAGGCGGCAACGGCGGATCCGGAGGCGAAGTGGTGGGCGGAATTGCTGGGGGGCTGGCTTCAGGTGGCATCAACTCGGGCTTCAGGGTCATCGGATCTGGCGGAAGCTCAGGCGGCGGCCTTGCTGCAGGCGCCGGCATCAACATCGCCGGCGATGGCGCTGCAGGCGCCGCGGGCGGCTCAGGCGGATCGGCATCGTCCGGGGCCTCCCTCGGCGGCTATGCGGCAGGATCGGTCTCCCACGAGGGTACAGCTACTGTGACTTCCTCTCATCTGGACCGCAACGTTGCTAGGGGGGGCTCCGGAAGCGGCGGACTCTCAACAGGCGGTTCGGGTGGGCTTGGTGGACGCGGCGGATCTGGAGGGGATGTTGAGGGCGGAGTCGTTGGCGGAATGGACATAGGAGGGATCAAGCTAGGGTTGGGGCTTGAGAATGGTGGCGAGGGCGGCCAGGGATATGGCCTTGGCATCAGCGTGGCAGGCGATGGCGGCGCTGGAGGTGCGGCTGGCGCAGGTGGCCTTGGCCAGGGCGGACTTGGGCAAGGAGGAGAGGCCAAGGCGTCGCTCGAGAGCGTTGGAGATGCTAAGATTGAGGAATCGAGCCTGGATTACAACGGTGCAGTCGGCGGGCTTGGCTCTGGCGGGGCAGGGATCGGTGGCAACGGCGGCGCGGGCGGACGCGGCGGCTCAGGCGGATCTGTCGACGGAGGTTTCGTTGGTGGAATCGGCACAGGAGGAATAGAGGCCGGCCTTAGCGGGGATGCAAAGGGCGGAACAGGCGTTGGGATCGGAATTGGTATCAGCGGCTTTGCCGGCGACGGCGGAGATGGAGGAGCTGCAGGTAGTGGCCAGGGAGGCCAAGGCTACGGGGGTGATGCCTTTGGAGGCGTGTACAACACGGCCCTTCTCGAGATGAGCTATTCGTCCTCCAGCCATAACTCGGTAGAGGGCGGTGATGCGGTTGGAGGAGGCGCGTCCGGAGGCTCCGGCGGCTCAGGCGGCGCTGGCGGAAGCGGTGGATCGAACCATGGCCAGGTCAATATGGGAATTGGAACAGGCGGTATTAACGCAGTTGCGAGCGTTTTCTCCAGCTCAAGCTCCCCTGGCGGAGGGGGGACTGGAGTTGGTGCTGGGATCAGCATCGCCGGTGAGGGCGGAGACGGCGGCCATGGCGGCGCTGGAGGCGCGGTCGCGGGAGGCGAGGCTCTAGGCGGCAGAGCCCAGGGTGGAGGAGTATTCAGCAATGGCAATGCTGAGATCATGAACTCGGCCCTCTCCTACAACGGTGTTGCAGGCGGCCAGGCATCTGGCGGTGTGGCCGCGGGCGGTCGTGGCGGTTTTGGCGGAAGCGGCGGCGCCGGAGGCGATGTCGAGTACATCATCAACCAGGGCGTTGGCACCGGTGGCTTGAAGCTTGGCGCAAGCATCTTCGGTGGTGAGGGCAGCGCCGGTGGCTCTGGCGGATGCGGTTATGGCATAGGAATCAACATCGCCGGTGCGGGCGGACGCGGCGGTTCTGCCGGCGAGGGCGGAATGGCCAGCGGGGGATCTGCGATCGGAGGAGACGGGACCGGCGGAGGCTTTGCCGGCGAACTCTACGGCCAGAGAATCAGAAGCTCTCAGATCGCTTCGAACGTCGTAGGCGGCGGACGCGGTGAGGGCGGCTCAGCCGTAGGCGGGGCAGGCGGTGCCGGAGGCGCTGGCGGCAATGGCGGAAGCGTCGCTGGCGGAATAGATGGCGGGCTTGGGACCGACGGTGGAGTGCTATACGAGATCGAGCTTCTCTTCGGATCCCAGCAGAAGTCCGGGGAAGGTGGCCGTGGAGTTGGAATCGGCATAGGCTTCGCAGGCGATGGCGGCGATGGTGGCCGTGGCGGCTCTGGCGGCGAGGCCCTTGGCGGCGAAGGCAGGGGCGGCTCAGGCGTAGGCGGCGCAGCTTATGTCGAGGGACATTTGGTCCTCGACCAATCTCAGCTATCCCAGAACCAGGTCATGGGAGGAAGCGGCTACGGCGGCACCGGGAGCGGGGGCCGAGGAGGAGCCGGCGGGAGAGGCGGAAGCGGCGGTGATGTCGATAGCGACGTAAGCGGCATCGGTGCCGACCTGTTCGACGATCCCAACTGTCAAGAGACAGATTCGAAGGGAATCGGAATCGGATTGAGCCTTGCAGGATCCGGCGGAGATGGCGGGAGGGGTGGAAGCGGGGCATCTGGTTCCGGCGGACGCGGAATCGGCGGGGATGGAAGAGGCGCTGCAGTATTCGCCGGGATACTATCATCGACAGAGACTACGATCTCCTCCAACTCCGCCTCCGGTGGCGGAGGAGTTGGCGGCTCGGCTGCAGGCGGCATTGGCGGGGCCGGCGGCCAGGGCGGCAGAGGAGGGGATGCCGAGGGCAACTTCATACTCAGCAGCCTATCGGGCAACGAGGGCGGAAAGAGGCCTTACCCCAAGTACATCACAGTCGGCGGAAGCGGAGGAGCCGGCGGTGATGGCGGCCGTGGCGGGAGCGGCTTCGGCGGGGATGGCTTCGGCGGCTATGCCCAGGGCGGAGTGGCCTATGCGACCGGCGTGATGAACGACGGCGAATCGAGCGCTCTCTTCGGGATTGCTGGAGGCATCGGCAGGGGAGGCGCAGGTACCGGGGCAGTCGGGGGAGCTGGCGGCGAAGGAGGGGAGAAGGGCTACGGCATGGGCTTCCTCTTCCAGGAGATTGAGACCGAAGCGAGCTTAGACCTCAAGGTGCTGAAGGATGTCGGGTTGAACGGCTTTGCAGGCTCCGACGGCAAGAGAGGAGCCTCAGGCCTCGGCGTCAACGGCAGGGGTTTCTCTGGATAGATAAAATATATTGTACATTTGGGCTTCTCCCTTCTCGTCTTAAGGGAGGGCTCTATATTTTAGTTGAAATCTAACATTAGCAATTTATTACATGGGCAAAAGGGATTTATCCTAATATAATGTATATAGATGCATGTTAAAGGAACGAATAGCTAGCTCTCTTTTCCCATTTGCGCTTCTTGTTCTGGTATTTCTGTTGTCTCCCCCCATAGTCCTTTCTGATACCGAAAACTCGAATAAGAACGCAGATACATCCCCTTGTATATCCTCGATCGATATTACCGGGAGTTCCGATATTCTCATAAACGCCGTATCGGATTTTCCGCTTTCCCCTCCCGGCATAATGCCGGTTGTAGTCCTTCAGGGTGACCCTTACGAGATGGGATATCAGTACGCCCTCCAGCAACGGGATTACATTTCAATCGTTAGGGACGCCGCCTGGGCGAGCGCCCTTGCGAAAAGCTCACGCCAGGAGATACTGGAGAACTGCTCTATATACTGCAATTACATCATAAAGGAGCTCCCCGATTTCGATTTCGTCTCCTTTTTCCATGGAATGTCTGACTCCATGAACGATCAAGGGACGCCGTTTTTCCCTGAAGATTGTCTTGTGATGCTTTACTGGGGAGGAAGGGAAGGGCCGCAGCCAGCGGATCATTGCACGACATTTGCGGCCTTTGGAAACGCCACAGGAGCCGATGCGATCGCGGCTACCAACTTCGATTACTATCAGATACCTTCGAACTCTTACTCCGCAATCCTCGCACTGTATCCAGAATCGGGATATTCATGCATCGTTCCCTCAGGCATAGGACGCACCGGCAGCAACTGCGCCTTCAACCAGTTGGGATTGACCTATATAATGGCTGCCGGATCCATGAAGGGTCCAGGTGACAGTGGCCCCGGATTGACCGGTTTTTTAACGCTTCCCTATGTGGGAATGACATGCAGAACGGTTCCTGAGGCATTGGATTTCCTTATCAACTCTACGAGGATGTTCGGCCTAAGCCATATGCTCATGGACTCGAGCGGCAACGTCTCCGTCCTCGAGGCCACGCGGGCGAGATATGGGGTCAGACGGTCAGGAGACAACAACGAGTCCGACTACCTGGTGGTGACGAACCATTACCTCAACCCGGCGATGAAGCCATCTCAACCCATATGGGATCCGTTGAAGTATTATCCCTCCAGCTACTATCGCTATATCACCGTTGAGAAGATGATCGACGACCACTTGGGCAATGTCAGCTACCAAACTGCCGTCGAGATCCAGTCCAAGGTCGACTGGTGGGATGGAAGTGAATGGCATCTTATGGATCCCTGGAGCACCAATACCATCAACCGCTTCCGGCCTGATGTGGCAACGCTTTACTCCGCCATAGCGGTCCCGGCCGACGGCGTGGTATCCATCTGCACCGGCAATCCCGGCATGCCCTATTGGGGTACCTTGGCTTGCGGCCAGGCCGGCGTCTACGTCAACTTGACCGTAGGGAAGGAGCCTGAGGACCTTGTATTCGGCCTCCAAAACGACGCCAAAGCCACGATGTGGGAGACGGTTCGGATCATGGGCATGCATCCGCCGGAAAAGGCCTCCAGTCTATGGGGCAGGACCGAAGACGCCTACTGGGAGGGCGTATGGTGGCTTGACCGGGCGTTCCTTGAGCAGAATAGCACTGCAAAGGCAACCGCATGGGGCAGATCGGCGACCAACTTGGTCGAGGTCATCGCCCGCTCGAAGGAGATACAGGATATCTGCCGGGAGGACAATGGAATAATTGTATAACTATATAATCAGAATGTAATCTTTGTGGCGGGGCGTTTGGGGGCAGAAGGGAATACTACGTGTAAGGGGGTGCGGAGCTAAATAAGGACCTCCTCGCCGCCTCACCCCACCACATCTCTTCTCTCTGCGAGAAGACGCGGGTCTTCGTCGTCGGAAGTGATGAGGCCCTGTGGGAATGTCTTATAGAGCGCTCAGGAACTAGCCAGTGGCTCTCTTTCAAGAGGCCATTTACGGGAGACCTTATCACATTCAGCACAGACGCCCAGCCCAGCAACAGCTGACGATGGAGGCTCAATGGTGCCATTGGCGGGGGTGAAGGGCGGCAATGGGGAGCTTTGGGTCTACATTCCAGCAGAGACATGATATGGATAGGGGCATCCTCCGCGAATTAAGGCGTCATGCCTCTTTAGCGGGGGCGGTGAGGTTCTCTGGAACGTAGACCACCTGTCCGCTCTCAAGCCTGTATGCAGTTCCCATCCGTGTGCCCTGGCCACCTGTGATCTCGTCGGTCATATCGAGAACCTGGATCTCGTCCATGTTCTTGATGATGATCTGCATATTGGGGTCGCCTGGATTCTTGACGATGGTCACGCTGGCATCTGGATCGAGCATCTCTGGGACGTTATAGGATACGACCAGGGCGAGGAGGAGTGCAACGGCAAATACCATAGCCGTGTCGAAGAGGTTGGCCACGCCGCTCATGGGGTCCTCGTCCTCCGGGCCGTCCAAGAGACCAAGCCTATGTCGTCTCATCTACCTTGCTCCGCATGATCTCCACGGCATAGTCCAAGTCGCTCAGGTCTTGCCTGTACCACCTGGACTTGATCACCAAGGCTCCGTAACATATCCCACCCACAGCCAAGCCTATAACCGTGGTCGCAAAGGCTATGACAAGATTATCTGCGAGAGCCCTTATGTCGCCTTGTGATAGGCCGATGAGGGCTGGCCCCATTGGTATTAGGGTTCCCATCAGCCCCAGAATGGGCCCCGCCTTTGCTCCGATTTTCATTGGCTCCAGGGCTTTTGCCATGCCTAGCTCGGCATCCTGAAGGATCTTCTCGAATTTGATGATGAATAGCCCCCGCTCCAACGATCGGGCCAGCTCCTCAAGCGCTCGCGCGACTTGGACTGGGGACTTATAGCTCTTGAGGATCAGAGCGGCCTCCTCTGCCCGTCCAACCTTGGTCAGTTCTGCAGCCCTTATGCTTGCATCTTCCAGCTCTTCCAATATCCTGCGTCTGGATGTGTACTCGTTTATCAAGGACCCTAGAAGGGCCAAAGACCATGCAAACATGAGCAAGAGGCCTGCAATAACCGGATAGAGAAGTGAGGTTGAAAAGATATACAGAAGGCCAACGCTCGCTTCATAAAGGCTCAGAGAGAGACCCCCCGCATCCTGCCGAGGAATCCGAGGGCTACAAATGATACTATCAGCAGATAGGAGCAGAACATATCAGTGGCAGGCAGGTTCGCGAAATCGATGGAGATCTTCTGGAAATCCAGGTAGGCAGGGATCAGGAGTATGGATAATATGTAGAAGAGTCCGAGGAATATCATGGCGTTCCCCATCCCAGAAGGAGATCTCCGCCTTCGTCCCAGGGCTGAAGAGAAGGCGATGATCCCGATGGAGAAGAGAGAGCCCACCAAGATGCCCATCTTCCAGGGAGCGATCTCCAGAAGCTTTGAGAGGAAGCTGCAGGAGATGAAGGTCGCAGCCAGGCAGGCCGGACAGGGCATGGAGAGAATCCAGAATGTCTTTCGGGAGATATCTTGATGGTGATGGTTCCAGTTCCTGGCTGTAATCACCCCCATTGTCACCAGGAGCAAGGCGATTGCGATGTGCATTGACACTCCCGCATCTAGGGCGACTCCAAGCATATCCTCGGGAATCAGCCCTATTGCCATGCCCATGATCGAAGAGATCACTAAGTAACATGCGGCGATGGTATGCACCTCGTTGCGGTTCAGGCTAGCCAGACCTGATCCAAGGCTGACCTTGAATGCGAAGATGAGGATCCCTATCAGCACGCCAGTGGCAGAAAGCCAAGTCGAATCCAATGAAGGCATCTACTAAACTCCAGTAGTCCGAGATCAAAGTTATTGGATTTAGCTTTTTCGCAAGTTTACATGCGCAAAAGCAAAATTTTTTGTTGACTCCGGCAGCCCGCCCCCACCATCCTCTGCCATGGTTGGAGGGACCATAGCAAAAATCATCAGCAGCAGCACGAGATTGGATAAATGCTTCCTGCCACCAGGACGACATTTTTAAAACCGTTCTTGGAGGGCCAAGGCCGCATTATGAAGCCTGCAAACGAATATATCTACTATGAGAAATCACACTGGATGGGGGTCTCGGATTCCCAAGGAGATGAGCGAGATGAGGGCAATCTATTTGGCTGCGGCATTGGCGCTCCTCTGCAGCATCCAGTCGATGGGCTTCGACCTCACCGGATATTGGCAGGATCAACCATACGAGGTCGACTATTACATCCGCCAGCTGGGCGATCAGGTCTGGCTTCTGGCTGAAGGTGTGGGCGATGATCCCGGGCCTTATAGCTGGACTGCTCTAGGCCATGGCACCTTGAACAGAGAGAACTTAACCATGGAATATGCCGACGTGCCTAAGGGCAATGGGACTATGTTTGGGACAATCGAGATGAGGGTTCTCTCGGACGATGAGCTGGAGATCATATCTTGGACCGGCGTTCCCGATATAAGCAACGAGACAGTGGTTCGCCTCATAAGGATATCCTAGTATGGCGGGGCGAAGAGTGACCGGCCGGGTGCCGGGAAATCTCCCACAATGAGGACAACATGGCGGAGATTGGATCTCAGGCGAGACTGCCAATGGATCGCGGAGGGCGACGATGACCGATCAGTTCTCCTTTAGGATCCTCAAGGAGGATTGCAGATGCAAAGCCCGGTTGGGGACTATCAGTACCAGGCGGGGGTGCATCCATACGCCTTGCTTCGTCCCCGTTGCCACATTCGCCTCGGTGAGGTCGCTTGACTCAAACGATCTGGAGCAGCTCGGGGCAGAGTGTGCCCTTGCCAACACCTACCACCTGCATCAGTCGCCCGGCGACGAGGTGATACGCGATCTGGGCGGGCTGCATCGATTCATGAGCTTTCCAAAGCCAATATTCTCCGACTCCGGGGGGTTCCAGGCCTTCTCGTTCGGCCTAGGGCGGGAGCACAACATCGGAAAGATCGGCTGCATCTTTCCAGGGAAAAGGCGATTCGGCGAAGGTCGGGAGAACCTGACCCGCATCACTGATGAGGGAATCGCCTTCAGGAGCCAGCACGATGGAGCTAGACACTGGCTCGATGCTAAAAAATCCATGGTCATACAATCCAACTTGGGGTCGGATATCGTAATGGCCTTCGACGAGTGCACATCGCCCCTCTCGGAATACGAGTACATCAAGGAGGCTATGGAGCGAAGCCACCGCTGGGGCGAAATCTCCCTCCAATGCAGGGACAAGAGGCAGGCCATCTACGGCGTGATTCATGGGGGCTGGTTCGAGGACCTCCGCCGGGAGAGCACCGATTTCTCCGCTTCGCTGCCCTTCGACGGCCTGGCGATCGGTGGGTCGCTTGGCCAAAGCAAGGAGGATATGCATCGAGTGCTGGACTGGGTGGTCTCTGCCTTGGAGGGGGATGGCCGTCCACGTCATCTGCTCGGCATAGGCGAGATCGACGATATATTTGAGGCTGTGGGGCGGGGCGTGGACACCTTCGACTGCGTAAATCCGACGAGGATTGCCCGAAGGGGCAGCCTCTACATCTCGCCGGAGTCTGGGGGGCGCCCTGAAAACCATTTCCGGATATCCATAAAGGCCGCCCGATTCAGGACGGACGATCTCCCAATCGATCCAGGATGCTCCTGCCCCACCTGCCAGCGCTACTCCCGCGCCTATCTGAGACACCTCTTTGCGGCAAACGAGCTATCCTACTATCGTCTCGCATCCATTCACAACCTCCACTTCGTGCTCGCCCTCATGAGGAATATCCAGAAGAGCATAGGGGAGGGATCCTTTCAGGAGCTGAAGGGTAGATGGCTGGGGTAGCGACAGATGGGGGATGATATGAGCCACGGAATTGTAAAGCGCATGCTTGCGTTCAAGATGGACCGCACCCAGGCCACGATAATCCTCTGCGGCACCTACATCTTCTTCGCCCTTGCCGGGAACGTGGCAGCAACGAAGGTCGTCTCCCTCGGAGATCTGGTGATGGATGCTGGCTTCATCTATGCTCTCACATTCACCTGGAGGGATCTAATACACAAGCAGTTGGGAAGGAGGGCTGCCTTGACCACCATCTGGTTCAGCGCCGGTGCCTGCCTAGGAGCGGCCCTCTACTTCCAGCTTGTGGTCCTCCTTCCTGCCGAGCCGAGCTGGAGTCAGGCTGGCGGTCAGGCGGCATGGTCCTTTCTATTCGGACTTGCCGATGCTGGGGGGCCTTGGTGGCACTCGATCTTCTCCCTCCAGATGAGGGTGGTGCTGGGATCTATCATCACAGGGCTGATCGCCGAGCTATTGGACACGTTCGTATATGAACAATGGGCGGGTGGATGGGGAATGAACAGGCCTCAATGGACGAGGGTCTTCGTCTCGAACTCCCTATCAATCCCCGTAGACAGCCTGCTCTTCCCCCTCATCGCCTTCTCAGGTATTGTCAGCTCCGAGACCATGGTGCAGATGTTTCAGACCAATCTCGCGATAAAGGCCCTGATCACAGTCCTCTCCTTCTGGACCATATATCTCGTCCCTGAAGAGCGGATCTACAGGGATCGGTAGATTTAGTGGTCCTCGTCCCGAGGATGAGAAACGCGAGCGACAGCTTTATACCATTTCACGTCAATCGCAGATCGAATTTTTATGAGATGCCGAAGGATGTTAGGGCTTTCCCTGCTGGTCCTCTTGCTGGCCTGGATGACCTGCTCCGCCGCGCTCGTGCCGGTGAACTTCGCCGCAGGAAGGGACACCAAATGGTCTTATGGAGTCTCCGTCGCCAACTACGACGCCGGAGCTGCTTTCACAGAGTCCTATAACGATGCCGAGCATCTGTTGATCGACTCGCACATCTCCAGCAGATCGTACGGACCAGGCACTGGCTCATTGGAGGCCAGCATCAACTCGGAGGTGATAGGCAGCGCCCATATTGCCTGGCAATCGGTTGAGCAAGGTCGCCTCGGGCGGCCGATGGTAGTAGGCCGCTCGGTGGAAGACATGACCGGGGTCTTCTCCGTAGAGAAGTTTATCCAGCTCTGGTCGGGGAACTCATCGGGCGAAGTCAGCATCGACTGGCTTCCATGCTTCTGATGATCCATCATCGATCGGCCTTGGAATGTCACTCCTCGCACAAGATTTTAATCCCATCCCGTCGATGGAATGCCATGCTCACGTTGGATGAGGGAAAGATGGCAGTCTCCCTGGCCAGAGAGGCACTTACAACATACATAGATCGGCATGAGAGGATCGCAAGCGTTGACCTGCCGGGCGTATTTCAAGAGCGTCGCGGCGTATTCGTAACACTCCACGAGTATGGAGAGCTCCGTGGATGCATAGGCTATCCCCAGCCCGTCATGCCCCTGGGCAAGGCCATAATCGACTCGGCAATCCAGGCAGGTACCGGCGATCCTCGCTTCCCAAAAGTAGGGGCTGACGAGCTCGACCGCCTGATAGTTGAAGTTACCATTCTGACCGAGCCGCAGCCATTCTTGGTGGAGAAACGAAGGCTTCCTGATGAGGTGAGGATAGGCAAGCACGGGCTGATAGTCTCCCGGGGCATCTTCTCCGGGCTGCTCCTCCCTCAGGTGGCGACGGAGTGGGGCTTCGACTCCATGGACTTCCTGGCTCAGACATGCCTGAAGGCAGGATTGCCTCCGGATGCGTGGCTGGATAAGGAGACCGATGTCATGTTCTTCGAGGCCCAGATCTTCTCGGAGGATGGGCCTCGGGGCGTTGTGAACGAGAAGCTGCTTTCGGAGTGCCAGGGTTGATCTCCAGGTGAAGTCCTGCAGAGGGAGAGTGGGAGCGTTCAAGCGATCGCGATTTGCTGCCATCGTGTTAATTGTGATCGCATCCATCATCGCAGTAGGTTCGGCCGAGGCCAGCCTCTCCAGCTCCTCCTCCCTCTTCCTCGACGTCTACGTCGACGAGTCAGGCCGAGCCCTCTTGACCGGCTATGTGGATCCAGAAGGCCTTGGCGGCCTCTCGGTGCTTGGATCCTCCCAGTACAGCTACGATGACCAGAGCGGACAGCTTTATGCGATCACAGACTCCTTAACCTGGAAGTCGGGGGAGGCTTGGGCAATCAACTTCTCCACCATGACCCCTTACGACGACTTCCATGTCGCCTTCTACCTCCCGGGCAGGGTCTTGCTCAGCAGGATCAGCCCCTCCCCTGGGCTGGAATACCTAGTATCCGCCTCGAACGACTCGATGGTGATCGAGTTTCAAGGCCAGGCGGTGAAGGATCCTGCCTTGGCAATCGAGTTTCGCCAGCCGCTTGAGTCGGCTCAGGAGGACGAGGCGGAGTCGTCCTACAGCGGCCTGCCGCTGCCCCTCGCCCTAGCCGTGGCAGCGGGGCTGATACTCCTCCTCCTGGGATTCTGGAGGATTCGAAGCAGGTCATCTGGCGATGGAGGGGGCGAGCCTTCGGTCGAGCGAGAGCCCCACCATGAGGATGGCCGACCCGATGAGAGGATTTCGGATGATGGCGTTTCTAAGGAGAGAGCTTCGGATGATGGCGTTTCTAAGGAGAGAGCTTCGGATGATGGCGCTTCCAAGGAG
>CAZWDT010000005.1:49007-60875 GCA_964632755.1 uncultured Methanotrichaceae archaeon
TTCGGATGATGGCGTTTCTAAGGAGAGAGCTTCGGATGATGGCGCTTCCAAGGAGAGAGCTTCGGATGATGGCGAGGGTGGGCTAGAAGAGGCCGTCACCCCAAGCGACGCAGGTCCATCGAGGACTTCGGAGGAGGCGGACGCGACCGACGGCCAGGTCGTATTCGGCGCTGGGCCCCTTGAGGTGAGTACCCAGATGGCAGCAGTGATGGAGACGCTGACAGCTAGGGAGCGTTCTGTCATGGAGACTCTGATCTCTCATGGCGGGCGGATGACGCAAGCGAATATCAGGTACGAGACAGGCATCCCCAAGTCGTCCCTGACCGGCATTCTGATCTCACTTGAGCGGAGACGAATGATCCGCAAGAAAGGTTGGGGCAGGACCAATGTGATCGAGCTTTGCGAATGGCTGGCCGGTGGCGACGAGGGCTGATCTCACGAAAGATTTAATACGCAACCGGTCTACCCTTCTCAGGGGTGAATGATCTGTCGTGGGGATATGGATTGAGACTGTCGTTGTTGGCCATTGTCCTTCTTTCTTTCGTGGCGATGGGCCAGGATTCGAACTATACGGTAACGCTGAAGGAGAACGAGACCCTCGGCTCTTATCTAGCCGACGATATGGGCTTTGCCCTCTACTTCTTTGCAGAGGATGCTCCGGGAAACGAGTCAAGCGCCTGCTATGGTGATTGTGCCGCCAACTGGCCTCCCTTCTTCGCGGCTGAGATAATCGTCCCAGCAAAGCTCGATGCGAGCGACTTCGCAGCCATGGTCAGGGACGATGGAACAGTCCAGATGACCTATAAGGGATGGCCGCTCTACACCTTCGTGGATGATATCAGCCCCGGCGATGTCAACGGCCAAGGAATAAGTGGACTCTGGTCCGTGGTGAATCCGGAGAGGTTTCCCCTCGCCTGAGGAAAGGGCGGGGTTAATCCTCTCCATCCTTGGTTCTATCAGGAGTGGCCATATTGGAGAACGATAGCCCTGCACTTAAGCGAGAGCTGGGCTGGCTGGAGGTCACCCTTACCGGCGTCGGCCTGACTCTTGGAGCAGGGATATACGCCCTGATCGGGGAGGCTTCCGCCCTTGCGGGCAATGCCGTTTGGCTCGCCTTCGTCCTCTCCGCGATTGTTGCCATCCTCACAGGGCTTAGCTACGCCGAGCTCTCCTCCCTCTTCCCGAAGGCGAGCGCTGAGCATGAGTATACGCTGCAGGCCTTCGGAGCAAGGCCTGCCCTGGTGATCGGTTGGTTGATCATACTGAGCGGGGCAGTTGGCGCATCCGCGGTGGCATTGGGATTTGCTGCATACCTAAGAGCCCTCCTTGGGGTCCCAGCCATGCCCTCCGCCCTTCTGCTGATAGTGCTCTTGTCCCTGATTCTGCTAGTTGGGATAAAAGAGGCGGCCTGGTTGGCAATCCTTGCGACCTTCGTCGAGGCTTTCGGCCTACTGTTGGTGATCTTCGTGGGACTTCCCTATCTCGGGGAGGTCAACTACTTTGAGATGCCATCCGGGATCTCCGGCGTCTTCCAGGCTTCAGCCCTTCTCTTCTTCGCCTACCAGGGCTTCGAGGAGATGGTCAAGCTCTCCGAGGAGACGAGGGACCCAGAGAGGACGATTCCCCGGGCGCTGATCAGCGCAGTTGCCATATGCATTCTCCTCTACGTGATGGTTGCCGTAAGCGCGGTGAGCGTCATGGGTTGGGAGCCCCTTGGAGCCTCCCCTGCACCCTTCGCCGAGATCGCCTTCGCCGCTCTTGGAAAGGATGCCTTCGTCGTGATCTCTGTGATCGCCCTCTTCGCCACGGCAAACACCGTCCTGCTCCTTCTCCTCGCCTCATCTCGCATGATATATGGAATGGCCCGCTCGTCCCATCTGCCCCACGCCCTGTCCTCTGTCCATCCTGGCAGGAGGACGCCAAGGAATGCCATACTGGTTACCATGGCGGTCTCCATGATATTCGTCCTCGTGGGAGATATCGTCCTTGTGGCCAACTTGACCAACTTCACCATCTACGTCGCTTTCATCACCGTAAACGGTGCCTTGATCCGCTTGCGATGGTGCAAGCCTCATTTGATCAGGCCCTTTCGGGTTCCCATCTCGTTGGGATGGATGCCACTCTTGCCTGTCCTCGGAATCCTCAGTTGCGCCTTCATGCTGATGCAGCTGCCGACCCAGGTGCTAGTCGGAGGCGGCCTCCTGACGATCATGGGATGGCTCCTCTTCCCTAGGATCTCCAGAGGAGGCGAGTGATCGGGCATACCTCAAGTAATTGCATACAGGCTCGCCCAGGGGGATAATCCGTCCCCTCGAGAGCCCATCTTCTATGGTGATCTCCGCAATCGTGGGCGGCGACATGCGGGGAAGCGTGGGGCTTCCGGGGCAGAGGATGAGCTTTCCTTTGATCTCCTCGACAAGGGGGCGATGGATATGGCCGAAGATGAGGATGTCTGCCTCCATCTCTCTCGCAAGCATTATGGGTCCAAGCGAGTCCCTGGAGAGGGAGGCCTGATGGACGATCCCGATTCGGACCCCCTCCACCTCGAAGACCCGCCTCTCCGGCAGAATTCGCCTGAGGGTCGGAGAGTCGCTGTTGCCGAAGACGGCCTCAACTTGCCCCATCTCTTCCAATGAGCGCAACGCCTCGATCGTCGTGAAGTCCCCGGCATGTACCAGGAGGTCTGCACCCTCTAGCCTGGATGAGATGAGATGGGGCATCCTTCCTTCCAGGTGGGTGTCGGCGAGCGCCAACAATCGGATCATACGTGCATGCGCCTCATGCCATCTTCGACGATTCCAAGGAACTGTGCTCCAACCGCGACAACGCTGTTCGTGAATATGGACGTATTTATCTCGAAGATTGGGTAGCGATACTTCGAGTAGTTCGAGACAAGCCAGCTTGTCGGCGTCATCTTCCCCTGGAAGATCTCTCTATAGTCCTCCTTCACCGGTATGTGGACTATGTCGTCGGCATTGCCTGACCGCTCGATCAAGGAGACCAGGTTCGAGTCGGGATTGGAGGTTATGGGCATTACATCAGCCCTCCTTCGCTGGGCGTTGAGGGTGCCCTCCAGGATCTCGTAGCTGTTTCCACTGCCGCTAATGGGGAGGTAGACGTCTCCTATCTGGAAGCTCGGCGTGTTGAAGTCTCTATCCCAGTAGCTGGACTTGTTCAGATGGGTGAACCTCATCTCGAATGCCCGGGCGACCAGGCCGGACCTGCCCACCCCGCCGATGATATATCTACCGCTTCGGGGGAAGAGGCGGCCGAACCAGCGCTCCAGCCGCTCTCCGTCCATATCCATCATGAGCCGGGCGTTCTCCTCGAAGTCCACGATTGTTGAGCGATACTTGGGGCAGGACTTCTCGCAGACCCCTTGCAGCCTCATCTGGACGTCCATGAAGACGGCGTTGAGGAATGCCAGTACCTCCAGCTCGAACTCGGTGCCAAGTGGTGATAGGCGCGAGCGCATCTCCTTGTCTGTGGCGTACTTTGTCCTTCCCTCGATCACAAGTATGGAGCCTTTCTCGTAGTCCTTGACGAGGTCGTAGGCCGTGCCGTCCTTGTTCGCGGTGATGAGCTCGATGGAGCCACCGTGGCTGATCACGTCGTAGATGTACTTGTTCACCGAGGGCGTCTCACCCGACCCGGAGACGGCTATTCCCAGGTTCTTCTTGCTGTTGTCGAAGTGGTTCTGGAGGGGGTCTTCGAGCGTACAGGGGAAGACGTTGTCGAAGTGGTTCTGGAGCAGCTGAAGAAAGCTATAGAGCGAGAGGGCACTGCGACCGGCGGCCAGGCCGTAGACGAACTTGTTCTCGTTGCTCGACCGAAGAAATGATACAATGGCGTCGGAGAAGCTGGCCACATCCGACATATCGAGGTGGAGCAGCTTCTCCAGGAAACCGCACTGAAGCGCGGTAGCATCGCGGAAGGTATCTATCTGACCGGACATAGGAGTACGTTTTGGATTGCCGGTCAAGATAAGCCTTTTCTCCCCTAGCTCACCACCTCGAAGAGGAGGTCCTTCTCTCTCGCGAGGGAGATCTCCTGGCCGATCCTCCTTCCGGTGGAGAGGTTGCTCTCTATCAGATCCGAGTAGGGCGAGCCGTTGATGAATAGGTTGGTGCCGGCAACGATTCGAGCGGATATCTCGAAGACCTTGAACTCGAGGTCGTCTGTGACTATCGTCTCCAGGCTGAAGGGTCCGATCATGCCCCCGAATAGATCGATGGATGTCTCCACAACTCTCTCCCCCAGCTCGAAGACGCGGGTGAGCAGTGACTCCCTCAGGACAAGGGGCAGGTTTCCGGTGACCACGAAGCTTGGATAGATCCCCGCCTCCTCCAGCTCGTTCACCGATCCTATGCGAAAGATCTCGTCTGCGTTGGACTCCACGCGCCGATCTATGCCGAGCATATCGAGCGTGCCCCTCTTCAGACGGTATCCCTCGCTACGTATCGGGGAGTAGAAAAAGTGGATGTAATACCTGGTGCCCAATATGAACTCCTGGATGGTGTAGCGTTGGTCATTCCTGATCTTGCCCTGGAACTCTCTCTTGTTCTTGGCGATGAAGAAACCCCTGCCGCCCTTGGCGCCGTGATACTTCACGATGACCGGTCGGTCGATTGCCTCGGCGCTCTCGAACCGCATGGGCACGTTCACCCCCGCTCTCAAGAGCCACTCCCGTTCCATCTCTCGGTCGCTCTCCCAGGCGAGGACGCGCCGGTTGCCGAACGTGGGCACGGCCATGCGCTCGAATGACTCGATTCCCAGGTACTCCACGAGAGAGCCATGGGGCACGATTATGACATTCTGATCCACTAGCTTCTCGGCTTCCTCCACCAATGCCTTGTAGGAGTCAAGGCAGAAGAAGGAGTCTGGTTTGGCCAGGGGGAAGGCGTCGTAGAAGCGAGGGGGCTCGCCTATGCAGATGCCCACGGTCTTGAAGCCCTCCAAGCGAGCTCCATGGAATATCTGGAGGCTGCTGTGGGAACAGACCGTGGCAATTGTGATATCCCGAGGGTCGTAGCCCTTCAGGATCTCCCATATCTCCTCTTTGGCGATCATGATGCTAACCCTTTACTCTTGCCTATGAAAGGGGAGGGTTGGGGTAGGGGTACATAATACCTTTGGAGGGGGCGAAGCTGGAACCCTAGTACGATCGGCTCTCGACCCGTCTGATCGTCCCGAGGCATGTGCGGAAGGGCAGAAGAATGCAATCGAACGAGCCAGAGGCGAAAGGATAGCAAGGGCGGCCTTAATCGATCAGAAGCAGCCCAAATAGCTCTACATGCTGCGAATAGGTGGTCAGCACTTCGGGATCATAGCCCGCGTTCCTCAGCGTCTGGAAGACGTCGATTCCGCAGGCCTCCATGGAGGGCCTCATCACATCCTTATGTCGGCACTTGATCGCCTCCAGGGGGCCTACTTCCTCCCCCTCATCCAGCCTCTCCTCGATCACACAGCTCTGACAGAGGGTACAGGGCATGGCATAGAAGCCAAAGGCCTTGTAGAATCCCCGGAGGAAGGCCACCCTCTCCAGCTGGAATACGGCCTTATGCATGCGAGTGACCGAGTCCCAGAGGTGATGATGGAGCCTCTTTGGCGGCACATCCGGATTGGGCGGGGCCTCAAATCGAGCCAGTATCGCCCTTTCGTAATCGGCGAGCACGCTTGCCGTCTCCTCCGGCGTCGGGGCGTAAGGTGGACAGCATAGATGCTTTCCGTAAGCCCTACACCCATAACGACATTTGAATCTGACCCAATTGGCAACGACGACATCGCGAGCGGAGATGAGCCTTATATCCTCATGTACCTCTCTGAGCTCTTCGAGGAGGCCATCCAGACGATCGTCCTCTTTCATAGATCCATCCCCGTTCCCATCATCGCGACCCTTTGAACCACGGGAAGTACTCCGGATAGTCATCCCTGTTCGCCCTGACCGGCCTTCCTAGCTGTTGGGCCCTAATCCATGGATCGGACGAGAGGTACAATGGGGAGAGGGCGTTTGATCCCTCTGTTGCGTTGATCTGGACCGGATCCCCAAGAGGCGTCTCTCCCAGCCAGTCGGCGCTCCAGTTAGTGGCGGTAATGTTAGTGGCAACGAGCTTTCCGTCTACGAGGGTCTTGCCCCTTGGAACCCCACCCCAGCTCCAGAGGTCGTTTGTCTTCTCTTCCTCTGTCGGGACGGTATTGTATTTCATGAACTCGTCAAGCCATGCCCGACCGAAGTCGCCTCCCACGCTTTGAGGGAGATCGGCCGCGGTCAAAGGGCAAAGAGATCCCAGGAGCAGAGATATGACCAGGACTATGCCCATTCTCATAAAGTATCGCCATTACATATCGGACCTGCGATCGATAAAAGCCTTTCTGCAGAGCCTTATGCGCTCAGAAGGGCGGCATCCATTGGTTGTTCTGGCCATATGTGGCGTTGTTGACCAGAATAGGCTCCTGGTAGAGGGAACTTCCAAGCCAGTCGCTGTAGTTGTTGGCCTTTTTAGTAAGGTTGATCTCAACGAGCATCCCATCCTCAATTGCCTTTCCCCTGGGTGTCCCTCCCCAGCTCCAGAGGTCGTTTGAAGCATCCGGCGATATATCGGTCTCCTTCTGGAGGGCATCGATCCAGGATCTGGCGAAGCTTCCGGATACGCTAAAGAAGCGATCTCCTTCGTTCGCATTGGAGGT
Organism: uncultured Methanotrichaceae archaeon; assembly: GCA_964632755.1. Taxonomy (GTDB): domain Archaea; phylum Halobacteriota; class Methanosarcinia; order Methanotrichales; family Methanotrichaceae; genus JAFGMR01. Next base: position 55,695 of record CAZWDT010000005.1, read on the forward strand.
TGCGAATGAGCCATCGAAATCTGCCGCCAGCGTGGCCATCGCCGCGACCCCTAAGGCCATCAGCGCAAGAATCAGAGATAAGGTTCTCATGGGATCCCCTCCCGGACAGCCCATATCATGGGGAGATAAATAACCTTTCGTCGCTCGATTGTTTCTACTCGATCTTTCCTGCGGCGATCTCGATTGCCCGAATCACGCTCTCCCTGGGGATGATCGTTGCAACGGGGATGGATAACAGCTTCTCAACCGTTGGGCTGACGATTGGAGCGCATACAAGGGCCGCTGCCCCATCGCGCTCCGCCCTTATGGCAGCGATGATGGCCTCCTCTATCGTCGTTGCCGAGTACTCCCGGAGGACCAGCATCTTATCGCCTATGCGCATTCTCTTCTCGCTGATCTTGTCGAGGACCGGTCGTGCGGCGATGATTGCGATGAAGTTTCCCTCAGGGCCCTCGATCTGCCTGACGGTCTTTGCGATCTGTCTGAGGGTAGTGATGTTCGGCTCCCGATGTCCTGAGAGGATCTTGTAAAGCGTGCTCTGGGGTATTCCCGAGAGCCGGGAGAACTCCCTCGCGCTGAGCCCCAGATCGGAGAGGACCTCTCTCAATGCCTCGCGGAGCTTCTCATCCGACTGGAAGGCCGCCCTCATAATCCTATCTGCATGGGGCATACTATCAGGATAGGCGAGATGGATATTTGTACTTTTGGGATTATTAATATAACTATAAATTATATATGGTGTCACTGGGTTATAGATCGCTATAATAGCCTTGAAATGGTGGACCTTCATCGAGGATTGCAGGGTAGTTCCCGCTTCCAGCATCTAATATTCAATCCTTATTGTGTAAGTTACAAATATCTTTTATCACAATAAGGTCAAATAAGTGGCCCAAACAGAAAACATTATATCCCGTCCCAAACCATTTACACTTATGGGCGAACACTCGGTCAGGTGCACGGGATGCGGAGACCTCCTGCCCCCCTGCTCCCTGAGATGTAGCAAGGATGATGGCCTTCCGAGGGCTGAGTATATCCAAAGGAGGATTGTCCCTCGCGACCTGCCCGGCATATGGAGGTTCATCGACTGGCTGCCAGTGCGCGAGCCTCTGAAGGGGACGGGAGGAGGGGCTGTGAGCTACAAGAGCTCTGGGCTCGCTCGGGAGCTAGGTTTGGAGAACCTGCTGATCAGCTTCTCTGGTTATTGGCCGGAGATCGGAGCCACATTGAGAGGCTGTTCGTTCAAGGATCTGGAAGCTGCTCCGACCATGCGGCGGCTTGTGGAGAACGGCGGAGGCATCATGGTGGTCGCATCAGCGGGAAATACCGCGAGGTCCTTTGCCCAAGTGGCGAATGCAGCCAACCTCCCGCTCGTGCTCGTGGTTCCAAAGGAGAGCCTCCATCGCCTCTGGGCGATCGATGGGGAGGGCCCGATCTGCCTTGTGGCAGTTGAAGGGGACTACAATCAGGCGATCGTCTTGGGGGAGAGCATCTCCTCGGAGGAGGGCTTCCAGGCCGAGGGGGGAGCCCGGAATATCGCTCGCAGGGACGGCATGGGCACGGTTATGCTCGAGGCTGTGCTTCGCGCAGGAAAGCTTCCTCATCACTACTTTCAGGCGGTTGGAAGCGGAACAGGCGGCATAGCTGCTTGGGAGGCCTCGATGAGGCTTCTCGCTGACGGTCGTTTCGGGGAACGCCTCCCACGCCTTCATCTGGCCCAGAACCTGCCATGTGCCCCCATTCACTCCGCCTGGATGGACCTGGAGGGGCCAAAGTCCACATGTCCCCGGGGGATGTACGACGACGTCCTCTTCAATCGACATCCGCCTTATGCGATACCGGGCGGGGTTGCAGAAGCCCTGCAATCAACCAACGGTGCGGTATATGGCGTGGGGAACGAGGAGGCAAAGGCTGCAGAGGTCTTATTCCAAGAGGCCGAGGGGATCGATATACTGCCCGCAGCGGCCGTCGCCGTCGCCGCACTGATCCAGGCAAAGCGTGCTGGACGCATAGGGGATCGCGATCACGTTCTTCTCAATATCACCGGGGGTGGCATCTCCCGGTTGAAGGAGGACTTCACAATGAATTACATCACAAATGATATGACGGTTCACCACGGCGATTCCGCAGAGGCGGTCGTGGCGAAGATCAGGGAGATATTGCGAGGTAGAGGCATATGTTGCTGACCATACTGGGCGGCCTGGACAAGGACGGCAGGCCCGAGGCGGTGGATCGGATCGATATGGTGCGAGGGGAGATCCTCGGCATCGTCGGCCCCACTGGTTCGGGGAAGAGCACACTGATCGACGACCTGGAGCAGTTCGCACAAGGAGATACATCCTCGCGCCGAGAGATACTGATAGATGGCAGGCCTCCCGAGGAGGCGATCAGGAGCGATCCTCGCAAGAAGCCGGTCGCCCAGCTATCCCAGAATATGCACTTCCTCGCCGATATGAGCGTGGAGGAGTTCCTGAAGATGCACGCGAAAAGCCGGGGCAAGGGCCCTGAGATCGTCGACCGCGTCGTCGAGCTTGCAAACACCCTCACCGGGGAGCCTGTTCGCCGTGAGCATCACCTCACCATGCTCAGCGGTGGGCAATCGAGGGCTTTGATGACTGCGGATATTGCAGCCATTAGCGACTCGCCCATAGTCCTCATAGACGAGATCGAGAACGCCGGGATCAAGAAGCAGGAGGCTTTGAACCTCTTGGCTGGAGAAGGAAAGATCGTCGTCGTCGTGACCCACGACCCCATGCTCGCCCTGATGACATCTCGAAGGATCGTCATGAAGAATGGGGGGATGGTCAAAGTGATCAACACCTCTGATGGGGAGAAGGGCGTCTTCTCCGACCTGCTCCGGGTGGACCGCTGGCTCTCAACGCTTCGGGAGGCCATTCGCCAGGGCGAGGCGGTGGGGGCAGCCCTTTGAGGCTGGCGGTAGTTGCCGGCACGCCTGGATCTGGGAAGACCTCGGTTCTGATGCACACGGCCAGAGCCCTCCAGGAGATTGGACTCCAGCCGGCTGTCGTCAAGATCGATTGCCTCTGGACCGAGGACGACCAGCGGTTCTCCCGCCTGAATATTCCGGTGCGCGTAGGCCTCTCAAAGGATATGTGCCCCGACCACTTTTCGATCTACAACGTGGACGATATGCTGGCTTGGGCGACGGCAGAGGGCGCCGATATCCTTCTGAACGAGACGGCCGGCCTCTGTCTGAGGTGCGCCCCCTATCCCGACCGCGCCCTTGCGATATGCGTCATCGACGTGACGACAGGTCCAAACACTCCCCTCAAGGTTGGCCCCCTATTGACAACGGCCGACGTCGTTGTGATGACCAAGGGGGACCTCGTCTCCCAGGCGGAGAGGGAGGTTTTTCGGGAGAGGGTGCTCGAGGCCAATCCTCGGTCGCGCATAATCGAGGCTAACGGCCTCTCCGGGAAGGGTGCAACTGAGCTTGCCACGATGATTCGATGCGGTCCTGAAGCTGAGGGGGAGATGCTGCTTCGGCACAACCCGCCCCTATCGATATGCACCCTCTGCACAGGGGAGCTCCGCGTCGCAAAGGCGTATCACCGAGGCGTCCTCCGCCACCTTGATGGCTTCATGGAGTATCAGGGGGAGTGAGGGTGGAGATCGAGCAGCTCCTCCCAGGGTTCAACTGCGGCGAGTGCGGTTGGCGAAGCTGCAGAGAGTTTGCCCGGCACCTCTTGAGGGGAGGGGATATCGAGGGCTGTCCTCCACTAAAGCAGGAGCGCTTTTCCAAGAACCTCTCCCGGCTGAAGGTGGAGCTCGCCAGAGCGAGGGGGGCTGTCGGCGCGGAAGAGATGATACGCGGCGTGATAGACGGCCTGGAGGCCGATCTCGCGCTCGCCCCCCTTGCGGGGGAGCCATCCTGTCGAGAGGACATCCACCCGTTTGATCCATGCGTTGCATTACATGAGGGCGATCTTCTGCGATACCGCCCATTGGGATGCCCCATCACCCATTTCGCAAGGGTTCTCGCCTCCGGCCAGGGGATAGCAACGGTGCATATGACAGGCCCGTTGCACCTAATGGGCAATCCGGATGCGATCTTCAAGGACGTAGGCCTCTGCATCGTCTTGGCCTTCGAGGGGCTCGTCTCCCGCGGGCGGGTGCCAGATGTGGGGGAGACCGTGCGCTTCCTTCCCGAGCACTGCATGATGCAGAAGGTGCACTCGGGGGTCGTCGTCCACTCCGAGGGAAGGATGGTGAGGATAGAAGGAGTGGACCTGAAGGTCTGGTAGCGTGGCCTGCCTTCCGGCCGGCCCCGCTGCAGACATGATCTCCTTCACGCCCACGGCTTGAAGGGCTCGTCGCCAACGGGCAAGCCGTACATGCCAGCGCGAGAGTTCTTCAGGCAGGTGCAATCGAAGATGCCACCAGCGCCCCAGTCCTTCGTCTCAGTGGGGTTCATGTCGGCCCATCTTCCGTAACAACAGGGGTTCCATCCATCGAAGTTCTCAAGACCCCCTATCTCGGCCCATGGGCCGACGGTTTCAACGTGTACAGGAGGTCTAAGGGTGCTTGTGCGATCGGTCAATGGATCGGTCAGGTCAAAGCTTCCACTGGGCCCCCATCCGCTTCGAAATTCTGACGGGCCCGCCCCATCAGATCCCCGAGCGCTTCCTGAGTTCTCCCCGTTCGAGAATAAGAATGTCATATCCATGGCCACGCCTCCTGAGATGAAGGGCGATATGGCCAGCAAGAGAACGATCAACGGCTTTGCTAACATACGGGGTTTTACTATTGTCTCCATCCTTAATAAATGCATATGTTGAACCCGAGGATGGGGCTATGCGGGCCCTTCCGCTGGCGCCGCAAGGCCTGAATGAACATGGGATCGGGGCCTGAAGCGGATATACAAGGCAATCGCTGCGGCGAATATTCCTAGGGAGATCCCGTTTGCGCCTATCAGAATGGCGTTCTCGATAAGAAGGCCATATACGAGCCACAGAAGGCAGCCCATGCTGTACTGAAGCAACATGGGAAAGCTCACATCGCTCACCGATCTAGTCCGGAGTATCTTGACCACCTGGGGGACGAAGCCGAACGTGGTCAACAACGCCGCGGCATAGCCTATGAACTCCGGGCTCGCTGGTATGAAAGATCTCTCCTCTGGACTATGAACGGGCCGCCTGCTAGATGAACTTTCCCTCGAAGCGA
>CAZWDT010000006.1:0-59251 GCA_964632755.1 uncultured Methanotrichaceae archaeon
CCCCTTCTGTCCCCTATCTCGCGGGCGATGGCGAGATACTGCTCGTAAAGCTCGATCGCCCGCCGGGGTTCGCCGAGATCGGCGTAGGCTAGGCCCAGGTTGCCTAGGTGCACACCTTCTGCCGCTTGATCCTTCCGCTGCCTCGCTCCTGCAAGAGCAGTCTCCAGCCAACGAATCATCTCGCGTGGATGCAGTCTCAGGTCCAGCACGTAGACTCCGGCATCGGGATAAGCGCTGCTGAGTGCGGCCGCGGTTGGATCTTCTGCGAAAAACCTACAAGCCCAGGCCTGGCCGGCCGCGATGTTGGCCCACTCGCGGTCGAAGAGGCCCAGGCCAGCCAGTATGTTCTCTCCACCTTGTTTGTAAAGAGCTTTAGCGGCAGCCAGCACCTCTCTATAATGTTCAGCATGCCGCTTCCCTGCGGCCGCCCCGGCATCGCCGTCCTCCTCCAGGCGTGCAGCGGCGAATATGCGGGCGAGGTCGTGCAGCCGGTAGCGTCCCTCGGCGTAATCCACAAGGCTCCATCGCAAGAGCTCCCTCAGCTCCCGATTCCCATCGTCCCGGCAGATCGCCTCCTCGGCCGCAGCGTCGAAGTCGGCGGGAAAGATGGAGAGCAGCCGGAATACCGACGCCGTCTGGGGCTCAAGCCGCCGGTAGCTCAGATTGAAGCTTGCCTCCACACCAATGTCCACGCCCTCCTCCCCGAGCCTCTCCAGCCTGGAGCGCTCGGCTTTGAGTTCATCTGCGTACTCAGAAGGGCTCAGGTCGGGAGTGTTTGCAAGCATGCTTCCCGCAGCTCGCAGCGCAAGGGGCAGATAGCCGCAGAGGCGGGCGATATCGGCGAGGGGGCCGTCCCCCGAAGCGGGAGCGGCTGCCAAAGGATCCAGTACCCTTGAAAGGAGAGCAACCGCCTCGTCCGGCTTCAATACGTCCAGGTCTAACGGTTCCAGGCCTGAAAGGGTGAAGCGGCGCCTGGAGGTAATGAGGACGCCGCAGGAGGGCGGTGGCAAAAGCGGCCGCACCTGGCGGTCGTCGAGGGCGTTATCCAGCAGGAGGAGGGTTTTTTTGCCGTCGAGGATGGAGCGGTACAGCCCTGCAACCTCGGCATCGCTATCGGGCAGGCGGGCTGTAGGGTGGAAGGCGTGGATTGCCTGGCCCATGGCATCAGAAGGGCTCAGGGGATTCTCGGCCATCCCCTGCAGGTCCACCATGATCTGGCCGTCTGGGAAGCGACCCCTCAGCCGTTCTGCAACCACATAGGCGAGCGCGGTCTTTCCAACGCCCCCGAGTCCGCGTAGCCCGGTTATGGTTGCGCCGCGGTCGAAGTGAGCCAGGAGTTTGGCCAGCTCGTCGTCTCGACCTATGAAGTCTTGAGGCGGCGCGGGGATCTGGTGCGGCGGCGGAATGGGCGGGGCGGGCGGATAGAAGGTAGCGTCGCCCGCTATATTGGTCTGCGAACCGAAAACATTCTGGTCATTCTGACCGAAGGTGGGATTGTCGGTCATGGCCCGCCGATTCATTCGGGCTTCTCGATATTCACCGGCCCAGCAAAGCTCCCGGAGAACACCGGCCCCCTGACGCTGCCGGCGATGTTCGTCTGCGGACCGTGGACCGTCTGCCCTCGCTGGTCGAACACAGGGCCCCGCTCCACCTCCGCTTCCTCGACGAGCTTCGCCACCTCCTTTGCGAAATCCGTATCCGCCTCCATTTTCTCCGCCAAGACCGCCTCGAGCCCGCCCCGGCGCGCTTTGGACTCAGGCATCTCCCTTGCCCGGGCGAGAGTCTCCTCCGCATAAGAGTCGCCCTTGAACCTCTTCTCCACCGCCCGGCAGAGCTCGCCCGCCTTTCCAGCCAGCCTCTCGCCAGCCTTGCCTGCGAAGGCCTCTGCTCCCTTGACGAGAAATGGAGCCGCTGCAGCAACGATCATTCCTACATCCATCATCCTCACATCCCTCAGACCCTAACCTTCATCCATGCATGATCGGATCGATCATATAAATCCGTCATGCCCAGAAGATCGTTGCCCGGGGACGAGAGCCAAGACCGCCGCAGCCGCTCGGACTAAAGCCAGCCCTTCTCCTTATAGTACTCGTACTCGTGAGTCCAGAGATCCTTGTTCATCGTAACAAGCATCTTGAACCGGGCGCGCCTCTCCTCGTGTTCTGCGTCATACTGCGGGTATCGCCGCCCCTCGCGTATCGCCGCCACGAGATCTCGTCCGAGCGAGATGGCCTCCTTCTCTGCCGCATCGACCGCCGCCGGCTGGGCCATGCATCCGACAGCGCCGACTGGGTCCGCGCCGAAGGCCAGGAGGAGGCCGTTTAGGTAGTCGGTCACCTCCGCGTGAGCAGGGCTTCCTGCCGTTGCCACAGAACAACCGTACTTGCCTAAGAGCATCTGACAGTGGACGACATCAGCCATCCGGTCTATCATCGCCTTCATCTGGGCGGTTATGCTTCTGAAGTAGTTGGGAGACCCGAGGACCAGTCCCTGACAGTCCAATATCTTCCCCAAGATCTCCACGAAGTCATCCTCATGTATGCACTCGCCCTTTGCAAAGCAAACGCCGCAAGCCGTGCAGTATTCGATTCTTAGCTTGCAGATGTCCACCAGCTCAACATCGGCCCCAGCCTCTTTAGCCCCATCGAGGGCAGCTTTTACGAGCCGAAGCGTCTGGCTCTGGCTGCCCCTCGGGCTTCCGGATATTCCGAGTATCTTCATCTGAATAGCCTCGATTATTATTTGTGCTGCCAGCTATTAAAGGCTATCAGCGAATAGGTATCGCGAACTCAGTGATGAAAGCATCCGTCGCTGAATTGTGTGGGCAGAATTTATCATTCAACCTGGTTATATTATCAACTTTATCATGCATAAACTTCGATTAAAACGCCGTTCATAAGCTTATATGTACCCCAATGCATAGGATTAAGTGGATAATATTAGCGTTCATTCGCGTTCATTCGCGGTTTATAGAGGCTGAGATAAGTCCACTAGCATGGAACAACGAGGAATCCAAATTTATTATGAGATCTCTATCCACAAACGGGTTATACAAACTCCAACCTATTCAGAATCAAGACCATGGAAGGGAACCCCCCCTTTTCAACTGTATCTTTAGGGTCCCGATCGGATGAGTTAAACTTAATTGATCCTATATCAATTAGACTTAAATACGTGGACGCAACAGCTGGAATCGGTGATTCGATGCATATAATGGAGGGCTTCTTGCCCCATCCCTGGTGGGAGATCTGGTTTGCATTATCCGCTCCCGCCGTTGCCTATGGGCTCTGGAGGATGAACGCCCTTGTCAAGGAGCGAAGGGAGACGCTGCCCCTTCTAGCGGTCGCAGGAGCCTTCGTATTCGTCCTCTCATCGCTGAAGCTGCCCTCAGTGACCGGAAGCTGCTCTCACCCAACTGGAACCGGGATGGCGGCAATCTTCTTCGGTCCCTGGATAGCCTCGGTGATGGCAACGATAGTACTTCTCTACCAGGCGATCTTCCTCGCCCACGGGGGCCTGACAACGCTTGGTGCAAACGTCTTCTCGATGGGGATAGCAGGCCCGATTATCGGATATGCGGCCTACAAGGGGGTCATGAGGCTTGGGATCAACCCCTATATCGCGGTCTTCCTAGCTGCATCCCTTGCCGATATCTCCACATATCTTGTGACATCGCTTCAGCTGGCGCTTGCAATCCCCGCAACGGTTGGAGGATCGTTTGCGTCCTTTCGCGCATTTGCGGCAATCTTTGCCCTGACCCAGGTCCCCCTGGCCATTGTGGAAGGAGTTGTGACTGCGCTCATCTTCAAGTACATAGTACAGCTTAGAGGCGACGTGCTGCTGGAGCTCAAGGTGATATCAAAAGGAGCGCTCAATAAGCTCTTGGAGGCGAGCGGATGAAGGGCGAATTGATCACAGCCGCAGTGCTGATCGTCTTCTTTGGAGCATTCCTCTATGTGAACTCGACCGGAGATCACGAGTGGAGCGGCGCAGACAGCCAGGCGGAGGGGGCAATCGGCGAGCTTACCGGCGGGAGTTATGAGCCCTGGTTCGAGCCCATATGGGAGCCTCCAAGCGGCGAGATCGAGAACCTCTTCTTCAGCTTGCAGGCAGCCATCGGAGGCCTGATCATCGGCTACTTCCTCGGATACAATCGAAGACGCTCTGAGGTCGAGTCGCCGGCAAAGAGGGGCACGAACGCGAGATAGGGGAGCGAGATAGGGGATTTACAGGGGACGATTGCGATACACGACCTACTGGATCAATACGCCCACTCCAATGGCCTGAGGGATGTTGACGCAAGGACAAAGCTCCTCTTGGGAGGAGGGTCGATCGTCCTCTCAGTACTCTCGACTTCGCCGCTTCCTCCGCTGATCGTGGCGTTGAGCATGAGCGCGCTGATCCTGGGTCTAGCAAAGATCCCCTGGCGCATATACTCTCGAATGCTGCTGATCCCCATCTCGTTTGCATTGATGAGCTGTGCGGCCGTGATCTTCATAGAGGGATCAGGAGACGCGATCCTATCATTCGATATCATGGGATCCGCAATTGTGGTCAGATCCGATGGCCTAGAGCTTGCAGCCCTCCTTTTGGGAAGGACATGTGGGGGCATGTGCTCACTTTTCTTCATCTCCCTTACAACGCCGATGATAGAGATATTCTCGGTGCTTCGGTCGCTTCGCGTTCCACAGACCTTCCTCGACCTCGCGATGCTCATCTACCGCCAGATATTCGTCATGCTCGACGAGGCCTTCTCGATCCGGCAGGCGCAGGAGGTGCGCCTAGGAAACTGTACTCTTTCGAGATCGCTCCAATCCTATGCGATGATGGCAAGCGTCCTCTTTCTTCGGTCGTGGGAGAGGGGAGAGCGCCTGATGGTTGCAATGGACTCCAGATGCTACGAAGGAAGGCTCGATACCCTAGAACAGGACTCCAGGATCGATGGCGGGCAGATGATCATGGTCTGCTGCTATCTCCTCGCGCTCGCAACCATTGTAGCCATGATTTCCTGGCACTGAGGCGATGATGAAGATATTGGAGACGAGGGACGTCCACTTCTCCTATCCAGGCGGGACCGAGGCCTTGAGGGGTGTGAGCCTGGGGCTATCCGTTGGACGCAAGGTTGCGCTCGTTGGGCCAAACGGCGCAGGAAAGTCGACGCTCATGCTGATGTGGAACGGAGTCCTCCGGCCAACCTCGGGGGAGGTTCGCTTCAAGGAGGGGGCACTTTCTTACGACTCGGCATCGCTCAAACGGCTGAGGCGCAATGTTGGAATAGTCTTCCAGAACCCTGACGACCAGCTCTTCGCACCAACCGTATATCAGGACGTGGCCTTTGGGCCGGTCAACCTGGGGCTCTCAAGGGACGAAGTGGACCACCAGGTCAGCGACGCCCTCAGCTACATGGGGCTTGAAGGCTTTGAGAGGCGTCCTCCCCATCAGCTGAGCGGAGGAGAGAAAAAGAGGATCGCAATCGCGGGCATTCTTGCGATGAGGCCCGAGGTTGTGATACTCGACGAGCCCACGAGCAACATAGATCCCGCAAGCTCTGAGGAGATCATGGAGATGCTCGACGAGCAAAACGTCCAGGGAAAGACCATTGTTATATCCACTCACGACGTCGAGCTTGCCTACAGATGGGCAGACGAGGTCGTTCTGATGGACGCGGGAAGGGTGATCCGACAAGGTACTCCAGAGATCCTCTTCTCCGATGAGGATCAGATGAGGCAAGCTCGGATCAAGCCACCAGTCCTTCTCGACCTCTACCACGAGATGGTAGGGCGCGGCCTCGTCGAGGACGGGCGGACGCCTCCCGAAGGCATACCGGGGATGATCGACCTCTTGGAGGAGGTGATCGGCACCAAAGCGAAGCACCATCAGGGCCGCATATTTATCGTGGACGTTGACCGTCCGAGTGGCAACTTGCTGAGACGATTGATTGAGGGGCTTGCCGTCGACTACATAGGGGCGATGGGGACGAGGGCGAAGATGCTTGCAGAGAAGGAGGGGATCGATCTCGACTTCACATATGGAGTCATAGATAAGTCCATCCTCAGAGCCTTGAACGGAGAGACCTGCCTCATCATGACGACGGGCGGCATGGTAGACCATGCCGCATTGAGGATCGAGGCCTACGTTCGAGAGTCAAGAAGCTCGATCAAGGTCGAGCAGCTTGATGGTTAGGCAGCTGAGGGATTGAGCTCGAAAGCGCAATATTAGATGAGCGGGTAGGGGAGTGGGGGTTAGTAGAAAAGATGAGTATACCCGCTCAAAACGTTCGTTATTATCATGGTATATAAGCTTTTCCTAATACAATATGGCAAACAGTTAGAAAAAATTTTTCCTATCCACGCCGGCGAACGGCAATCTTGGCCGCAAAGGCCCCGGCGACAAAGCCTGCGTCGATGTTGACAACGGAGAGCACAGAGCAGGACTGGAGCATCGAGAGGAGGGCAGCCACTCCATCGCCGCCCATTCCGTAGCCAGTGGAGACGGGAAGGCCTATCACCGGGGCCTCTACAAGGGCAGAAACGACAGCTGGGAGAGTGCCTTCCCTTCCAGCCGCAACCACGAGGGCATCCACGTCCATGAACCTCTCGAGCGCCGGGAAGAGCCGATGGATCCCTGCAACCCCCAGATCGTAATCGGTAATCACCTCGCAGCCCATCTCCTCGGCTACCACCCTTGCCTCCTCGGCGACAGGGATATCTGCAGTTCCTGCGCTGATGATGCCCACCTTGCCTCGAATGGGGTGGCAAATCCCATCCTTGATAACGACGATCCTCGCCCTCTCGTTCCAGGTAAGCCTTGCAGTTTCCGGAAGGTCCGCCGCCCTCAACGCCCGTAGCTGATCGGGCGAGACCCTGGTTATGATCACGCTTCCAGCAGCCTCGAGATGGGCGAGAGATATTGAGACGAGATCGGAGGAATTCTTTCCCTCGGCAAGTATCCCCTCCGGAACGTCGATTCTGTCAGCTCGATGGGGATCGATCTTCGCCATATCGTCCACAGCTCTATAGGAGAGGAGCCTGATCTGGCCTAAGGCCCCTTCGAGTGAGAGCTCTCCGGATCGAAATCCCTCCAGGATACCTCTCAGGTGATCGGACACGATCTTCCCATCGATCGACCAAGCATAAAGGGTTTATCTCTGGCGACCCTCTGGCGGACCGATGAGGATCAACCTCGATCTGCATATCCACTCCAAGTACTCAGCCGCTACATCGAAGAGGATGGACCTTCCAACGATCGCGAGGGAGGCAGCAAAGAAGGGGATAGGTATCGTCGGGACCGGCGACTGCCTCCATCCCAGATGGCTTGCCGAGGTGATGCGTCTGGAGGAGAAAGACGGCCTATACCGCCTGGGAAAGACGCTCTTTGCTCTCTCGGTCGAGGTGGAGGATATAAGTCGGGTGCATCATCTCATCCTCGTTCCCGAGCCGTCCAAGGCGCATGAGCTGAGGGAGGCTTTCTTTCCGCACTCATCGAACATGGACTCGGACGGCAGGCCGAACATTTCATTGACGGCTCCCGAGATCGCAGACGCTGCCCTCGATGCTGGTTGCGTGATCGGCCCATGCCATGCCTTCACCCCATGGACCGGCCTCTACGCCCATCATCGCTCCCTCGACGAGTGCTACGGCGACAAGGCGGGGGAGATACGCTTTGTCGAGCTGGGATTGAGCGCCGACTCCGATTATGCCGACAGGATCGAGGAGCTCCAAGGCCGAGCCTTTCTCTCCAACTCCGATGCCCACTCGCCCTGGTCGAACAAGCTCGCCCGCGAGTTCGTGCAGATGGAAATCGATGATCAAAGCTTCGCCGAGTTGGAGATGGCGTTGAAAAGCAGTGGCGGACGCCTTCTTACGCTGAACGTCGGCCTCTATCCGGAGGAGGGAAAGTACAACCGCACAGCTTGCACGAGGTGCTACAGACAGTACAAAGCAAGCGATATGGATGACCTTGCGGGCCGCTGCCCTTGCGGCGGGATGATCAAGCTCGGGGTTCGAGACCGTGTGGAGTACCTGGCCGACTGGCCGGAAGTCTCCCATCCGCCAATGCGGCCACCATACCTCCACCTCATACCGCTTGCGGAGATCGTGGCAATGGCTCTTGGCCACAAGGGGATCCACACCGCCGGCGTTCAGCGTTGCTGGAACGAGCTTGTAGCGGGGACAAGCGAGATCGAGGTCCTGGTGGAGGCAGACCTCGGGCAGCTGAAGGTGGATCGGCGGGTGATAGAGGCGATCGAGGCCTTCCGCCGAGGCGACGTGGTCGTGACGCCGGGCGGCGGGGGCCGCTACGGGAGCATATGCCTTCCAGGAGGGCGGCTGTCAGAGAAAGAAGAGAAGAGGGCGCCCGCTCCCGCCAAAGAGACGCAGAGATCGCTTTTCGAGTTCGGGGACGGGAGTTAGCGATTGTGAGATGCGAGGAGCCAGATAGATATACCATGCAGCAGAGCATAACGTTTGGGGATTCCCTGCAGAAGCGCCCCTCAAGGGAAGAGATAGCATGATGGATCTCGGGATGGAAGAGCCGGATTGGAATCAGATCAAGGAGACATGGCCCGAAAAGTTCTCGACTGAGGCCCTCATATTCAAGAACATCCATCCCGGGGACAGGATATTCCTAGGGACAGGATGTGGAGAGCCCCAGTACCTCGCCCGATCCTTGGTGGAGTTCGTTGAGAGGAATCCAACCGCCTTCTTCGATGCCGAGCTGATCCAGGTGGTAACTCTAGGGGTTGCCCCCTACACCGAGGAGAAGTTCAAGATGAACTTCAGGCTGAACTCGTTTTTCATCGGCAAGAGCACGAGGGATGCCGTCAACCGGCTGGATGCCGACTACACGCCGATCTTCCTCTCGTCGGTCCCGGATCTATTTCGAATGGAGATGATCCCAATCGACATTGCCCTTATTCAGACAACCCCACCCGATCGCTATGGGGAGATGAGCCTCGGGGTCAGCGTGGATATAATCCAGGCGGCTGTCGAGAGGTCATCGATGGTGATCGCCCAGGCCAACTCGATGATGCCGTGGGTCAACGGGACGACCATCAACATCGAGGATCTAGACTTCGTAGTTCCCTACAACGAGCCGATAATGGAGTATATCGAGAAGGCGCCGGGCGGAATAATCCAGCAGATCGGCGAGCACGTCTCGAGAATCGTGGACGACGGCTCCACGATCCAAGTGGGCTACGGGAGCATCCCTAACGCCGTCCTCTCCCATCTCGGAGAAAAGAAGCATCTCGGCGTTCATACGGAGCTATTGAGCGACGGCATCGTCAACCTGATGAAACGCGGGGTAATCGACAACTCGATGAAGTCGATCGACCGCTACAAGTCGGTTGCAACCTTCTGCATGGGAAGCCAGGAGACTTACGAGTACATCCATCGAAATCCAGCCGTCGAGTTTAGGCCGATCGACTACACCAACAACCCCCTGATCATAGCAAAGAACAGGGATATGACCGCTATAAACAGCGCGCTTGCTGTCGACCTCACAGGCCAGGCCACAGCCGAGACTCTCGGCCAGACCTTTTACAGCGGCGTAGGAGGACAGGCCGACTTCATGAGGGGAGCGGTCCTCTCGCCTGGCGGAAGGACCATACTCGCGCTTCCATCCACCGCCGAGGGCGGAAACGTATCTCGCATAGTGCCGGCCCTCGAGGAGGGCGCAGGGGTCACGCTGACCCGAGGAGATGTGCAGTATGTGGTAACCGAGTACGGAATCGCCTATCTGCACGGGAAGAACATCCGCCAGAGGGCGATCGACCTCATTGGAATCGCCCACCCGAAGTTCCGGCCCTGGCTCGTCGAGGAGGCGAAGAGGCGAAGGATCATCTACAGCGACCAGGCGTTCATCCCGGGCGAGAGCGGGGTCTACCCAGCCGACCTGGAGACCTGCAGAACGACAAGGACCGGCCTTACCATTCGCCTGCGCCCGGTCAAGATCAGCGACGAACAAAGGCTCAAGGACTTCCTCTACGACCTCTCGGAGGATAGCATCTATCAACGGTTCATATCCGCGAGGAGGGAGATACCACGAAAGATGATCCAGGACATCTCGGTCATCGACTACTCAGAGAGCATGGTGATACTGGCCGTCGCAAATATGGGGAAGGTCGAGACCATACTGGGCATAGGCCAGTATATGATGAATAAGGGCACACACCTTGCTGAGATCGCCCTCGTCGTTGGGGACGAGTGCCAGAACCAGGGCGTTGGACTGGAGCTGTTGAACTACCTCACCCATCTGGCCAAGAGAAAGGGCCTTCTCGGGTTCACCGCAGAGGTTCTGATGGACAACGAGCCTGTCTTCCGCCTCTTCCAGAGGATGGGCTTCGGCGTCGAGAGGGAGATGGACGCAGGTGTATATCAGATGAAGCTAACCTTCAAGGATGCCATGAAGGATGGAGCGGCAAGGCAACCCTCGGGAGGTGTTCGATAGAATGAGACGGCTTATAGTGATAAGGATAGTGCATACCCCGTCGGACATGGGCTCCATGAGAGAAGGGATCGAGAAAGAGAGCCGGGCCCAGGTAGGAGAGGCGCGATGGGATGAGAACCAGAGGAGGATCGCTCGGTTCTGGGACGAGGTGGAGAAGGAGGTCTTGGGGCTCAACCTGGATCTCAAGAAGGTGCGGATCTACCAAGACGGCCTTCCAGCAGCAGGCGAGCTTGGGGAGAGGATAGTGCGAGAGACTGCAGAGAAGGGCAGCCGCAACTATCAGATAATACTTGATCTGATGGCGGGAGGGGCCACGATCGAGGCGACCGAGAGCCCAAAGCTCCTGATCCAGGAGTACCAGAACATCAAGGCTATCGTCGAGGCCGGAACAGACGAGCAGAGGGCGGCTGCATCCCGGCAGTACGAGAGGATCAAGGACGATCTATTGAAGGCAAGGGACGAGTTCATCGCCCGATCCATCGGCTCGACGCTTCAGGATGGGGAGACCGGGCTTCTCTTCATCGGAGCCCATCACAACGTCATCCCCCATCTCGACAGTGATATCGCCGTTGCTGCCCTCGATTGATTGCCTCCATTGAACACGCTCAATACATTAAGATGAATTACCCTCTTGGCCAATCTCGATCGCGATTCTGAATAGGTTGCATTCGTCATCGGTTGAGCGATTTGGTGCATTAACTTAACAAATAGATGGTAAGATGCGACCCTTGCGTTTAGGGCGGCAGCACCACATCCCGGGGGCCGCGGCGACCAGAACTAGTGACGGCGGTGCCAATTTCATGGCTGTAGATGTTGCCGGACACTTGTTCGTTCCAGTTGGCATTCACATAGCGGTTGATGTCAAAGGTCATGTAAGGGTTGGTGAGCAGGTCGCGATAGAAGCGCATCCCCGCCTCATTGGCGGCCAAATCTCCCCTGGAGTGCACACCGGTGGAGGCCAAGCCGAAATGCCCCCGAGTTTGTCCACCGATCCCAGCCGGGCCTGGACTGCCCGCCGACATGGTGCGCAACCAACTCATGATTGCTGGATCACTGGATGTAGCCGTGCTGAGATTTCCTTCCATCCATTCGCCCCAGGCTCGAGCGTAGCGATCGCCAAGACCCAGCCCTCGGATACTGCCAGACGAAAGGCCCGCTTGAGAGATCATCAGATACTGCCAGCCCTGCTGGAACATGTGGCCAATCTTATCTGTTCCCACGCAGATGCCGTTGAGTTTGACCACCGGAGCCAGATAGCTGTATATTGGACGCATACCCAAAGGGATGTTGGCGTAGCGGGTTCCCCCAACAACGAACATGCCGGTTCCACCGCCACGTTGCGGTAGGTGTTGGTTAGCCCAGTATTCGATCATGGCCAGATGGGGCAACGCTGGAGCACCCAGTTGGTTGAACGCCTCCTCCACCATCTCCGGCCCCGTCACAGCTGCCGGTCCGACAAAGGAGGGGTTGGCCGCTTGAAAACGGGCACTGATCGTGCCATAGGCGGCGGCCAGCCGATTGTTCACCTCGGCATTCAAGGCAGCTCTGCCATCGGCCAGAGTGCTACAGTTGACACCCGTAGCCCCCTCATCCACCTCGGCCCGCTGCAGAGCCGGTTGTACCATGGCGGACTGCTGAATCGTATGGGTGAGTTCGTGGGCGATCAGATGCCGGCCTTCCGTAGTGGTGGGTGCGTAGGCTCCCTCGGCAAATACGATGTGGTGCCCAACCGTATAGGCCTTTGCGATCATATCCGCCGCCGATTGATGTGCCCTGGCACCGGTATGCACCCGCACCTGGCCGAAATCACGCCTAAACCGCGGCTCGAAGAAGGCGCGCGTCTCCCTCGGCAGAGGCTGGCCGCCGCTCTGCAGCAGCGCGTCGATCTGCGCCGCGAGGCCAGACGCCACCTGCAGAGTCCGTCCGCCGGTCTGCTCGGCCTGTACAGCCGCAATCTCTTCCTGTATATGCACAAGCTGAGTGCTCTTTTCGGCCAGTGGTTTGGTCTGGATCAGCTCTTCTTCTTCTTCTTCCTCCTCCTCCTCCACCTGGCGCTGCATGTGCGGCTCCGGCATCCTTATTACCCGCTCCGCTACCCGGTCCGCCTCCTGCTCATACTCGTCTCCCGGCTGGTTGACGATCAGTTTTGTCTGAATGAGCGATGGCTTTCCAGCGTATACGGGGGTGCGGCTGAAATCATGAGCAAAACCCCTTCTCACGGTGCCGGTTTGCCTCGCTTCGATCTCTTCGGTCTGGAACTGCAGCAATCGCTGCTCGGCTTGATTCCCGATCGCGAGCCGTAAATCAAGAATAGGATTTAGCTCACGGCTTTGCCCAAATTGGGCTAGACCGGATATTATGGACTTGGCAGAAGTGTTCTGATGTGTTGCCTTTGGTCTCTCTGCGAAAGTGTGCATGGTTGTTCTCCGTCGTGAACTCAGAACTGGTTGGAATTTCTCCGTCATCGATGAAAACGATAACCATTACCGTCCGATGAAGTATTCAATACCTTTCAAGAGGCGTAAATCAACAGCGGGTGATGATGCCAAGGCATTTGCGCCAGATACTAACGAGCAAAGATGAATTTCTGAAAAGGATCTCAGGTAAGAACTTGGGATCCATGCAACAGTTATTACCAGGGCTCAAGGACGTTCACCATAGAAACACAATTGAACAAATATATATTCTTTATATTTGCTATTTGTGCATCTTATTTGGCTTTGTGCCTTCATGGTTAAGTTCCCACTGAGATGATATATTACATGAGGTCACGAGCTATAGACGGGCTATGGAAACTCCAACCTATTTCAGCATCACAACCTGATTGCCACGGGCTCCTCGATCGTCACCTTGTAGCCTTCCGCCCTCAATGCCTCGATCTGATCGTCCGTCGCCTCGGCGAGGACGAAGCTCTCGTACTTCTCTACCAGGCGGGATACCTTCCCCTCCAGGCCCGCCTGCCCCTTTCCCCTTGCCATTATGGTTGCAGTCTTCATATAGTTATCAACAAATCCATATAATTTTATTGTGTATTTATATGCACCTAACGGACGGGTAGTACTATGGTGATCAGATTCGCCGAATCCTTGGCACTCTTTGACGCATCGAAGAGGGCCGAGTCGGCATCACCATTGTTGCCCAAATAGACGGATCCTTTGGCTGCAGCAATGCCTATCTCATTTCTTATGGATCTCTCGAAGCTGTTGCCGCTCAGATTCAGGTCGTTCGCCAGCCACAGGCTACGTCCCTCTTGGAACTGGTTGTTGGAGACGATCATCGTCCCCAAGACCTCCACTTTCCAGGGAGTGGATTCTTCCTGATCGAAGAGCCTCTCTTTGATCTCCTTTACCATCTCTCGTCCGAGATCCATCCGAACCAGCATGTTCCCCACCATCTGCAGAGATCCTCCCTGGTTGATCGGGGCGAAGAACCTCGCCATCGCACCTGCCCGATCCCTCTCCCGGGCGGTGAAGACCGCGTTAGAGGCGGGCCCGTAAAGGCTCACCGTTCCCCAGATCTCGTTATCTCTGAAGATGGACCGACCCCTTGCATCCCCCATCATGATGGCGGTCGACGAAGCAAGCAAGCCTCGCATATTTGTTATTATAATATATAATTCATAGATGCTTTTGTATACGGATTCACTGTCCATGGTCGCTTGGCCCAACCCCTTGACGATTATCTCGTACATCTTGAGCATGGAATCGGTGAGCTGCTCCCCCTTCATCGCCTCGCTAAGTTGAATAGCCATTCGCACGCGGTCTTTGTACTTTGTCTCCTCAGCCAGCCGATCTACCGCCTTCTTGATGGAATTGACGAAGATCTGCCGGTCGGCTGTCAGCTGATCGGCGAGCTTCTCATCGATAATCCCCAATAATAATTGATTTGCATATAGGTCCAGGGGAGGAACGGCCTCGATGCTGTTTCCCACCAGGCAGACCCTACGGGCATCCTCAATATTCATCAGGGCCACCTTGCTAGGCGTCTCCTCGAATAGACGGGGTTCGCACGATATCTGCCAGATGCCATCGGCCGTGATAATCCCGGGATATGCACTGTCGTATATGCGCTTAAAATGAACGGCTAAGGTCACCATCTCGTCCGAGGCGTATATGCAAGTGGTCTCATTGACCTTCGCCCCCTCCCAGGGAATCCTCATCGAGCGCTCGTCCACCAAGTGCCCATCCTTATTGAGGGTCAGATGAACCTCCTCCCCGTTGGCCTCAGAGAGAGCCAGCTCGTATCCCTCCTCCAGCAGGAGCGGGAAATCCTTGCTAACGTCGATTAGACAGCTCATGTCCCGAAGCACTGGAGCCCACAGGCCGCGCTCCCTCAAATCCTTCATTTCCGACTTATTGAAGATGACCTGATCATCTTGCAAACTCCCCTCATCGAAGAGATATGCTGCCAGTCCACCCTTTACGGCCAACGGGCTGGTAATCTGATCATAGTAACCCCACGACCTGAACGCGAAGGCCGTCTTTCTTATGCCAACCTCGTCCTGCATCACTGACTTGCCTTGACCAGACGAGGATATGCGGCAGGAACTTATCTCCACATCATCGCATTTTGTTAGACCCATCTCTGTGGCTCGAATATCCAGATCTGCTAGCCTCAGTGAGGCCAGGCCTTCCACGATCCAGGGATTATCCCTCAGCATCAGCCTGGTACCCTGGCTGCAGCCCTCGATCTTCAGTCTCAGCTTTCCTTCGCCCTTGATCTCCAGGCCATTTAGCTCATGATCGCCGGGAAGCAGGCAAAAATGCAGATCGCTCCTTCCTAGTTCCTGCAATTCTCTGATTATGAGATCTAGCCGGTCCCCAGGCCTAACAGGTATGGTGCATGCCCGGCGGCAGATCTCGTCCAAGGCCTCCTGGACGTCGTCAACCCCCTTCAACCAGCAGTCACCAGGAGGACTATAAGCCACACGGCCGGCCAAGCTAAGGTTCGCGGTAAAGGCCAAAGATGCGGGATGGATGATTGGGTAGCGACCTTCCAATAAGGTAGCCTTTAACATCTGGACGGGGGTCTCTTCATCCAGAGCCCATCTACATTCAGCTATCCCTTCATCATTGGTCAGAACCACCTCCTCTGGCGGATCCACGGCTCCCTCGCCCAACTCCACGGAGAACCGCACGGCAGCTCCTTCCACCGTGCCGCAGCTATTGGCCACAAGAACCCTTATAATCCGGGGATCGTCCCCCGGCCTAGCCTCTAGACATTCGTCGCCCAGAGCCTGAAGCCACATCTCTCCAGCTAGCCGGTCGATCGCAGCCTGCACGGTCAACCCCATCTGGGGACAGCTTGTGGAGTTGTAGTAGACCTCGCTTGCCATGCTGAGGGAGGCCGCGAACCATATCTCCTGACCTGGGATGGGGTCGTCGCCATGGTCGAGGAGGGCTGCTCGCACGAGTGGCCGGGGGGGGCTCGTGCCGGAAACATCTTCAGTCAGCGACCAGCGACACTCGGCAATCCCGTCGTCACGGGTGATCGCTATCTGCTCTGTCCCTGCCGCGAGCATCCCAGATCCGGAGGGCAGAAGCCCTGCATCGAGGCTTCCGTCGCCCGACTCTATTGTGAACCTGACGCTTCTGCCCTCGACTGGAACGCCTCCGTTCAGTACTCGCACCCGAAGCGGCTCTGCCAGGAACTCGCCTGGCATCGCCTCCTGGCCGTCTCCGCCGACGTAGTGGAGGGCCACGAGCTCGCTTGCCGGCGGGAAGAGGTGGCGGCAGTCCTGCAAGACTCCCGGGATGAGCTGCTCTTCTGTGTCGGACGGAGGTAGAGCGATCTGGATTACGCCTAAGTTACAGTAGTGGTGGAAAACGCCTGCTGGCGGCCGGGCCTTGTCCAAGGCCTCGACTGCGCCTCCAACACGGGCATAGAATGTCCAGTAGTCTCCCGTAAGAAAGCCATGACCTCCGAACTTCACGGCAAGGCCGTGCTCGATTGCGGTCTTTTCGAGCGAGACCGCGACGCACTCCTCCGCCTGATCCCAGCGGCGGATCTTGAGGTGGCGGTCGCCCTTGTGACAAGTGATGTCCCGGTCGAGCGTGACCATGAGGTCGCCCTCCTTGACGTCCTTCACCTGCGCCAGCGTCCCGACCTCGCCCCTCATCACCTCCTCCCAGTCTCCGGATACCTCGACAAAGTCCCCTCGCCGAAGCGTGAGCCCATTCTCCCGGCCGAGCCTTGAGACCCTCGCCCTTGTTTTGATCGACCTATCGACGAGATCCTCCAGAATCTCCTCCACGCCGAAGGCGACCGAGCCGTTCTCCCTCGACCACTTGAAACTTGCAAGGGGCTGGGCGAAGAACTCATCGCCAAGTCCCGTGGGGATGACTCGATCGAGCGTAAGTATGAGCTCGTCGTTCTCAAACGTCCTCGATATGATGCGCGCTGTTGCCCTTGGCTCTTCGTCGAGGAACAATTCTATCAGGCGGCCTTTCTGCCAAGGGTCGGCTGCGCCGGCTGGATTCGTCCCAAGGGAGATCCTCTCGCCCTTCTCCTCCTCATAAGTAAGCTTCTTTGCAGAAATTGGATCCGCACCTCTCCAGCCGAGCGGATCTCCGCCATGATGAACCTCGATCCGGTATAGATGGTTCTCCACGCCCTGATACTTTCCACGCTCTGCCATCCGACAAGCCTCATCTTCTCCGGAGTCGTCCCGGAGGTGGACGGTCATCTCCCCACCACTCGTTGCAGGCCAGGCCCCCTGTAGTGCTTTGCAGTTGGGAGGTAGGTCAACCGATCCTTCGACCGGCTTTTTGATTGACTCCGCCATCACCCGCCACTCGACCTTGGTTCGCGTAGTGGTATCCGGGCCGCCGAGGGCGACCTCTCTGATATCGGGGTCCTCCAGATAGGAGATATGCCTCTTCCAGACGTCGAGGTAGACCTGATAGATCCCTGGCATGAGATGAGCCGTGCCCTCGCCCTCTCGCGGCAACAGATACTCCTGATCGGAGTAGAGCAGCAATTGATCGTTCTCGCAGAGGAGTCCATCTATGTAATAGCGGCCGGGGGAGATGAGGAAGTCGCCCTTTGAGAGGGCCTTGCGATAGAGCTTCTGCTCCTTTTTGGAGAGATCGCTTGGATCGATGATGAGGCCAAAGCCTGCATCATGCATTGGGGCTCCTGATACCCCGATTCCATCTATCGCTCCCGTCTCTCGAAGGTGGGCGGCGATCTCCATCTGCTCGTTCCAATCCGAGTCCAGCAAGACCCGGCCCTGTTGGAGGCGCACATCGCTGTTGCGCCTCCCTGCCCCATCCCCACACCGGGAGAAGTCGCCCTTCATACGTTAGTACCTCCTAATGAACTCGTCAGCATGAAATATACTCGCCTCCATCCCCAGCCTGAGATACTCCTCCATGCAGGAGGAGAGGTTCGCCTCCCTTAGCGGCCTCTTCAGCATGGCAAACGCGCCCATCTCCGAGCCATACTCTCCGCCCTTCGAGATCTCATCCGCACACGTCCAAGAGAGACGACCATAGAGGGGATGGTCTCGATCGAGCGACGCGAACTCTGGCCATATGCGGGTCTCTTCGATCGAGGCAGATCGCAGGTCCATTGCGCCGGATTGGCAGCGAAAGCGCCGCGGCGTGCGAGATCCTTCCGGCAAGAAGCAGAAGCGCAGGCAGCCTGCCTGAACTCGCTCGAGATCAACCATGCCGGTGAAGATCGAGTTCTCCGCGCTCAGGCTTCGTCCATTCACGTCCCCGATAAGCGTACTATCCCGGATCATGAGGTCGCACCCAGGTGCATCGATCGCCCGGCCTCCGATGGATTCAACGATGCTCTCCTCGATGCTGAGCTTGCCAGCGCCTGCGAGGAGATCGACTGGGCCGCAGATGGACCGCGAGATCTCCAGCACGAGATCCGGGTTTGCCCCCTCGAGATGAAGGTTGCCGGAGAGGCTGCAGTGGGAGATGCATAGCTCCATGGGACCGTCCGAGGGAATCGAAAGATCGCCCTCCAGGAGAAGGCCGTCGAGCAGAAGCTCTCCGCCATCGGCATCAAACCGCATAATCCCTTGAAGATGTGGCCTCATCCCCTGGGCGATGAGATGGCCGCGGCTCTTCGCGCAAGCAACCACGGCGAGCTTCGATCCTGGAGAGAGCCTGGGAGCAACTCCTAGCACGTGGCTTTCGCTATCACTTATCGCAATCAATCCGCTCGCCGATTCATTCTCATCCAGATGCTCGTTCCAGGCCGAGATCGCATCATCTAGAGAGGTCTCCCTTCCATCCACCTCGATCGACCAGCTGAGGGGACGCTCATCGAGCCGCCCTTCCACGGCGTCGCGCCTATCGTAGGGGCCCGCTCCCATATCCGCAGGAAAGCCGTATGCATAGCTCACCCATACCACATCATCCTCTTCGAGCAGGACGAGGCGCCCAAGCGTTGGGTCGACTGCGACCTTCGGCATGTAAGGCTCGACGGATTCCCCCGCAGGGCGGGTGTACGTCCCCCGCTTGGGAGGCGTCCAGCCGGCCGAATCCCAATCCCCCAGGTTGCATATCTCGATCTCCTCGGGGGGAACCTCCCTTCTATCCGCTCCCAAGGCGACCTTGAAGGCCGGCATATGTCCGAAGAGTTGGCTCGAAGGGGCAACCCCTTCCGCCAAGGCGGCGCGGCGAGCGGCGATCTCACGAAACAGCTCCAGGCGACCGAGCGGACGCGGGACGTTCTCAGACTCCGCCTGATGCATCATCTCCATCTCCGTTCGCGGTCGATTGAAGAGGGGAATGTCGTATCCTAAAGGGCTGAACCTGTAGCATCCCGCCCTATGGAGTCGGGGCGTGGCTATCGAGATCCAGTAGCTCTGCACCTGCCAGAGGAATAGGCCGAGACTTGGTATCCGATATCGTCCCCTAACCTGAGGCGTATGGGCGCTCGAGTCGAATGGCCCCTCCTCAATTGGATCGCGGAGATCCGGCGTAACCGACCTGATCGCGCCTGCGCGGAGGCTAGGCGCGGCAGCGAGGAGCGCGAAGAACTCGACTGCCCTCGCAGGCCATCCCGTCACGTCCCGCGCGAGCTGTTCCATCACGAGAGAGGTCCCCTTTCGCCGCCGGTAGGCAAGCGTGTTTGCAACGTAGGCCCTCTGGCTGTACCCCTCTCCTTCCAGGGGATGGAGGCCCTTTACCCCGAGGAGCTCGCCGATGTAGGGAACCACCCACTCCTGGCAGGTCTCGATGAACCAGTTCTCGTAGAGCCCCTGGATATCATCCTCCATTGCAGAGAGCTCCCTCTCCATGACGGCGCAAAGCGCCCGCAGAGGCTCTCCCCTCTTTGCATCCAGCTGCCGATAGAAAGCGGGAAGCAGGTTGTAGAGCCGCTCATCGCTCATAAGATCATCTCCGAGAGGGTGATTCCGAGTGGATTTATCAAGAGCAGCTGGGAAGGCCTGATCTCTGATCCCTTCATTTGAGCCACCCTAGACTCCAGCACCTCCATTTTCATCGCCCCCTCAACCGCTTCGGCCTCATCCGCCCCCTCTTCCAACATGTAGAACTCGTCGAGGTCGACTGCTATTACGCCATCCACCCGTTGCATGAGGGCGAGCGCCTCAGATGCGCTTGCCGACTGGCCGAATCGACGTCGAGAGAAGGAGAAGGCGGACTTGAGGGCGGCCTCGACATTGGAGAGGACCTGATCTTTCCTATATATGGGATCGATCAGCACCTTCGCCTTGAGGTTGAAGAATCGGGGATCGTAAGGGGAGACGACGAACCTCTGGGACGGATCGGACGCCTTCTCTATCGCCTCGACGACGTTTTCGAAGAGGACGGAGTCGGGATCGACCTCGTGGGTAACGGGCCCTGTCGAGCCCTCGATCCTAAGAGGGGCTGAAGCTGCGATAGTCAGATGGACGAGTATGGTCTCTCCCCTCCGAAAGGCCATCGCCTGGGCCTTGCCGATCCCGGCGAACTCACGAGCGTTATCCTCGTAGTCCCGGAGGGATACTATCCGCCCCATGGTCATCACAGTTCGAGGGGCGTTCTCCCTCGCGTCATCCCGGGTCTCGGGCTCGGCTCCACCAGTTGCTGGAAGTGGATTTCTGACGCTTCTAACCCCCTGGGGGCGCGCGGGCATCAAGGAGATCCCATCTCTTCCCACGTTTCCCGGAAGGCCGATTCCGCTGCGGTAGACAGCGACGATGTTCTCCATTCCGCTTGGAGGACGCGCGCCCCTGACGCCATCTCCGAAGATCACCTCCGCCCGGTTCTCCTGGTCGATCCTTACCATGTAGGATCGGCTCGTCCTATCGAGGCTGTAGAGGCTCTCGGCCTCCTCCCAGAGGAGGTCATCGACCCTGACCTCGATAGTGCTCGTGCACCCCCTAGGGTCGGACGACGAGACGTATGTGAGAGGGTTTCTCTTCAAGGCGATGCGCTGGTTTGCCTTCGATCCATCTCCGCTTCCAAGGACCTCCTTTTCGGTCTCGCCGTGGGTGGCGATTGCCACGTTCGCGTTGATCGCAAAGGTGCTCCTGACGTATTTGTGCTTGAGTCCCACCTCGAAGAAGATCGTCGTAAACCCACCCTCGTGGACGATATCAGAGAGCCTTGCAACCTCTACCTCGCGCACGCCTTCCGGATCATACCTCTCGCCGCTTACAATCACCGACTGGCCCTCGGATAGGCCGAGAACCATCCCATCCAGCGTGACCTGCATCTCCTCGTCCGTATCACGGCCGAGGCACGCATCGACGGGAAGGGCGGCAAGCTTCAATGGGATGCTTGCAACCATGATCGTCGTGGATCTCAGCTTGAACTTGTCCAGATGCTCCACCTTCCACGCCTCGTCGTCAAGCCCTCCATGATCCAGCTCGATCCCGGTCACCCTCATCGCGGTGTAAAGGAAGCCGTTCCCCTGGGAGCCGTCCTCCGAGGAGCCCACCACAGTGGGCAAGGGCAGCATCATTGAGACCTCGCTTGCCGAGATGACCCTGTGTGCGGCCGTCCCACCCGGCCCCAGGAGGAGTACCCAGCCACCCTTGACGACCTCGGGGACGGCTCGATCGAGGTAGAAATCGGCGCCCTCGTACCAGTCGCCTGATTCGATCTCTTGACCGATGGAGCGCTCATTGTCACCATCCCATGTCGTATCGTAAGGGGCGTTGTGTCCGAAGGGGGCCAAGCGATTCCGGAATAGGTAGAGCCCTGGGACGGGATCTGGCAGATTTGACGCCTTATCCCGACCTGCGAACAATTGCCCCGGCGCTGCCGATGCCATGATCTTTGGAATGGTCTTCTCCAGGTGGGCGACGACCGATTCCGGCTTCCATCCCTGCACCGAGAGGTATGTGCTGAGGTCCTTCTCGCGCCAGGCCTGCTTCCATATGACCTGATGGATGGCCACCTTGTCCATCACAAGCTTGGCGAGCTTTGGGGGCTTGTACCGAACGGGCGGCTCAAAGGCCTTGTAGGGCGGAACCACTGGTTCGAGATCGAGGTCTATCCTGATCCTGTTCTGCTTCTCCTCCCGCGAGACCTCGACTATCTGCTTTGGCGATGTCGTCCCAGCCCCATCCACGAGGACGACGAACCCGCCCGCCCTTGCCTCCTGGTCGAGCCCCTCGAGGTAGTAGACGGAGATTGCGTCATCCAGGGGCTGGGGCTGGAGCAGACGCGGCCGCATGGAGTTCCACTCCGCCCTTGCAATGATATCCTTCATCGTCTCGAAGGTCTGGGGCATCTCTCCTTGGCCTGGAACGCTCATCGCCTTGCTGCCACGGGGAATCGCTGCCGATCCCGGCGCACCCGGCGCGTCTTCAACTGTGAATGCCAACCGCACGCTTGCAGCAACCCCGGTCCGGAGCTCGTAGCCGATTGCCCTTGCAAGCTCCATTATCGAGCGCCTCTCGGTCGCCGTCTTGATGTAGCCCTCGTTTGCGATCCTCTCCTGATAGAACGAGAGCACATCAAGGGCAGAGGCCCATGCGTCGATTAAGGCCAATGCCGGATCCTCCGCGTCCCTCGTCGTCAAGAGGTCCAGAGGATGCGATCCCTTGTTGGGGCCGCTTGGAATCTCGAAGCGTGAGAGGTAGGAGACCATCCTCTCCAGGAAGGCGGACTGCCGGCCTAACCGATACTCGATGGAGGATCGCCCTGGTGGATTGTAGTGGAGGATGTCGAGGTCGGCCTCCACAACGCCGCAGGCCTTTGGCATCACAGGCCTCCCTCTATCAGGAACTCCATCCGGCCTATGCTTGGATCGTTTGGATCGTTCTCCATGCAGGCGATCTCGAGCCTTCCCATCTCTATCAACCCCATCTCAATGTAATCTCGAAAGGATTCGCCCAAACGTTGGAAGCAGCCGCCTCTTGAAGGATCCACCTCCACCCTCTCGACCCCTGGAACCTCCATCGCCCTTGCGAGGATGGAGCTCAGGTAGACCGGCTGCCCGAATGTGAAATTATCGGGGTGGAAGTAGCGCTTGCTCGAGAACTCCTCTAAGAGCCCCTTCTCCACCAGATCTCGCCTGTGGCCCGAGGCGACCTTCACGTTTAAGGCGATATTCAATGCTACCATTATCGGCCCCTGAATCACCAGATCCCACCCGGCCATGCGATAGGGCTCGAGGAAGGACCTAAGCTCCGCCATAAAGGAGCTATCCACAATTGATCCGCCAATGCGGTCGACTGCAACCATCATCGCCTGCCAGCTTCCAGTCCAGGAGACGGTGGCATTTGCCCTCTGGACCTCGGGATGGGTCTCTGCCATGCGGGCGTAGTCCTCCTCGGTGACGGCCCTTTTGGATACGCGAAAGGCCTGGGGGGCGAAGAGGCGAGCCTCCTCGATCGGCTCGAAGTCGAGGCCGCCTCGGGCCGGGAGGGGGTTTTCGACCTCGACGATTCCCATCAAGGGCGTTAGGATATGATGGATCGCCTTGGCGCCCACGTTTCCACTGCGGCCGTTTCCAATGCGATAACGGGCAGAGAGCGATCCAGGCGGAGGCCCTCGCCCGAAGCGGATCAGCGCTCTGCCGTCGTCCTCGATCTCGGCTGCGAAGTCGAGCGCCTGAGGACCGCTTGAGAGAAGGTCCCTCTGTGGAAGCCAGAGATCCCCCCTTTCATCGAACAGCCTGATGGCCGGCAAAAGATCGCGCGTCTCCCACGTCATCGCCTCCTTCGCGGGCGCTTTCGGATCAAACGGGACTTTCCTCCCGTCTGCGCCAATGACCAGCTGGCCAAGCCGATCTCGCGGATGGCCCTGATGCGTGACCGGGCCTCTTTCTAGCCGGATTCTGCCGTCGGTGGGAGACGGCAGCAGATCCTCCTCCTTCACCGTGAGGCCGTGATCGGCAAGAACGATATTTCCTCTCGCCTGGGCGGTCTCCGATATCGATCGGCCATTCAGGTGGGTGGATATGACCAAGGGAAAGGGAAGCGCATCCTCTGTCGACCAATTCACATCCACTAGATCCATCCAGCCCGTGTAGAGGGGATCGCTGACCCTTTGGCATCCTGTGAGCCGGACAGGGTGGCGATGCTCGAGATCGGCATCCTGGGGAAGGCCGGTCTTGGGGCTTCGCACCTCCTCCAGGAGGAGGACTCGGCCAGGTTCGAGCAGGGATCCGTCCATCACCATCAGAGTTGCCCCGGTTGCGCCCTGAGGCAGGCAGCACTCCTCCTCGCCCCATGTGTGAAAGCTCATCCGGTTCAGGTCGCTATGGAGGCGGATATCGTGCATCGTCTCGAATACGTGGGCCCCTGCCCGCACCGCAGCGAGGAGCTCCTCAACGCCATCTAGCAGGGCCTCTTTCCCCCCCACGCGAGTGAGGAGCCTCGTTCCCGGCTCGTCCTCGGATGGCCCTCTAAGGAGCAAGCCCTCTTTGCCGGAGCCCCCCTCCTCCACAAAGATCGCAACCCACGCCCTGGCGTTGCAACCGTCGTGGAGCGCATAGTCCAGCAGACGAGCGTGGCGGCGGACCGATATTCGTTTGCGTGCAGTCCCTAGATACGCTTCCGTTGCCACCGCGTCCTGGAAGTAGCTGAGATGATCGGCGGCGTAGGCCAATGTCTCCACAAGGGCAACCATCAGATCGGCTGGATTCCTCTCCATCCATTGGGGCATAACTACAGACAGCCGGTCCATCATCATCTGCCGAAAGCTGGCATAGTCCTTACATAGGTAGTCGATCGATGGATCTTCATCCCTCATTCGAGCTGCTGCGACCCCTGTCCGACAGTCCAATTGGTTGGGACACTCGGCCTTGAATGAGAACTCGACCTCGGAGAGGATGGGGTCCATATCCTCCGCCCCTATGAGGTGCAGACTGTATGTGGAGAAGTCGCCCACGGAGACGGAAGACCCCCGGTCGTCAGCCACGATCAATATGATGGTCCTCCCATCGATATCGTCTATGGAGGAGACGCCTGTCACCCTGACGCGTTGGACGCCTCCTGTGATCCGAAAGTTCGCCTCGGTCAATCCCTCGGGCATCAGTCGCTTCTCGGGCAGTGGCGAGGGCAGGAATTTGAGGTGAAGGGTGTGCTGATCGGAGGATACTTCCACGAAGTCCATGCCCATAAGCTCTGGATGAGCCATCACCTGGGACCGGCGCCCCTCCCTCCCGCAGATGTATCTATGGATCATCTCATACCTCCCTGCTGAACTGGGCAATCTTTCGCTCCCCGTCTCGACGAAGGATGTACTGGACGGTGACTTCAAGCGTTGACTCCTCGCTCTTTATTCGTACGGCTTCGACCTGGATGCGGTCGCCAAGCCACCTCAAAAGCGCCCCCTGGACCAAGAACTGAGTGGCAGTTGCAAGCTCTCCGCTGTTGGGAGCAAACGTCAGCTGCAATAGGCCGCTTCCGAATTCCGGACGATTCACCCTCTCGCCAGGGGATGTGAACAGGACTGCCTCGATCATCTCCCTGATATGCACCTCCTTGTCGGCCAAGGCCGTCTTCCCCAGGAGGTCGATATGAAAGGGGCTCTCGATCTGCATCATGTCCCCCTCACCCTGGTCTGGGTGGCCAACACGTTCGGCGGCCCCTGGGGTATCTGCTCAGCGCTCTGGCAGATCCCGCTGCTGCTCTGAAGCATTACTAGCTGGCCTCCAACCTTCACCCTGCTTGCGGGAACGAGCCATTGTATTCGCATACAGGGCTGGGGCTTGGATGACACGACGAAGGGGCAGCCGGATATGGGGAAGCTGTCCGCCATTGTGGCCACATTCTGGCCTCCAACCTTCACCCTGGCGCTTGAAGGGATGACGTTTACCTGGCCGCCGTGAGGACAAACGAGAGTTGCCCCCTGGTGTAGGATATATCCAGAGATCAGACCACCTCCAGGGCGCCGTCGTTGATGGAGACCTGAGGGCCGGAAAGGCTGATGCTCGCGCCCTGGCCGTTCTCGATCTCCAGTCCGGCCGATCCTAAGGAGATCCTCATCCCAGCCGTCGTCTCTATGGTGATTCCTCCTGCGAGGTCGTCCAATGTGATCGTTGCCGCATCGGTCTTGATCACCTTGGTCTCGGGAACCGCAGGGCTTAGAGGGAGCTCTCCCCTGCCCCAGAAGCATCCGGACCAGATGGGGTAGTCGGGGTCTCCTCCCTCGAACTCAACCCAGACGTTGGCCCCCTCTGGGGGTATGGCGAAGAATCCCACGCCCTGGCCAGCGTAAGGGACGCAGGGCATCGCCCAGCTGGCCCTTCCCTCTCCGAGTACCGCAGGTACGCTCACCTGAATCCGGCCCATCTGCATGGGGTCGTGGTTATTCTCAACCCGTCCTCGATATTTTCCGAAGTACTGACAGCAAGCATTAGTCATGATCAAACCACCGGGATGCTGGTTCCGATCCCTCCCCTTTGAAGGATGAAACGCTGTCTATAGGACCCTCTGTTTATGACATGGGTTACCTGCTTCACATCGTAGAGGCCGTCGTAAGATAATCCCGCCCCCCTCAGCTTCACAAGGCCTCTCGCCTGGAGGATATCCCCATAGCGCAGCGAGTCGAGCTCGCCTTGCACGGTGACGGCATCGTTCGACTCCTCAGAGGTGCCCTGGGCCTGGGCCATGGACTGTGTGAAGCTGAGGCCGCCCTGGGATCGGAATCGACGCTCCCGCAGGCATCTCTGAGCGAGCAGGGATGGTTGGCTGGAGAGGGGCGGTCGAGTCGAGGGGAGGCTCCTAACCTGCATGCTCTCGTTGGTTTGCCTGTCCTGGACGAATCCGGAGACCCTCGTAGGTCCAAGGGCGTTGTTTCCGAAGCTTATCTCCTCCACGTTCGTTGCAGGTCCCATATTGACCGAGAGGGGCGTTTGCTGCAGATCGAGGCGCCTCGGCGGTCCGAAGTAGCCGGTGTTCGCAAAAGGGGCCGGCCCCGATTCGATGTAGAAGACGTATCCATGCCTCGATGCCATGCGATGGAGCTGCTGGAGGTCGGAGCACTGCTGGACAGGCGTTCTCTCGATCGGCAAGGCAGGATCGATCATCGGAGGCTGTGTCACCCGTGGAATGAGGCCATACTGCGGATACCTCAGCATGATCATGCTCGCCATCCGCCCCTCGTCCATTCCTGGGTACTCCATTGAACGCTCCTCCATGTCCAAGACGACGCCGATGTCCTCTCCAGTGACTGTCAACGTTGACGATCCGGGCTCGTTAGAGGGTGTGAGCTGCTGGTTTGTGATTATACCGTCCATGAGCACCCGAGGCACGAGGTCGAATGTGACGATCATTATCACACGATTGCATGGCTGCAAGAGGGAGAGGAGGCCATAATCCATCTCAAGGCTTCCCGACCGTCCGACCTGGAACGTGATCTGGAATCCTGAGTGCTCTGAATCGCTATGCGTCACCTCCACACTCTTCAAGGCCTCCATTAGAAGGGGCGAAGCTGGAACGGGAACCGTTGGCCCGATCAATAGCGTGAGGTGGATTCCAAGGAGGTTCATCGTCTCCTCATATCTGGAACCCTGGTATGCGAAGCCTATCTCCGGGGCGGGCGAGCTCCCAGGGGTTCATGCAATCGTTTGCATCGCAGATCCGCCAGAAGCCCTCGGAGTTGCCGAGCACCCTTCCCGCCATCAGGTCCAGGCGGTCTCCCTCAACGACCGCTGCCTCCTGGAGGAGGGGCATACTCCCCCCCTGGGGGAGAAAACGCCTTCGCTTGTAGGCGATCGTCCGGCCGTCGGCCTCGATGTAGCTTGCCTGCTCGATGTTGTAGTAACGACTGCCCTTCTCGAACATGATATCATCCCACCTTGAAGCTTCCCGATAGCGAGGACGGACTCGATGGATCTCCGCCGCTTTTGAAGAGGCTTCCGACGGTCGCCATCGCCTCCTTCATCATCTGGTGTGCGAGGAATACGTAGTATCCGGGGTCGGTCAATGAGAGGTCGTTGTAGCTCAGCACCCGAAGTCCCAGGGATACCTTCGCCCTCAGGGGGTTGAGGTTGACGTCGTATGCCTCCTCGGTTATGCTGAAGTCGGCGATCCTAACGGGAACGACCCTGTTTGGACCCCAGATGAAGAGCGTAAAAGGCGCAACCGGCGGGACGATCTCGAGCGTTCCGGCAGCGAGGAGGATGGTGTTTGCGATTACGAGGGAACTCTTTGGATAGATCAGCATCTCGAGTGCTGAGAGCTGGGGGTAGATCCCCATGGTGACCGCCATCGGATCTGCCTTTTCCAGCTGGTCGGCAGCATCTATCTCTATATCCAGCCTGATAGTCTCCACAGGCGCCCCCTTGAGGCGGAGGGCCTCCGACCTATCCGCGCCCTCGCCCGCCGTCTGGGGCTGGAGTGTGCGGGTCATCGTGTCGGGATTGTACTGGAAGACGATCAGGCTTGTGAGGGGGTTGAACATGTCTATGCCTACTAGGGCCCCTTTCAGGAGGCGAGGGGATATGTTGGTCATCGCAAAGCTCCTCTGTTCTTGATGAGATTCCTATCAGATCTTAGACGATCATCAGTGTGGGACGTAATCGGAGGGGAGGTTCAAGTCGGCTGGCCCAAGGCCCTCGGAGGGAGCGATTCTCACGGCATCGTCGAGGAGGCCGAGCCGCTCCGCCTGAGTCAGACTGGTAAGGTCGGCCCCCAGCCGGGAGGCCTGTGAACAGCTGATGGTAGCTCCCTGAGCATGTCCGATCTCATGGGCAATCACCTGGTTCAGGTTCAGCCTGCTTCCCCAGCTTCTTGTGATGCCACCGGCCCTCACCAGGTCCTCATGGATCCAGATGGTAGATGTCGTGGGATCTGAGAAGGCGCCGCCGAGATGTTTAGCCGTTGCCCCAACGTTGGTCAAATTGGAGCCGGATTCTACCACGGTGGCGTCCTCGCAGACGAAGATCCGATATCCAGTCCCACGACCGCCCAAGCGGTTGAAGGCAGCCCGTAAGGTACGCTGAAGGGCGGCCAGACGGGCTGGAACGCTGTAGCGAAGCCCTCGAGTCGAGAGGCTTCCAGCCCTTAGAGACCTCACACCTCTTATAATCCCTAAAAGGGCAAGGACCGCTATGGCGATCTCTCCCACTGCCTGGGAGATCCTGAATGTATTGGCCTCCCTAATGCCTTCTCTCATATGCGATATAGCCTGAAGTAAGCCCAGAGTCAGGATATCAAGGGCCGTCTCTCCAACCTCGTCGGCAATCTGTGAGATCTCCTCTTCCGGATTCTCGCTCAGGGTCAACCTGATCGAGGTCGCCGAAGCGTTCAGGGCGACGGAGGCGGTGTTCAGCCGGGCGAGGAGATCCAAGAGTCCTGTGATGGAGCGCAAAATCACATACAACAGGGCAACTGCTCCCATCAACGCATTGGTTCCAATCCCGAAGTTGCCCGATTGCTCCCCAATCTGGTCCAGCTCTTCCTCCCAAGAGTTGAGCTGCTCATTGACGGGATCCCAGATGTACCTGGCACTAGATATGTCAGCCAAGGTCTCCGCGGCCTCTGCAAGCTCCCTCCAGAACCCCTGAACGACAAGGCCATCTATATCATTTGAAGATGATCTCAGACCTCCTCCCTGCTGAACGATATGCGTCAGCTCATGAGCCAACAGACGCCTTCCTCTTGTCGTTCCCGGCCTGTACTCACCGACATCGAAGGCAATATTTCGGCCGAAGGTTAGCGCCTTGGCACCCAAGGCTTGCGTCAACCTCTCCGCCCGAGCGTCGGCATGAACTCGCACTCGGCCGAACTCCTGACCGAACCTGGGCTCAAAGAATGCCCGATCCTCTCGGTCCAGGGGCGCTCCAGCGCCCTCCAAGGATCCGATCTCCGATTCCATCCATCCCCTGGGAAATCTTTGTCCATACCCTATCCCATACCCTCGTGGCATAGGGGAGATGTTTGGAGCAGTCCTTCGCAAGGATCGGTCATCCCTCTCCCAAGGCGAGGCGATCGTCCGCCCAGGGATTTTGAAGATCTCGTCGGCCAATCTCCCTGCCTCGCGCTCATAACGACTCTGGGGAAGATCGAGGATGAGCGAGGGCGCGCTGCCCCAACTCATCGAATCTCGAATACCCTGCTGGCTTGGATCAGCCTTTGGGCCGCTTGCTTGCTTTCGCAAGGCAGTAGATGCATGTCTCATGAGTAGCAATTGCTTGAAGTCAATCCCAGTAGTTGAGCCACCATTATGCTTGGCCGGATTGGAACATGCTCAATACGTTGAGGTAAATTGCCCTTTTGGCCAATCTTCAGCGGAACCGCAATGCAGCCCGATAGTGATCTCGTTTGATCAGCATCTCAAGTATCCTCACGATATTGAGCAAGTACCAAGTTCATCATCGATTCGGCTGCTGTAGGTCGGCCGACATTTTCACAATGGGTTCTATCTCGATCAGAACGTAGTGGATATCCCTAGCGTGAGGCTATGGATCCGCCTGGCCTCTTCGTTTACCGGCTGGACCAATCTGTATGCAGCCTCCAGAGACATGGGGAAGATCAGGCCGGAGCGCATCGGAATCGAGAACTCCGCCCCGGCCCCAACCTGCAAGAGCACTGTAGGAGCGAGGGCCGAACCCTGGCCCTCCGCCGTCCTAAGCCTGAAGCGACCAAGCCCCACTCCGGTCTCCACGCGAGCGATCAGGCCCCCGTATCGCTCGCCACCCCAGAGCAGGGCGGATCGAAGGCGATATCCCATCATGACGCTCCCAAGCTCACGCGAGCCTCGGGCGCCCTCCGGATCGAGCCCCTCTGCGATAAGACCAGAAAGATCGATATCGCCTCCCACAACAGGCTGGATGTGCCCGGAAGAGAGCTCTCCTAGAATCCTTCGATAAGACAGGATCTCCATGAGTGGAAGATCTCCGCTGAGTGAGGATCCTAGCTGGACGCCCAGTATATTTCGCCCTGCCCCCATGCAGTAGACGGCCGCAACCTCGGCCAGATAATGCTCTTCTCTCCTGCCGCTTATGCCGCAGTTATGCATCATCTCGTGAACCAGAATCCGTGCAAGGCCTTCAGCTCCTTGATTATAGCCGCCTTGCGAGTAGGCGATGTTGGTTCCAGGTGCCTCGCCCCTGGCCAGAGAATCGTCTCCAGGAGCATTCATCTTCCAGAGAACTGCCTGAGAGAATGTATTTGCCATGCTCTGGGGAGTGCCACCGGGACATCGATCGGCGAAGAACCTGTGGCAGTTGGGATACCGCCGAGGAGCACCCACAACATTCCTGACCAGGGCTATCGCCCTATTGACCCAGGACCGATCCTCTCGAGGGACCCTTAGAAGCGTGATCCTTTCCCCCCAATTTGGTGGATCGCCCCTGCCGACACTCATCCGGCGTATCACAGCTCCATTTGATCCCCCCATTCCCACACCCTCCATGCCCATCTTCCCTCCGACACTCCCGACGACATGGCCGAGCTCATGGGCAAGGAGCCATCTTCCTCGATGGGTATCAGGGGCGTATCTTCCGGCTTGGAAGAGTATGTGGGATCCCAACGAGTATGCCTCGGCATCCAGGGCAGAGGCAGATCTGGACGCCAGAACGTCAGTATGGATGCGAACCCGGCTGAAATCGCACCCTTTATCGGCATCGCCCTTTGGACGATCTCCTATGACGCGAGCTGATAGCCGTTCTGCCAGCATCTCCTGGCGGTCTTGCGGCGAACCGAGAGCCAGCTCGCCGTGTATGGGAGCGTCATTAGCCATCACATACATATTCAGATGATGGCCAAACCTGGACTCCATATCGTTTCGCACAGACGTTTCCATAGGGACTCCAGGAGATCGCAACGCATCATGGACGAGGTCGAAATGAGTTGGAGCCTCGACGCTATGGACGAGAGGGTAATTGAAGCCCAGGCTTCGCCCAAATGAGGGCCCATGCTTGTTTGGAAGGGCATCCTCGCTGAGCCGAGCTCTCATCTCCTTGGGCCTCGAATCGAGACCTACTTCTGCGTTCGCCTTCATCTCTGAAACCCGATGAGATCCATTGCCTTCTCTCCTGCCCGCTCCGCCCCCATTATCTGGCGGGCCACCTGGACCCCTATATCCGAAGGACCGGCATTCGACTCCAATTGGAACGAGCGCTTCTCGAAACCCTCGTTCTCTGTAAGGAGAGAGGCGATGCCTCTTTGGGCAATCAGCCTTTCGAGCTCGCGCTCAACCGCCTCGACTACGCGGTAGCGATCGCTCGGCGGAAATCCCCTCAAGATCAGCTCCTCGATACAGACTTCAACCCTCATCTGCAAACCTCGTTGATATTCATTCGATTCCCCACAAAGGGAGGTCAAGAACCTGCTTGACCGCCGCTTGGTTGGGCAGACCACCTCTGACGCATGAGCTGCCAGAACCTCACGAGATCGCGCCGTCCTCTAACCATATGTTGGGCCAGGTGGATCTCTATCTGAGTCAAGGCCTCTCTTCTCTGAATCGCCCCCAATGAAGTCAACGCCTGGCCGTAGATGTTGGGATTCGATGCGAGCAGCGAGACTGCCGCATGGACTGGATGGTCGACAAGCGACACGATCGGCGCGACTGCAAGAAGGCTTCGAGCTACTCCAAACGATGTGACCAGGAACTGGATCCGCTCCAGGGTATCTCTGCAACAATCGGGAAACCCGCCTGCGCTCTCCATCTGAATGGCCACCTGGCTCTCCTGCTGAAGCACATGGGTCAGCTCGTGCACAAGCAGCCTCCTCCTCGTAGCGGCCCCCCTCCTCTGAGCGGGTAGATGATACCTTTGATATGGATAGAGGATCCATCCCTCGCCCGCAGAGAAACGTCGGATCTAGATTGATGCGTTCCTTGAAATCGATTGACCCCCTTCTTTCGAAATTGTAGGATGCTCATGATGGACACCTATCGTCATTGGGAATGGCTCTTCCCCTCACCTTCCAACCTCTGTGAGCGGCCGCTCGAGCTTTGCGTACTCCATTCGAGCCGATCTCATGATCTGATCCATCTCAACAGGCACCCCTTCCTCCGCCGCGAGGAAGGCGGCGTTGAGGGCGATGTTCCTGATATGGCCTCCGGAGAGGTTCAGCCGGGCAAGCGTCGCATAATCGATCTCGCCGATGGGGGTTTCTTTCGGATATATGCTCCTCCATATCCTCTCCCTCTGGGATGCGTCGGGAAACGGGAACTGGACGATGAAGCGGATCCTTCTTAGGAAGGCCGGGTCGAGGGCAGCCTTCATATTGGTCGTGAGGATCGCAAGCCCCCTGTAGGCCTCCATCCTCTGGAGGAGGAAGCTGATCTCGATGTTTGCATAGCGGTCGTGGCTGTCTTTTACCTCGCTCCTCCGGCCGAAGAGGGCGTCTGCCTCGTCGAACAGGAGGATTGCGCCTCCGCCCTCGGCCGCATCGAATACCCGGTTCAGGTTCTTCTCGGTCTCTCCTATGTACTTGCTAACAACTGCCGAGAGGTCTATCCGAAACAGGTCGAGGCCAAGCTCTCCTGCAAGAACCTCGGCTGCCATCGTCTTTCCCGTGCCGCTGGCTCCAGAGAAGAGAGCGCTTATCCCTAGCCCCCTCGATCCCTTCGAGGCAAACCCCCATCCGTGGTAGACTAGCGACCTCTGCCTCATCTGTATCGCGATGAGGGAGAGGATCTCCTTTGGCTGAGGAGGTAGGACGAGGTCGTCCCAGGAAGCGGAGGGCTCGATCCTTTGAGAGAGGCTCTCTAGCTCCGGCCGGCCCTGGGCGCGGCAGGCCTCGAAGAGCGAACCCCCCCCGGCCTCGGCACAGGCCTTCTGAATCGCGCCGGATCCGAGGTCGAAGCGCGATGCAAGGCCTCCTGCCGTTGCCTCATCGCCTCTGAGGAGATCTTTCCAGAGCGCGACCTGCTCGGAGTAGGTTGGCCTTCTCACCTGGAGCGATATGCAATCCCCCGCAGGGATCCTTCTTGGGCTCGATATCATGAGGGGATAGCCCGCCTTTTCGGCAAAGCGAATCGCAGCATCCGCCCTCTGATCGTCGACGATATCGATGAGGAGGATCCGGCCAGAGAGCGCATACTCCCTCGTCCAGAGGCGGTGGAACTCGTCCTGCTCGTTTATCCTCTCGGGAATAGCGCTCGAATGGATGCTGTACAAGGGCGCGCCCTGCATGATGCACGCATCCGTTGCTACTGCCATGCGGTCTTTCCCATCCCCTCCCCACAAGAGAACAGGCAGGATCTCGCCTCCATTCGACCAGAGATCAGCGATCTTCTCCGATATCCGAGACTGCGTTTCGACCAGAGGGCGCACAGGAGGGACCAGGGAGACTGACGGTGCGAGCCTCTCGTCGATGTGGTCGAGGCCGGCTATGTAGTGGAGAATCCGCTCGTCTATCCTCAAGGGAGAACGCGTAAGGGACGCTCCAGGCCCAACCTCGATCATCCGCCATCGACGAAGCGGCGACTCCGGAGAGAGCGCGCTCCAGTGGGCGCTAGGAAGGACGGCGAGAGCCAGGCTGAACGTTGGGTAAGTGCGGGAGGGATCATTCTGTGCTGCAGCACAGAGGCCTACGAACGACGAGTCAAGCTCGACTGATGCGCACAGCAGCAAGATCCCTTCTTCGAAGGACGAGAGATGGAACGTCTGCGAGACGATCCCCAGCCGGTCCATGGGCGAGCCAGACGCCCCCGCTACCGCATCCGCGGAGTCGATGTGGCTTTGAAGCACCCCTTTTAGCCATGCCAGCCGGTCGAGAATCTGCCTCTGGTTCTCCTCATGCTGGAAGAGCTCCGCCTCCATCACGGAACCACCACGGTTGGGCCGGTGAACATGTTGAACGTCGGGCTTTCGGGATCGTCGTCCCTTTGAAGGGAGCTCTCCGCCCCGTCCACCCTTAGCCTGACTAGATACGTTCCAGCCAAAAGGTGAGGGGCTTGAAACTCCAGGGAATCGACCGCCTCGTTGCGAGGATCTGCCTCAAGCACAGCTGCCGGAAGGCCTCCGGGGACCGTGAGGTTTAGAAGGAGCGCAGCCTTCTGGCGAGGATCGATATCGGGGCTCGCCTGGACTTCGATACAGGGATGTTCCCCTACGATGAATTCGATCCTCTGGATAGACGGCCGGAGCACGAAGGCGGCGAGGTTCGACCTGTTGACCTCGTGGGGCTCAGGCGTTCCAAAGTCCATTCTGTGCACCACCTGGACGGAGTTCAACCCTGCCCAAAGGACCGAAGGCAGGCCGACGATCAGCCTCCTGGAAGTGGACGACGAATCGATCGCCCCCTCCTTCCCGCTCACGAGGACGACCGTATCCTCGCCGAGGAGATGCTCTCCAGAAATCTCGATCTCCGTCGATTGGATCTCGGCGATGCTCGGCCGGACAGCGGCGATTCTAGGCCGGCCCGAGGGAATCGAGACCGCCCGCCGCTCGACTACCGGGAGGGAGACCTGGGGCACGGCCTTTCCCTCTATCAGGACGATCGTTGCTGTGTAGGCGAGGGAGAGGGCGTACTTTGCCTGATAGAAAGAGCTCCAAAGCTTGGAGAGCTCGTCCAGGGAGAGGTTTTCAGGCGTGAACTTGACCATCTCAACCTGCCCTGCCAGGTCGGATTCGCTCAAGAAGGAGTAGGCCTCTTCGTCCTCGATCGTATCCTGTATCGCCCGGCGGGAGAGGACAGGATTGCCCTGCATTGCGGAAACGGCGCTTCCTAAAAGCCTCTGGGGCTCGAGCTTTCCTTCCGCACCGTGGAAGGAGAGCAGGTAATGCAGGTCCAGTGCCACGAGGGATCGGTTGACCGGGCGTCCGTCCGAGCTCCGGAGTGGCAGGTTCGCATTGGAGAGGCCAGCGTTTGGGGTTATCCGATATAGGAAGACGTTGATTCCGGCTGCGGTCTCGGCGCCGTCCGGACGCCCGGGCGCAACGTTGAACTCGACGCCCTCGACGTCCTCGGCAACATAGGACCGAAGCATCCTGCACAGAGCGGCAGTGACAGTAGCAACCGCAAGGAAGTTGCTCATATCTCCCCCTTCCTCCTTTGATCCAGATACTCCTGAAGCGAGAATATCTTCGGCTGCCTCTTCTCCTTCGGAGCGGCCGCAGCAGGGGCGACGGCTGTAACCTCGACCCTCCCGATCCTGACCACGATATCCGGCCCCTCCTCCAAGCGATTGGAGACTGGAGAGCCTATTCTTCGCAGGGTTGACCTGCTCTGGGTGAGGTTCATCCTCTCGATACCGCCTTTCGCAATAGATGGCTGTCTGGATGACCGGTCGATGACATCTCCAGCCTCACTGGATCTTGGCCGGCCAGGCTTGGGCCCGGTTATGAGCTGGCCCCCATACTGCTCGACAAGGCCGCGCCATTCATTCCCTCCGCCGGTATATTCAGCGGCTTCTATTGCCTGATGTGACTCCCTCTCCCTGGGCGATGCAATAGGATTATCGAATGCGGCATCGCGGCCAAGATCCTGCGGTCCGGGGAGATGCACTGGCCTCAAATCGCCACCTTCTGTAACCGGCCTCTCAAAGGAACGAATCTCGATCGATGCACGATGCGGCCGGGGTTCGCCCCTCTCCGGGTCGATTTCAGGCTCTCCAGATCGATCAATTGGATCCTTCGGTCGATCCGGTGCCTTCGCCGGAGAGACGGCCGCCGGAAGATGGGCTTCGGGAAGATGGGCTTCGTCGACTGCGAGAGCCTCCGCCCCATCAGCCGAAATTGCGGCTCTCAAATCCTCGCGGACGGAGGCCCGGCTGACGGCAGGCCGTTTCGGCGCAGTGATCCGCTCTGCCGTTGCCTCGTCCCAACCGGCGACCGCGTCCCCCAACGAGCCCGTCTCCTCGGCGGAAGGGAGAGCATCGTGAATGAGGGCTGGCGCTCGTCCTCTTCCGGCCGGCTTTCGCCTGTCACCGCCCGCCCGCCGGCCTCTCTCGATCTGAATTCCGGGCGCAAAGGATTCCATTGCGCTCTGCTCGTCTCCGAGCCTTGGGATCTCTGCCCCGCGCTCGATATCGCGGCCTGGAGCGAAGATCGTGGATACTACCGGCTCAATCCCCCACTCAAGTCCGATCGCCCGCGCGGCAAGCCGCTCGAGAAAGTCGCTCATATGACCACCATATCGAGGTATGACCTGCGCCTTGCAGCGCTCATGGAGAGGATATCCCCCTCGCTCCAGCCGTATGCCCAGGCGAGTGCATGCACCTCCAAGAGAAGCCTCTTTGCCTCGGCCTGGAGCTCCTTCCAGAAGAAGGCGGATATGTCGAAGATACTCGTCCAGGCGTGGCTACAATCTGGACAAATCATCTCGATGAGGACGTCGGCCTGAGGATCGCACTCGGCCATCCTTGCCGCAAGGTGGCCTATCTCCTCATCATTGAGATCGGGTGGAGAGCAAGGCTTTCCAAAACGCATAACGCCCAACAAGCAGCGCTCGAGCAGTAGGCGCTTCGCTTTGGCGATATCGGGAGCGCGAGATGCTGCGGCCAAATCATTGCTGTCTGGAAGGCGAAAGCTCACCTCCAGGCCCTCTTCTCTCATGATCGTCTCAGCAGTCGAAGTTTCCGACCTGATATCCTTCGTAGAGAGCGCAAGCTCCAGACCCCTTCCGCATTCGGGACATTTCCCGAAGAGGCGCATCCTGTGGCCGAGCGTCAGCTCTCGAAGCGTCAGCAGAAGGCGATCTCTCTGGCCTATGGCTAGCCCTGCAAGATCGTCCATATCCATCTCGGGGCAGGCGGCGGCAAGCATAGTCAAGGCCCGGTCGAGGGGATGCTCGAGCGTCCCCCTCTCCCAGACCGTGAGCATATCCGCAGCGGTGAGAGGGTGCATATGCTTGGGATCAGTCGAACGTTGGCTCCTTTGGCTCCTCCAGCCCTTCGCGCTCCCAGCCCTCGTTCTCCAGCTTTATATGCTGGATGGCGACTGCGTTTGCGTTTGCGTCCAGATCTGGGAGTGCCTGGTACTCCGAGACCCAGCATCGGTATACCTTGTAACGGATCACCACCTGGCCTGCCTCGTTGAGCATCTCAATTATCACGTTCTTTCGAAAGTCTGCGAGGGAGACCTCGCTTCCAAGCCCTTCACCGAAGTTCCAGACCTTGTTTGCCCAACTCTCGAAGTCCAGGTCGTGGGTAACGCCCCTCTCGAGGGTTATTGGCTCGTACTCGGTCCGTCCGGGGGACTTCCTGCTCGTGCTGGGATCTCCTCCCTCCCTGTGCTTCACAACCTCGGTCGTCCTCTTCAGGCCGGATACCTTGCTCACGCCTGCAACTGGATCGGTCTGTCCCTCGAGCTTCACCAGGAACTTGAAGTTCTTGTAAGGATCGAATCGGGTGGGATTTGCCTTGAACTGAACCATTTTCTTCCCCCTCCTATGTCTGGATCTGACCTGCCATCTGCTGGATCTTGATCACCACGAACTCCGCAGGCTTCAGGGGAGCAAAGCCCACGAGGATATTTACTATGCCGAGATCGATATCGTTCTGGGTGGTCGTGTCCTTGTCGCACTTGACGAAGTACGCATCCTTTGGAGAGCTTCCCTGGAACGCCCCCTGGCGGAAGAGGTTGTGCATGAAAGCGCCTATGTTCAGGCGGATCTGGGACCAGAGCGGCTCGTCGTTCGGCTCGAAGACGACCCATTGCGTCCCTCGAAAGAGGCTCTCCTCGATGTAGAGAGCAAGCCGCCTTATTGGCACGTACTTCCACTCCGAGGCCATCTGGTCGTCGCCAACAAGGGTGCGCGCTCCCCAGGAGACAGGCCCGTAGACGGGGAACACTCGCAGGCAGTTGACGCCGCGGGGGTTCAAAACGCCGTTTTCCAGATCGATGAGCGCGTACTGCACCCCTTGCACGCCTGCAAGCCTCGCATCGGTTCCCGCAGGCGCCTTCCAGATCCCGCGACTGCTGTCGGTCCTCGCAAATACGCCGGCCATCGTCCCGCTCGGGGGCGCTGTTCGAAGCTTTCCGTCATTTAGAGGATCTGGGATCTCTATCCATGGATAGTAGACTGCAGCGTACTCGCTCTTCGGAAGAGCCGGGCTCTTTACGAGCTTCTCCATCGCGTCTGGCAAAAGCCCCTCCGGAGGATCTACTATGAGGAAGGACCGGCGCTCCTTGCAGTAGGCGGCGGCATCAGCAAGGATGCCAGGCTCTGAGATTCCTGGAAGGCAGAGCAGGTTGAATATGTCGACGGAATCGAGCGCATAGATCCCCTTTCGATCCGTTCGGCTGTCTATGAAGATCTTGTAGACGCTTCCCTTGGCAGGATCAAAGTCGCTCTCCGCACCTCCTGTCAGCATGACGTCTTGAGGCCTTTCAGAGACCGTTCCAGAGAGGAGCGAGAGGTCAGCTGCTATGCTCTTCGACTCAGCCTTGAAGACCGCAACCGACGATCCGCCCCCCTTCGTCCCCGAGATGAGCATAAGCTTGTTTCCGTCAACCTCCCGGCATTCGAAGCCCTTGTAGGCGGGAATCGCCGGATTGAGATCCCTGACTGCCTTCTCCAGCCTCGCAGCGAGGCTTTG
The DNA here is from genome assembly GCA_964632755.1 of uncultured Methanotrichaceae archaeon. GTDB lineage: Archaea > Halobacteriota > Methanosarcinia > Methanotrichales > Methanotrichaceae > JAFGMR01. The sequence continues at coordinate 39,315 of CAZWDT010000006.1, forward strand.
GAGCATGGCCTCGAGGTCCACCCCAGAGACTGCGGTCTCTCCAAGGGTGATCTCGTCTGGGCCAAGCCCGTCGAGGCTGATTAAAAGCCCGTTCTTCTCCGTCGATGGAAGGCCTGCGAGGGTGGTGATCTCCGCGCTCTCAAGCGACCCCGATAGAGGGACCTCTGCCGGGCGAAGGACCGCTGCCGCATCTATCTCCTCTCCGCCGTTCTGGTATCCGAGGAAGAGGCCGGCCGAGAGGTCGTTTCTCTCTCCGGGAAGTACTCTCACTGTGGAGCTCTCCTTGCCCTCGCCGGAGGTCATGACGAGGGAGGTATCTTCAACTGAGACTGTGAATCCATCGAGCGCGGGATCTCCCCCTGATTGCGCGGTGACCTTGGTCTCTATTGCCGCGGCCAGGCTCGCAAGCCTAGCTGCCGCGGTATCGCCGCCGAGATCTGCCTCGCTTATCTGGACTGTGACGGGAGACGAGCCGTTTACCGATACGCGGAACTGGTTTCTATTGGGCTTGACGATCTCTGCCACATCCAGCAGGGCTCCATCCTTCGTCAATGGGGCGCTCTTGCTGGTTCCCTTTCCAGCCACATCCACATCGAACCTCTTCAATGTAACGAGCCTTGAGGTATCTTTCACCAGTCTATCGACGCATCTCGCATCCTTCCTGTTCATGGAGAGATTCAGGAAGCTCTCGGTAACCGACGCCTCCCGCGGCTGGTCCGGATGGCGGATAAAGGTGAGGTTGAAGTTGCTTGCCGAATTTGGCACATCGTGATCGGCCTTTACCTCGATCGAGTTTCCGAACGATCCCTCGTCGATGGCAGCGATCTCGAGCACGTCCGTTCCTTCGGCATTCTTCAGGACATGCCCTGCTGAGGAGACGTCCTTTGCAACCCTCACTATCCAAGCCTCGCTTCCGCCGTTTAGGAAGAACTGCCGAACGGCATAGCTCATCTCAGATTTCTCGGCAAGCCCGCCATAGCGGCGCTCGAAATCGCTGTAGCTGAGTATCCGCACCGCTTTGTTGACAGGCCCCCTCTTTGCAGCCCCAACGAAGGCCGTAATCGAAGTGCTAACGCCTGTTATGGTGCGAACTCCGCTTGCTATCTCCTCGATATAAACCCCTGGGTAGGTTAGCGAGACCGGCATCTACCCTCCACCTCCATGAATCCCTTTTTGATCGATCCCCTCCAATCGACCATATCCTCTATTCATATCCTTATTCTTCATACACTTGTCCTCCAGTAAGGCCGGCCTGGACGGCCAAAAGGCGGCGATCAGGGGACCGGCCTAAGATGTTATCAGAAAAGCGGCCTGATGGGCGAATTGAAGGGGGAGGATCTCGAACCGATCCTCACACAACCTCCGCCACACCTTAGGGAGGCATCCCCGACTTGATCCTCCTCGATGCCTCCAGAATGATCTCGATATCGGTAAGCCGGCCTTTAGACTTGAGCCGATCGACCTCGAGAAGGAAACATCCCGTCTTCTCCTCGGTCAGCCGTCTCCTACATGCGTACTTCATAGCGATCCCCTTCAGCTCCTTTCTAGAGGAGTACCTCTTGGGGCAGATGCCGTCCACGAAGTCGAATATGAGACCGCATTTGATGTGGCCGATCGTTGGCGTGGACGGGTTGCTGGAAGTTTTTATATAATCTCTGAACGTATTTTCCCCTACGAAGTCACCACATTCGCATAATATCATTCTCTTAATGAGATCGGCCCCCAGATCGAGATATAAACCGCAAGCTATTATCGAGGAGTATCATCGCTTAACTGCTCGCCCCTGCCGTTCGATTTCCCCATTACCCTACGGGTAACACGTTGTTACCCTTTGATCGGATATATACGTTTACATATTGTATAATTTTTGATGGTGGTATCGAGATCAGTTGTGGGCGAAGGGAAAAGGGAGGGCCAGGCCGTTGGATCTTCCCTTCTCGCCCAATTGCGAACTTCCAAGGACCGATCTCGAGATAACATATATCTCGTATCCGCGCAACCATGATCCCCCATGGCCGTCCTTGTAGGATGCAGCGGCTGGCACTATCGCGATTGGGTAGGTGCCTTCTATCCCCTGGATCTCGCCCGAAGGGAGGGGGAGTGGCTCGCCTACTACGCGAGATACTTCACAACAGTGGAGATCAACAGCAGCTTTTATCGGCCCTTCGATGCAGGTCAAGTCAGCTCATGGATCCGGCAAGCGAAAGCCTGGAAGAGCTTTTCCTACTCACTGAAGATGCCCCAAGAGGTAGACCCACAATTTGATGGTCAGCGGGGATGCAAAGAGGGCTATAAAAGAAGCCCTATCATTTCAGAGGAGAACTGTCGAGCCGATCGCGGAAGCCGGCCTCTTGGGATGCGTCCTCATCCAGCTCTCGCCGCGGTTCAAGAACGATGAGACATCCCTATCCACGCTGGAGGCCGTCATCGATGCGCTCTCCACGAAGCGCCACAGACACGCGGTCGAGTTCAGGCATGGGAGCTGGTTTGCGGGAGGCGAGATCGATCGCCCTGCTCGCATCCTGCTTCGATCGAGAGGCGTGGCAAACGTCCTCATCGACGGACCAGGCTTCCCAATCGTCCGCGAGGAGACCTCGGATCACTCATACATCCGCGTCCACGGGCGAAACGCCGATATCTGGATTCGCAGAAAGGAGGACGACTACCGGATAGACCGCTACGACTACCTCTACGGGGAAGATCAACTGGCCGCCTGGGTTCCTCGAATCAGGGAGGCGAAGGCCGAGACGGTCTTCGTCTATTTCAACAACCATGCTCGAGCGAAGGCCGTGAGAAACGCCTTCCAGATGATGGACCTCCTCGGAATAAAGCATCGAGAGAAGAGCGTGAGGATCCAGGACCAGTTCACCTTGGGAAGCTTTCGGCATGAGATGTAGCCTCCCTTGGGCCGAGAACCTCCCGTTCCGTGGAGGTCTCGGTGCCCTTTGCGACAACGTGGCGAAGGAGACGATAGTTTTTTATCGGGTTATTGACACCAGCAGGAACATGAAGGTATCGGCCATGGCGAGCATGGTATTGATCGGCCTCCTCCTTTCGATCGCCTCAGACGGCATGACAACACTGGATTATACGAGAAGGTATATTTCTTATGATGAGGCCTTTCATGGGTCGTCGTCCCTTCTCATATCGGCCAAGACCAACGGAAGCGGCAGCAGAACGATGACACTATCAGAGCCGGTGCCGCTCGATCAGCTCGATCCCCTCGATTTCATGCTCTACCCAGACGCCGGAAATGGGCGAATAGAGGTTCGAATCTACCTGGAGCCGGGGCCAGGCGGGGGAGAGGAGACCGAGATCTACGGAAACCAATCCTGGAACGCTTCGGAGATGGGGGAGTGGACGGAGTTCGATGCCACTACAATTGAATACACAAAGAAATCGATGAAGACCTACCGCACTCTGGACGAGTGGATTGACGAGCTTGGCGGATCGATCGTCGTGAAGGTCCGGATCAAGCTCTCTGCCCGAGGCGGAGGTGCATCTTGCTACATCGACCTCCTGAGGCTCGCGGGCGAGGTTGCCACATTCGATCCCCTTGAGACCAAGGATGTCAAGGATGACGAGGACAACAAAGTCGAGCAAGGCTACTCGATCAAGTACACGATCACCTACGGAAACAGCCTCATGGATGAGGTGACGAACGTGCGCGTAGTCGAGCATTACGATCCTCGAACGGTATTCGTTGAGGCCTACCCAGCCCCCGATCTCGGGACCAACAACGTCTGGACGATCCCACACCTCGCGCCTGGCGAGCACGGCCAGATCGTGATTAAGGTGAAGACGCAGACGCCGAAGACGAAGGCCGAGATGACCGGTTCGGTCAGTGGCACCGGCTTTGCCTCCGTGCGGCGCAGCATGTCAACCGGCCTTGACGAGTATAATGTGATCAACCGCGTCGAGATTATCTGCGACAAGTTCGAGATGTCGGGAGAGACGAGCACGCTCGTCAAGCCTTTTCTCGGAACAGAGGTCGCATTTCACGAGCACGGATCCGGGCAGTACTGGGCCGAGGACCGGATGGTCTTCAACCCGAGCCGGATCCGGATGTGGCGCGATATGAACGCCACGAGGGCGCCTACCTCCGTCGACCTATGGGGAAGGACCGTCAGCTTCAACGACAGCTGGTCCGCAGGCCACCTCTGCGAAGGAAGAAAGGAGGCCGTTCTCTTCAAGGAGAGGTTCTCCCATGGAGAAGCGCTCAACCTGAGCGCCTATGCCGATACAAGCAACTCCAGGTCCACTTCCTCCCGGAGCAGTCGGCTCACTCTCGAGAGCAACGCAAGCTTCGCAGGGATCGGCGACTATGAGGCGAGACAGGGATCCTCGATCACCACGTCTCGAATGGTTGGAAACTTTACAGTGGTGAATGTGAACCGGGTCAGGGACTACATGAGAAAGAAGTACCCGAGCAAACAATGGCTCGAATGCTGCTTCGAAGAGGCTGAGGACGGGATGGAGAAGCTGATTCCTGAGACCTGAAGCGGCCGTCGTAAGAAATTCGAGATTAGACAACGATTGCGAAACACATCGATTGCAGCCCTGGTTGCCTGTCCATTAGCGACTGCCATCAATCCATGGACCAGCCGATAGCATGCCGAGTAGTCGCATCTGGGGACTGCAGTTCATGGAACCGTCGAATGGTGGATAAAGCACAACCTTCATATAGAAGTTCAAACATCCCTTTGCCCGTTATCCGGATCACAAGGATGCATCTGGAGGTAAATCAGAATGGCTGGACTAGGTGGAACACCTATATTGATACTAAAGGAGGGCAGCCAGAGAACGGCTGGCCGCGAGGCGCAGAGGTCGAACATCATGGCCGCCAAGGCAGTGGCCGCAGCTGTCAGGACGACCCTTGGGCCCAAGGGCATGGACAAGATGCTCGTGGACACCCTGGGAGATGTTGTCATAACGAACGACGGCGTCACCATACTCAAGGAGATGGACATCGAGCACCCGGCTGCCAAGATGATGGTGGAGATCGCCAAGACCCAGGACGAGGAAGTCGGGGACGGAACGACCACAGCAGTGGTCCTGGCTGGAGAGCTTCTCAAGCAGGCCGAGCAGCTGCTAGAGCAGGAGATCCATCCCACGGTTATCGCTGCCGGTTACAGGGCCGCCTCGGAGAAGGCCGTGACCCTTCTAAAGGAGCTCTCCACCAAGGTCTCAGTGGCTGACAACGAGCTTCTAAGCAAGATCGCCATCACCGCTATGACCGGCAAGGGCACCGGCGCTGCCAGGGACGAGCTCGCCGAGCTGGCTGTGCGTGCGGTAAAGGCCATCGTGGACGATGACGGCACAGTCGATATCGATAACATCACAGTGGAGAAGAAGGTCGGCGGCAGCGTGACCGACTCCCAGCTGATCCACGGTATGATCATCGACAAGGAGCGCCTCCACCCCAACATGCCAAAGAAGGTGAAGGACGCAAAGATCGCCCTTCTGAACTGCCCAATCGAGATCGAGAAGACCGAGGTGGACGCCAAGATCGAGATCACCTCCCCCGACCAGCTCCAGGCCTTCCTGGACCAGGAGGAGACGATGCTCAGGGATATGGTCAAAACGGTCGTGGAGAGCGGAGCTAACGTCGTATTCTGCCAGAAGGGGATCGACGACCTCGCCCAGCACTTCCTGGCCAAGGCCGGCATCTACACCATCCGCAGGGTCAAGAAGTCCGACATGGAGAAGCTGGCCAGGGCAACCGGATCGAGGATCGTCACATCCATCCACGAGCTTTCCGCAGACGACCTAGGCAAGGCTGGCATCGTGGAGGAGCGCAAGATCGCAGGCGACGATATGACCTTCGTCCAAGAGTGCGAGAACCCCAAGTCGGTGTCCATAATCCTGAGGGGCGGAACCGAGCACGTGGTCGATGAGCTCAACAGGGCCATGGAGGATGCCCTAAGGGTAGTAGGCGTTGTCGTCGAGGACGGCATGCTGGTTGCCGGTGGAGGCGCACCCGAGGTCGAGCTTGCCCTTCGCCTGAGGGAGTATGCGGCCACGGTCGGCGGCAGGGAACAGCTGGCAATCGAGGCCTTCGCCGACGCCATGGAGGTCATCCCCAAGACGCTTGCCGAGAACGCAGGCCTGGATCAGATCGACTCCCTGGTGGCCTTGCGAAGCAAGCACGAGAAGGGCATGAAGACCGCAGGCCTCGATATGGAGACGGGCGAGCCGGTGGACATGCTTGCCGCAGGCGTCGTCGAGCCCCTACGGGTTAAGACACAGGCCATCAACTCCGCTGCTGAGTCCGCGGTCATGATACTTCGCATCGACGATGTCATCGCCTCCAAGTCAGGTGGACCGGAGATGCCCGGCGGTCCTGGTGGCATGGGCGGCATGGGCGGAATGGGAGAAGACTTCGACTGAGCTTCTTCCAGGCCTTCTTTTTTTCGCACATCAGGCTTTTGCCATACTAGCCTTGCTATATTCGTCTCCCCGATCCTCGCTGCAGCCATCTGTTTGGAGCAAAAAGGTTTAATAGTGGGAGGTTGTCGCTTTATCTGCGTTAAACTCCTGCGTGGTTTCTCGCTAAGGACGGTGAAGATTTGTTCAGACGTGATGAGGGATCCATGGGTGGATCCGAACCAGCCGCGCCAGTCGAGGTTGGAAAGGAATATACTGTGAAGATTGAGGATATCGCCCGAGAGGGGGACGGCATTGCAAGGGTGGAGGGTTTCGTAATATTCGTTCCCGGCACTCAGGTGGGCGACGAGGTCACTATTCAGGTCGACCGTGTAATGCGCCGTTTCGCAGTAGGCCATAAGGCATGAGCCTCTTTTAAAGGAAGGTGAAGTATTTGTTCAGACGTGATGAGGGATCCATGGGTGGATCCGAACCAGCCGCGCCAGTCGAGGTTGGAAAGGAATATACTGTAAAGATCGAGGATATCGCCCGAGAGGGAGATGGCATTGCAAGGGTGGAGGGTTTCGTAATATTCGTCCCCGGCGCAGAGGTTGGAGACGAGGTCACGATCCAGGTCGATCGGGTGATGCGCCGTTTCGCCGTGGGTCACAAGGCATGAGCCTCTTTTAAAGGAAGGTGAAGTATTTGTTCAGACGTGATGAGGGATCCATGGGTGGATCCGAACCAGCCGCGCCAGTCGAGGTTGGAAAGGAATATACTGTAAAGATCGAGGATATCGCCCGAGAGGGAGATGGCATTGCAAGGGTGGAGGGTTTCGTAATATTCGTCCCCGGCGCAGAGGTTGGAGACGAGGTCACGATCCAGGTTGATCGGGTGATGCGCCGTTTCGCCGTGGGTCACAAGGCTTGAGCCAGGAATACCTGCAATGCTGTCCTGATTCCTCTCGAAGAATCCGGACACCCATCAATTTTTCTTCGAGCTTTCCAGCGGGTCGTGATTCTGGAATAGGTTGGAGATTTCTTCTTAGTAGAAGCATAACCACGAAAGAACAAAGCCACAAAGGACGCGCAAAGGGCAAATATACAGTACAAGTCTTTGTGTCTTTGTGTCTTTGTGCCTTTGTGGTGAACGTCCGGGATCTCTGGTAATGATTGTCACATGGGGCCAAGTTCTGACCTGAGACCCCTTTCAGAAACACATCTTTGCCTGTTGTTATTTGGCGCAAATGGCCTCAGCATCACTACTCGCTATTGGTTTACGTATCTTGAAAGAGATTGAATACTTCCTTGGACAGTAATAGTTATCGTTTTCATCGATGCCAGAGAAATTCCAACCAGTTCTGAGTTCACGATCTTCCAGCGAGCCTCCTCGCAAACTCGGCGAAAGGGCCATAAGCGGAGAGGGGGATAGCTGGCCCCATCCCCTAATGGATGGCTCTCACATGCTCTCCAATGCAGTAATCCCCAGCGTATCCAGTGTGACATAAAGGGCGTTTCTGGCAGCGTTCACAAGCGCTAGCCTTGCCTCACGCAGGCCAGCGGGCGCCTCGATCACGGGGCTGTAGCGGTAGAATCCGTTGAATGCCTCCGCAAGCTCTCGAGCGTAGGTCGCAAACTGGTGCGGCTTGAGCTCCCTTGCAGCCTTGTCGACGACCAGATCGAACTGGGCGATCTTCTTGATCAGGGCAACCTCCGCCTCCCCTGTGAGGAGGGTGGGGTCGAACTGTTCGGGGAGATCTGCCTTTCGAAGTATGCTGCAGGCCCTTGCATGGGAGTACTGGATGAATGGCGCCGATAGCTTCTCGAAGTCGAGGGCGGCCTTCCAGTCGAAGGTTGTTGCCTTTTCGGGCGATACCTTGACCACGTCGTACCTCACAGCGCCCAGGGCAACCTCCCTTGCAACCTCGCGGCGGAAATCCTCAGATTCCTCCGGCCTCCGGGTGGAAACCTCCATGAATGCCTGCTTCTCCACCTCGTCCAAGAGCTCGTCTGCGGTGATGAACTTGCCCCGCCTCGTGGACATGGAGCCCGTGGGAAGCGATACGAACTCGAATATGACCACCTCCGGAGCGGGTATCCCAAGAAGGTCCAGGGCTGTCCGGAGCTGGGCCGATATGAGCTTGTGGTCCGCGCCGAGGACATCGACTATGCGGTCGCATCTCTCCGACTTCCAGCGATGATAGGCGAGGTCGCGAGAGATGTAAAGGGAGGTCCCGTCGGCCCTCATCAGGACCATGTTCTTCTCGAAGCCCTTCGCCGAGAGGTCCAGCTGCAACGATCCATCCTCCCAGCTGGTGAGGCCCGTTCCTTCCAGCCGCTCGACCAGATTGGCCATCTCGCCGCTTCTGGCATACTCGCTCTCCCAATGGTAGCTGTCATGGCGGATGTTCAGCCGATGAAGTGTATCCTCTATGCCTGAGATGGCGTAATCCACCGCCACCCTCACCTTCTCCACGGCCTGTGGATCCCCGGCCTCGTAGAGCTGGATCTGCCGGTTTATCTCGGATACGAGCTCGGGCCTCTCGGCGATCGCTCGATTGGCCTCGATGTAGACCTTGGCTATCGCATGATCGGCCTTGATCTCCTCCAGGGGGTAGTGGTCACATCCCCAAACTACCATGGCGATCTGCCGACCCATGTCGTTTACGTAGTACTGGGTCTCGACGGTGCAGCCGGCTCGCCGCAGCACCCGCGCAAGGGTGTCGCCGATCACCGAGTTTCTGATATGGCCGACGTGCAGGGGTCCGTTTGGATTGGCCGAGGTATGCTCAACGATCACCCTCTGAGAGAGCCTGCCCTTCCAGCAATCCCCGCCCTGGGCCTCCCAGAGGATGGAAGCGAGGGCGCTGTTGCTCATGAAGAAGTTGAGATAAGGTCCGGCCTGCTCGACGCGATCCACATGAGATCCGAGGGGGATCTCGATTGCATCGCAGAGATCCTTTGCAATCGACTGAGGGCTCTTCGACAATTGCGGTGCCAGTCGAAAGGTTATGGATGAGGCGAGATCCGCGTGTGGGCTGATCTCAAGCATGCCGAATCCATCAGGGGGGATCTGGTCCCATCCACAGACCTTCGCAGCCTCATAGAGGAGCGACTGGACCTCGTTCATGAAATCAAGGAACATGTAAACACCGTTACGTGACACCCGCGAACCGAATATATCAATATATGGCTCCTCCCCCCCGAGCGAGGGGCAGAGGGTTTCAATGGCCGCCCTCAGATCCCAGCTTACAACCGCGCCATCAAGACCTCAGCCTGCCAGGCCCGCATTCATCATCATGCTCGAAATTGCGGATCGCTTGCTCTATCCCGATGTGGGACCGGTCGAGCCCAACCATATAGGTCGACAGAATCGAGATCCAATGGCGCAAGTCCCCCGGACCGGAAGAGAAGAGGATTATCAGCGCTGATGCGATGGATCCATGTCATCATCCTCGCCCTCCGGCCGTCTGGACCGGCACTCCACCGACTATGCTTGCATCCCCATCCCGGTTGCCTCTGCCAGAGCCCCCCTCAGATCAGCGCTCATCATCGTCGCATCCAGCACGACAGGTCCGAGGCAATCGAGGAGCGTCCCATCCCAGGCAATCCTCCGCAGATCCGCCCCGGCGAGGTCGGTCTCGGACATCTTCACGTCGGAGAGATCGGCCCCATAGAGGTCAGCATCACTCAGGTTGACGGCTTCCATCGTGACGAGCGAGAGATCCGCTCCCCGGAGGTCGGCTCTGCTCAAGTCCACGTTGACGATCAACAGCCTTACAAGCTTCGCCCCTCGCAGAATTGCATCCCGCATATCAGCATCCTCCAATACGGCCGAGGAGATGAGGGACCCATCGAGGTTGGCTCTTGAGAGGTTGGCCCCAATGAGAACAGACCCTTGGAGCTTGGCTCCATGGAGATCTGCTTCCCGCATATCCGCGTGGGAGAGGTCTGCCCAGGAGAAATCGGCCCCGGAGAGATCGGCGCAGGCAAGGTTTGCCCGGGCCAGACAGGCCCTCGTGAAGTCGGATTCCCGAAGGTCTGCCCAGGAGAGATCGGCGCCCACGAGTTCCGATTGAGTGAACTGGCCATGGGGCAGGCGTCCCCCCTTCAGGTCAACCCAACTCATCCTTGCTCCAATAAGATTCGCATATTCGAGGGAGACATCGCTCATCCTCGCTCCCACGAGATTGGCCCCAACAAGCCTCGCCCCCGAGAGGTCCGCACCCTCCAAGGTGGCCATCTCCAGATCTGCCCTGGTCAGATCTGCCCCAAAAAGATCGGCCCGGCTCAGATCGGCCTTGGAGAGCATCGATGATGTGAGGTCCGCTTCGCGAAGATCGGCATCGGTTAGGTCTGCACCTGCAAGCTTCGCCTCGACTGCCACCGCTCCCTCGAGGTTGCATCCGACGAACCTTGCCCCGTTCAGCCTTGATACCGTCAGGTTAGCATAAGAGAGGTTCGAATGGGAGAGATCTGCCCACATGAGATTCGAGCCGACGACGTCGGCCTGAAAGAGAACGGCTTTGCGAAGGTCTGCCCCTTGCAGCCGAACCCTGCGCATACTTGCCTTGGAGAGATCCGCCCCCCTAAGGTCGACTCCCGTCATGTTGGAGCCTCTAAGCTCTGCCCTGAGGAGGAGGGCTTTTCTCATATCGGCCCTGGAGAGCTCCGCCTCTTCCAGGTCGGCATCCCGCAGATCCGCGCCCGCGAGGTTGGAATCGATCAAGTCCGCCCCCACCAAATGGGCCCCCCTCAGGTTCGCTCCAGTGAGGTTCGCCCTTACAAGGCTTGCGCGGGCCAAGGATGCATCGCTCAGGTTGGCAAAGGAGAAGTCGGCCCCCGATAGATCGGCACCTGTGAGATCCGCCCTTACAAGGCTTGCGCGAGCCAAGGATGCATCGCTCAGGTTGGCAAAGGAGAGGTCGGCCCCCGATAGATCGGCACCTGTGAGATCCGCCCTTACAAGACTTGCGCGGGCCAAGGACACATCGCCCAGATTGGCAAAGGAGAGGTCGGCCCCCGATAGATCGGCACCTGTGAGATCCGCCCCAAAAAGCAGGGCATGGCTTAGATTCTCTCCTTTCAGCGAGGCAGACTGCAGGAAGGCCGAGTCGATGGAGCATCCCATCAATAGAGATCGGGAGAGGTCAGAGTGATTCAGGTGAGCGCCCAACAAGTCCAGTCCACGAAGGTCCATCTGGGAGAGGATGGAGTGGTCCTGGATCTGGAGAGCCGAACCAGCTGCCTGGCCGAGGAGAGTCAGTAGGCTGATGGCAAGCGCTAGCCGTTGGGCCGAAAGCTGCCGAGAATCGCTCGAACCTCGATCGATCATATCAGATGCCCTCGTAGGGCCAAGGTTGAAGAGGGCTTTCTGAAGCTGATTCGTTGTAGATGCCAGGCCCCTCCCAGCCGAGAAGGATCAGCTCCTCCATAAGATCCTCGCTGATGATCGATCCGTCCAGCTTGGCATTGAGCAACGAGTGTAGCGTGAAGACATCGCAGTCTATCCGCTCCAAGTTCGCTCCCCTCAGGTCGACCTCGGTCATCTCCACCATTGTGAGGCTTGCTCCCCTGAGGTTTGCTCCGCTCATATTGGCCTTGGTAAGATATAAGGCGTCGAGGAGGGCGCCCTTGAGCTGGACTCCGTGCAGATCGGTCCCGCGCATATCGAGCCCGCTGAGCCGGACCCCATTAAGCGTGGCATGGCTCAGGTTTATTCCAATCAGGTTCACCTTGTCCATATTGGCGTTCGAGAGGTCAGCTCCATGAAGGTTAGACCCTGTAAAGTCGGCATGGGTTAGCCTTGCAGAGACGAGGCTTGCCTCTTCGAGGTCGGCCTCGGTAAGGTCGGCGTAGGCCAGGTTGGCCCAGCTGAGATCCGCATCCCTTAGTATGGCCCTCATCATATAGGATCGAGAGAGGTCTGATCGGCTAAGATCTGAGCCGCTGAGGTTCGTCTGATAGAGCTCGGCCCGGCTCAACTGGCTCTCTGCCATGTTGGCGCCGCTTAAATCGGCCCAGCTCACATGGGCGCCCAGGAGGTTTGCCCGTATCAGATATACCCCTCTCATATCGGCTCCGCTGAGATCGGTTCGAAATAGCCTTGCCTCGGTTAGATCTGCTCGGGCCAAATCGGCATCGGTGAGAGAAGCCTCGGTGAGATCGGCCCCCCTGAGGATCGCATCCTCCAGGTGAGCCCCGGAGAAGAGGGCACGCCGCAAGATGGACCCTGAGAGGTCTGTTCCAACGAGGTTCGCGCCGGAGAGGTCTGCTGATGTGAGGTCGGAGTCTGAGAGGATTGCCAATCTCAAGTCGGCATCCTTAAGCCATGCATACCTCAGAAACGATGCGGAGAGGTCGGAGCGGCTAAGATCGGCACCGGTCAGATCGGACTGATTCAGATGGGACCGGTTCAGGTCGAGTCCGGTGAGGCCGATTCCGCTTAGATCAATTCGATCCTCAATCGATTCGGCTTCAATTGGCGTTGAATGCCCAATGCTTACGACGAGGAGAAGGGCGAACGAGGCCCAGGCAAATGATTTGATCTTCATCTTCTTATCCTCCATTCTCATAATGCACGCGAACGAAACCCCGAGCATGGATTCAAGCCACCTTCCATCTGGGATTGATCGCATCAAGATAGCTGAAATCGGCGAAGCTATATGGGGCGATGTAGTACTCCTCGTCGGTCATGGGCCCATAATAGCTGTCGACGGCAAGGCCAGCTCCTGGATCCTGGGGATCCAGGACCAAGACCCAAAGGTGACCTTGCCCCTGCCAGGTACTCGGATCGTACATGTAGACCACATCGTATCCGAAGCTATCGAATATCTGCCGCAGCTGCTGCGACCCGTCGTAGCACATCCCAAGAGGGGTCACCGGAAATATCACATATCTGCTGACAGTGGTGATGAATCGAAGGTCGACGGACCTGTTGAATGTTGCGTTCTTCTTCACAGCCGTCTCCGGGATGACCATCATGGGCCCTCCCTCGATCGTGGGTGGCTCCATCCACAGGTCTGCCAATCGCGGCGATGCGCCGTTGGGAGTGAGGTACACCTCCCCGCCGCTCAACCTCACGACTACATGTGTCTCCATCGGCGAGGCATCGAAGCCGTGGGTGACGAGGAAGAACGCCAGATCCTTGATAGTGACCCCGATATCCTCATAGCTGGATAACATGAGCCAAAGATCGTTCTCATCGCCGCCATGGGCCCCATACGATATTATATAAATTAAAATATATATAAGTAGTACGGACTTTCTTCGAGATAGGCCAATTACCTTCCCCTCGGATGGATGATGAGCTGCACTTGCCCCTCTCATTGATCTAGCGAAATCCCCTCTAAACTATCCCAACCCCTGTTGCATCTATGCGACGATGAATAGCCTTCCACCTCCCGATGAGGTTTGCACCCATCATGAGAAGGCGATGAACGAAAGCGCCAATGCCGATCCGTCCAACATCCTTCATTAATTACCGGATATTCCCGGCAAGGGATAGATATATCTTATCCAGGTCGCACCTCCAAAGGCAATTCCCTCATCCGAAGGCTCCGTCGCAAGATCAGACGTCGATCTCCCGATCTGAAGATCAGCTAGTGCTCCGAAAGGGAGTTGGGAGAATCCTATAAGAGGGAATCCTCTTTAAAACCTGCTCAATTCTCCCCTTTGGCATTCTTGCTCTCGAACTCCTGCTGGAGATCGCATCCCAACCGGCCGATTGCATCCGAACGACACTGGCGGCAGTGCTTCATCTGCTTGATTATCCCTCCAAGCTCCTCCTGGATCTTCCTCTTCTCCGCGAGCGTTGGGGGCGTGATATGGGCGAACTTATACTGGGGGATGAGAGGCATGACGTTGTGGATGTAGACCCCCAAGGACTTGATCTTCCTTGCGATATCGAAGATGTGCTGATCGTTTATGGTGGGGATGAGAACCGTGTTCACCTTCACGATCATCCTCTTCTTCAAGGCCTCCTCGATCCCCTTCAGCTGGTTATCGAGAAGGATGGTCGCCGCCTCAAGCCCCTCGTAGCGCTTTCCTTCGTAGTTGATGTAGTCGTAGATCTCCTTGCCGATATTGGGGTCGACGGCGTTCAAGGTCACAGTGAGGTTGGATAGTCCGAGCTCAGCCAGAAGCTCGACCTTCTCCGGGAGGAGGAGGCCGTTAGTGCTTAAGCATAGGATGATATGAGGATACTTCTCGCCCACAAGCCGGAGCGTCTCGAAGGTCTCCTCATTTGCGAGCGGCTCGCCAGGGCCTGCCACCGCCACCACTTTGATGTAATGGTACTTATCGAGGACTTGATCGACCCTCTCCAATGCCTCCTTCGGGGTAAGGACCTGGCTTGTCACGCCTGGCCGACACTCGTTGACGCAGTCGAATTCGCGAATGCAATAGCGGCATTGGATATTGCAATTTGGGGCCACGGCCAGGTGCATCCTCCCAAAAGAGTGACAGGCGTTCTCGCTGAAGCAGGGATGCTCCTGTATCCGTCTCAGCTGCTCTGGGTCGTATGGGACGCTAGTTCCGGCAACATTGGCCACGGGATAGGTTTCCAGGCTCATATCAAGGACCTCTCGAGTAGTACACGGGAATATAATATGCAATCCCACTGCCTAAAAGGTTGCCGCCCCAAAGAGCCGCAATGCTTATCCACGAACCGATCCTCCAGGCAACTCATGGGGAAGAAGGATCATTGGGTCGTCTGGCCCATCTACCTGGACCAAGCAAAGAGCAGGGGGGAAGGCAGGATGATATCCAAGAAGGACTGCGTGAAGGATCCTAAGATCGAGGATATCGCCGAGGCCGCAAGGTCGCTTGGGCTCGCCCCAGAGGTCGAGAGGGAGATGAGGTATCCCGGGCAGTGGTACGAGCGGCCGGGAAGGGTGCTCGTCAAGAAAGGAGAGCCGAAGTCCTCATTGCTTCGGAGAATCGCTCGCGCCATGAGGGCAGGGAAGCGGTAAAAATTATCGCTCCTGCAAAGTCTCGAACTCGGAGACGATCATCTTTCCTGCCACGACCTCATCAACGCTGTGAATGACGCCGCCGAAGTCCCTTATTCGGCTGCTGATCAGATCGTAATCGATATCCTCTCCCACTATTGTAGCCTTGATTGTCTCAGTCTGCTGGTCCACCTCGTAGAGGCTAAGGTTGACGCCGCTCACCCCTGGAAGCGAACCCAGTACGTCGGCAAGCTCTATTGTGGTCGGTACATGAGGCTTTAAGACATCAAGGACCAAACGTTTGATCATCTGCTTCTTGGCTCCGATAAGGTCATTCTTAGGTGGCGTTTCAATCTGCAGCATCGTAAATAATCTTTTCTCAAGGGGAGAGGCTTAATATCTCCAAAGCCTTCGCTTTTACCATGATAGATCTTCATACCCACACGATCTTCAGCGATGGCGAGCTGATACCAAGCGAGCTTGTGCGTCGCGCGGAAATCATGGGTTACCGGGCGATAGGGATCACAGATCACGTCGACTTCACCAACGTGGAGCACGTTCTCTCCTCCGTCGGGAAGGTGAAGTACCTTGAGGATGTGCTCGATATGCGAATCCTTACGGGGGTAGAGATAACGCACGTTCCCCCGGAGAAGATAGGAAAGCTCGCCACCCTCGCCCGGCGGCTTGGAGCCGATATCATCGTTGTCCACGGTGAGACCCCGGTGGAGCCGGTGTGGCCTGGGACCAACCGGGCTGCACTGGAGATTGGGGCGGAGATATTGGCGCATCCCGGCTTCATAACTATCGAGGAGGCGGAGATGGCGAGGGATCGCGGGGTATGCCTTGAGATCACATCTAGACGTGGCCACAACATCACAAACGGCCATGTGGCAAGGCTTGCAATGGAAGCGGGGGCGACGATGGTCGTCGACACAGACACGCACAGCCCCGACGACCTGATAGACTCACGGCGAGCCGTCGAGATCGCGCGGGGGGCCGGCATCCCCGAGGAGATCGCGAAGAGGATGATCGAGGACCATCCTCTGGTGAGGTTTTAGTCGAACAAGGCCGATAGGACCACAGTCGAACTAGGTTGGATTATCGAGCGCCCAATCATGAGAAGCTCGCACTGCATACTGCCATTTCGTGCATCGGGCACGATTCCCATCCAGAGGATCGGCGGCCTTTCTCCGGAATCGCAGGGGAGATGAAGCGGTTGGAGGTCGTCGCCATCGATATCTCGGGCAGGCATGCGGAAGGTGGAAGATACATCATGGTCTCTGCCGCAGTCTCTGCAGATATATCCCCCATTGCCCTGGAGAGGGTATACGAGGTGAGACAGATTCAGAGGACCAGCCGGCGACTGAATCTAAACGTCGTCGTTGACGTCATCTCCGATGCCGTGCGGGGATTAGAAGGCCTCGTGATCGCCGAGCAAGGAGACCTCTACAACCTCGAGGCCTGGCGCATAGAGAGCATACTCGGGAGAAGGTTCAAGTATCCCGAGTCGCTAGGAGAGCGCCTATTAGTCGAGCTTGCCCATCACATATCCATCTCCGGGAGGAGGATGCTTCTCGCATTCGGGGAGGATTGATCGAAATGGAGGCCAACTCATCCCAAAGAGAGACGATGATCTAAAGACAGAGCCCAAGATCGCGGGCGAGAGGACGGCCGTCCTTCTGATGCGGGTCGATTCCCATTGGGAGGACGGGTCGGCGCGGATGGAAGAGCTTAGAGGGCTTGCCAAGGCTGCCGGCTACGACGTCCTTGCGGAGATCTCCCAGCGACGGGGAAGGGACAGCCGCTACCAGATAGGCAAAGGAAAGATCGCCGAAGCAGTCGCCTTTCGGCCCGACCGGCTCATATTCTACAATCCCCTTAGCCCCGGGCAGCTCTTCCACATAAGCAGCGAGTTCGATGTCCCTCCCATGGACAGGTTCAACCTGATACTGGAGATCTTCGCCAGTCGAGCCCAGACGAGGGAGGCGAAGCTCCAGGTGGAGCTTGCCCGCTTGACATACGAAGCGCCCTTCGCCCGAACGATGGCGTCGTTGAGAAAGCTCAGCGAGCGTCCGGGCTTTCGAGGATCGGGCGCCTACGACGAGTCGGCATACCAGGATATCAGGGGTAGGATGGCGAAGATCCGCTCCGCCCTCAAGGATGTTGAGCAGACCGGGGAGGACCGAAGAGAGCGACGCCGCGAGCTTGGATTCGATCTAGTCGCGCTTGCCGGCTACACCAACGCAGGAAAGAGCAGCCTCCTAAACGCCCTCACAGGCTCCGCAGTCGCTGCCGAGGACGAGCTATTCACAACCCTCTCTCCGACGACGCGATCCATGAAGCTGGGCGGGCGAGGACTCGTGCTGACGGACACCGTGGGCTTCATAGACGACCTTCCCCACTTCATGATCAAGGCCTTTCGCTCGACCCTATCGGAGATCACATATGGGGATCTGATACTGCTCGTTGCAGACCTGAGCGACCCCCCAGAGACGCTGAGAAAGAAGCTCGTCGCCTCTCACGCCGCGCTCTGGGAGTGCAAGACAAAGGCCCCCATGATCACAGTGCTGAACAAGGCAGATCTCCTCTCCCTCGATGAGATCGCTTCTGCAATCGATCTAATCTGGGACCTTGCGCCCCATCCAGTGGTAGTATCGGTCAAGACGGGCGATGGATTCAGCGATCTCCTTAGCAAGATCGAGGAGAATCTTCCCCCCTGGAGGGAGCAAGAGGCGCACCTTCCCTACACAGAGGAGGGGCTCGACAGGCTATACCATCTCTACGGCTCGGCAGAGATGCTCGATGTTAGATACGGCGACGAGATCAATGTTCGATTTAGAAGCCGAAATAAGCAAGGCGATCCAGGAGTTGGGGGCTAGGTACATTGGATGAAACACCGCCCCCGGGAAACGAGCTGATTCGAGAGAGGTTCCAGCTGAAGGAGACCATAGCGACTATCGCTGCCAGGGAGAAAGCGCATATCTTGGCTGCGAAGGAGTCGATCAGGCGAAGCAGACGCGAGATCGAGGGGTTCATAGAGGGCGATCCGTTCTTCCAGATCACGCTCGATCCATACGACCGGCCGGTCGACAATGCCCCTGAGATCGTCCAGGAGATGGTCCGAGGAGGATCCCTCTTCGGCCTTGGTCCCATGAGCGCTGTTGCCGGAGCGATTGCCCGCTATGCAGTCGATGCGATTACTGAAGCCGGGGCAGCTTACGCCTTCGTCGAGAACGGCGGCGATATTTCCATTTTGAACGATTGCCCGGCGGTCGTTGGGATCTACGCCGGAAATTCTCCGATCGGAGATATCGCCCTCGAGGTCCCGCCCCGGGATGAGCCGCTGGGAATCTGCACGAGCAGCGGAACCGTTGGGCCCTCGATCAGCTTTGGCCATGCCGATGCCGCAGTGGTGATAGCGCGCGACTCCATCATTGCCGACTCGGGGGCAACGGCTCTTGGAAACGCGGTCTCAAAGGACGGGGATCTGCAGGAGTGCTTCGCATCCATCGACCGGCCGGGCGTCTCCGGGGCGATCGTGATACGGGGGCGGGAGATGGCGCTCTGGGGAGAGATCCCGCCGCTTAGAAGGGCTCGAATGAGGCCGGAGCTGATCACGAGGGGTTGAAGGGCTTTACCGAGTGCTTCTTTCGAGGATGCCCTCGGCCACTTCCATGAACTCGAATAGATCATCGAGGTCTTCGCTTAGGATCTGGAATGCCAGGGCATCATCGATCCTGCCGTATTGATATAAGAGGATGTCTCGGAACTTCATCATACTGCAGAGCTTCGCCGCCATCTCGCCTGTCAGAATGCCAGCATCCGTCAGATTCTCCACGATCCCTTGATCGGCCTCGGGCACTCCGAGCATGAGGTCAGAGTTAACGATAGCACATATATCGAAGACCGTCTCGAGGGCATGCTCCGCCCGCTTATAGATGCCATCTTTCACAATTCCAAGACTTGCAAACTCCTCCTGGCTCGGAGGGAGGTGCTCTTGGACGATCCTTGCGCTCTCCTCCATCTCGGCGAGCTTCGCTCTTATCAGCGCAACTCTTAGCGTTCTCTTTCCCTTGTAGCCGCTCATCTGATTGCCTCCAGGCCGATGTAGTCGTAGTATCGATGCTTGAAGGAATCGAACTCCTTGACGGTCTGGTAGGCGAGATCGTACATAAAGGGCAGATCGGAGCAGTTCAGGACCTTCCCCTTTAGGACCTCCATCCTCAAGGGAAGGGGAAGATGCTGGAATATCTTGATATCGTAGATCTTCTCGAAGAGCTCTGATGCGACCTGCAGCCTGAACTCCATCGCCCCCCCCAGGTCGTCGTAGTAGACGCAGATATCGATGTCTGAACCCTGGCGGGCCTCCTCCCGAGAGGTCGAGCCGTACAGGATGACGAACTTCACCTTCTCCCCGCCGAGCGCCATGATGACCTCGAGCGCTCGTTCGATCTCCGCCCTTCGAGGCTGCATGAGAACATCTCCAATCGATTGGAGAACATCGATGCAGCCAATGGTATACGAGCGCTATGCAGCCTTCGGCGCCGGAAGCGATGCGCCCTGGAGTCGGCGGCTTTGGGGTGCGGCCGGCGGCTGGAGATGAGGCATCGCATCGATCCAG
>CAZWDT010000007.1:0-55980 GCA_964632755.1 uncultured Methanotrichaceae archaeon
GGCAAATATATCCGATCTGGCCTCGGTTGAGGACTTCAACCTATCCTCCAAGTGGTATGCCATGGCAGTGAAGTTCTCTGCGCCCAAGGACGGATGGAAGCTGAAGAAGGTGCAGATCGCAGGCATGATCTACTACGACTACCAGAACCAGACCTTCCCCCCTGGGTGGTGCTTTGGCTTGGAGATACTCGACTCGGAGAAGAACCTGCTCTACAAGTACGCTGACTCGTCCCTCGCATACTTCAGCGTGGGGAGCCCCTTCATGGGAGAGATGGAGCTACCTCCATTGGAGATAGACGGTGATTTCTACGTCTGCGTATATGATCGAAACTTGTTCGGCGTGGCCATGAACATCACCGCCCCACAGGAGACCTCGTTTATATATAATTCCGTTACCGGCGATATGATGCCTACGACGACGACATTGGATGGCGATGTCCCGGCATCGATGAACTGGATCATACGGGCTGTCGGCGAGTAGGCCCCCCATCCTTTTTTCCATCGTTTGGGGAATCTACGCCACCATCGGTTCGGCGAAAGTATGTTATATCTGCGTGACCTCTCTTTGGCTGATGTTAGGCTTCGATCAAATATGCGTAGGAGGCCTGCCAGGCGTCGGATCGGTGGGCAAGGTCGCCGCGGACTACTTGGGGGTAGCCTTAGACTCCCAAACGGTTGCGACCATCCTCTCCTCGGGCTTTCCCCCACAGGTGATGGTCGATGAGGGCCTCGTCCACATATTCCGCGTGGAGATCAATGCACCTCAGGAGAGGCCAGACCTCATCATCCTCACGGGAGACGCCCAGCCCCTTGACATTGGGGGCATGTACTCGCTGGCAGGCGAGATACTTAGCCAGGCCCGGGATTTGGGAGCGGGCTTGATGATAACCATGGCAGCCTACGTGGGCGCTTCGAAGCATAAGGTCCTGGGGGTCGCTTCCGATGCAGAGCTCGCGAGAAGCCTCGATGATGCCGGAGTTCATCTGCTGAAGACGGGCTTCATAGGAGGGCTCAACGGCCTGCTCGTCGGGATGGCACCCAGCTACGGCTTGAAAGGATTATGCCTTCTGGGATCCACTTCTGGGGATCTCCCAGTCGACATCGAAGCTGCGTGCAACCTTCTTGAGGTAGTGGCTCGGCTGCTCGATCTGGAGATAGCCCTAGACGGCCTGACCTTATGCTCTGATGAGGAGGGCTTGGAGCCTGAGCCTCAGGAGTTCGACATCAACTACCGCTGATCAGGATGGAAGCGGCTGCCTTTGTGGCAGCATCAAAGCGCTCTTACGACCAATGATCCCCTCTCCACCCCAAGAGCCCTTGCCACAGGACTGCACTTCGCCCTCAGTATGTATATGAGCCTGCCCTTCAGCATCTCCTGGAACTCGCTTATGGTCTCGTAGTTTCCCATGCCCTTTGCGAGGATCAGGTAGTCGCCATCGTTGATCAAGGCCTTGGCCGCTGGAGTCGCTCGCTCGAGCGATAGGCCCACGACGTCCCCTGTTGGGACGATCTCTATATCGGTCATCTCACGAAGCTCGGCTGCTGTGACGTCGTTCAATATGGGCTCGGACTTGGGGCCGATGACGACCTGCTTTCCCATATCGATCAGCCTCTCGATCACCAATAGGTCGAAGACAACCTCCCCGCAGTTGTCGGTCAGATAGTAGATCTTAGAGAATCGGTCGAGATAGGACTCAACCTCGGATAGATCGCCATCGAGCCTCTCTTTGAGCGTGTCCCAGAAGACCTTCTCGAAGGTCTTGTTGTCGAAATCGTGCCCTTTGACGCCGAACTCCATCGAGTTCGCGAAAGCTGCCACCCTAACCAAGGCCTCCAGGCCGTCCTCATCGATGAATCGCCTGGCCAAGGGAAGAAGCGCCCTTGCGACGACGTTGCTCTCCTCCTTGAACTCCCTGTAAGGATCCTTATCACCAGACCGCCTCTTGATTATCCTCTCGCGGGCAGTGCCCACCTGGGCGGAGACACCCCTCTTATGGGCGACCATGAAGTCCAGTAGCTCCTCCATCGCCCCCATCTTCTCCTCCTCTGTCGAGAAGACCATGTCGCACTCGAACTTGGCGCGGTCCAATATGCAGCTATAGCACTCGGATGATAGCTTCAAAGAGATCACCGCCCGGCGAGCACCGAGACGACCCCGGGTATCGCGTCCTTTGCCACCTGCACGTTGGATCCGCCGCTGAGGACGAAGACGAGCCCCTTGCCCTGAATTGCCTCCAGTATCATCCGCGTCATCTTCGGATAGACCTTCTCCGTCAGGTTGAACCCGCCATAATCGTCGCGATGAGAGTCGTGCCCGAAGATGACGAAGCAGAGCTGGAAGTCGAAGTCCTTTGCAAGCTCGAGGATGGATGCAAGCTCCCGCAGGAACTTCTGGTCATCGGCGTCGAAGCCGATGCCTATATCGTAGTTGTTCATAAGAGGGTCGTGCTTTATCTCTGAACCCGTATGGAAGTTGATGTGAAAAACTTCTGGGTCGCGTCCGAAGAAGTCCCTCGTCCCGTCGCCGAAATGGGGATCGACGTCGATTATCAAGAACCTGGAAAGCCCCATCTCCCTCAGCCGGAGAATGGTGATTGCAACATCGTTAAAGTAGCAGAATCCCCAACAGCTGCCTCTAGAAGCGTGGTGGCCGGCCGTGCCCGTGTAGGCAAAGGCGCTCTCTGCAGCGCCAGTTGCCACGAGCTCTGCTGCGAGGAGAACGCTTCCAGCGGATAGGATTGCCACCTCTCGATAGGGATCTTGGAGCATGTTATCCATATGCTGGGGCGTGTGAGCCCTCATAACGAGCTCCAATGGAGCAGGCTTTGGGCCGAATACCTGCACATCCACACCATCCACGATACCCGACTCGATCAGGCTCTCGTAGGACGGCCCGATCCTGTCCTTCAGAACGGAGAAGCCATCCCGCCCGAAATCACCGTGATAGACGACTGCAACCTTCATGCGTTGACCATCCCCCGGGGCTGGTTAAGGCTCTTGCCCCAACAGAATTCCGTCATATGCCCCTTCAGATCTCCGTCATCCTCGGATACCTCTCGAGGAGCATTCCCTCAACCACTATCGGTACCTGTCTCTTGAGATCCCTCATGGTACAGTCCTTGATTGCGCAATCGAGCTCCCAGTCGCTCGATGAGCATATGGTCAGCAAGGGCTCGCCCTTCTTGACCATCTCTCCCATCTTCCGATGAATGATCACCCCTGCCTTCTTGTCCGATGGGGCGCCAGCTATCCGGGCGATCTCGACGATGCGCTTGTTGTAGAAGGCAACAACATATCCCGTGCTCGGAGAGAGGATCTGCTCCTGATGATCCCCTATCTGTATATCCTCGCTCTTGACCTGGGGGTCGCCCCCCTGGGCCTCAATGATCTCCATCAGCTTCTTGTGAGCTCTGCCGCTTGCGAGGATCTCCTCGGCTATGTGATGTCCCTCGCCCCGGCCGGCAACGCCGCCCATCTCGAGAAGAATCCCTGCAAGCGCGATGCCCTTCTCCCTGAGGCTGTTTGG
Source organism: uncultured Methanotrichaceae archaeon (assembly GCA_964632755.1). Lineage (GTDB taxonomy): Archaea > Halobacteriota > Methanosarcinia > Methanotrichales > Methanotrichaceae > JAFGMR01. The sequence goes on from CAZWDT010000007.1 coordinate 3,527, forward strand.
ACCCTGGCCCGTCTCCAGCATCGTCAAGGCCTCCCGAATCTCCAGGGCAGGTCCAACCGTCCTTCCGACTGGTGACCCGCCAAAGGTCATGGCGCACTCCACCTTTATCCCCAGGCGATCACCCAGGTCCATGAGGTCTTTAGCAAGCGACCTTCCGTCCTCTTGGGTATCGAGCTTTGTCCCGGGGCCGACAGGCATATCCACGACGACCGCATCCGCGCCCACCGCCCCCTTCTTGGCCATGATCGAGGCGAGCATCTGGCTGTAGGGATCGATCGAGAGCGAGTACTCCTGCTTGATCAGCTTGTCGTCGGCGGGCGCTATGTTGGTTGCCCCGCCCCAGGCGATCACCCCTCCGACGTCCTCGGTGATCTCCTTGATCTCGTCGGCCGTGAACTCGACTGGAGCGAGAATCTCCATCAGGTCGGCAGTGCCGCCTGCGCCGGTTATGGCCCGGGAGCTCGTCTTTGGGATGAGAAGGCCTGCGGCTGCAACGATTGGAACGACCAAGAGGGAGACCTTGTTTCCCGGCACCCCTCCGATGCTGTGCTTGTCCACGACCGGATGGGTGTCAAAGTAGATCCGGTCGCCGGTCTCGATCATCGCCCTCGTCAGCCACTCGGTCTCCTGAGCGTCCATCCTGTGGATATAAGAGGCCGTGATGTAGGCGGATAGCTCCACCTCGCTCAGGGTGTTGTCCACGATGTCCCTTACGATCGTTCGGATCTGCTCCTCGGATAGCCGTTCGTTGTCCATGATCCGCTTGATGTAGGATATGGACTGGGGCTTTGGCGCTGGGAAGATGTCCACTGTCAACGCCCCCTTGAGCTCCTTCAAGGCCTCGGTGAATATTCCTACATGACCTTTGGCAACCATTGCGGTGGTGGTGTCCAGGATTGCTACAAGGGATGCGCCTTTGGTCCTTATCCGGACCCTGTCCCCAGCATTGATCCCAAGCTCCCTGGCGTCGGCCAGGTTCAGCATGACCTTATACTGGCCAATCTCGATATCGAAGGGATGAACCTCAAACATGGCTGTGACCTCACATAAGCGGATGCTGTAAGTGCTTAATTAGCTTCCGGGGGGGCTCAGCTGTTCATGGGAAACATGGTCAATATGTTGAGGCAAATTGCCCTTTTTAACTAATCCTCAGCGAAACCGCAATGCCTCATGATCGCGATATCTTTTAATCAGTATCTCAAGTATCCTCAAGATATTGATCGAGTACTATCTCTACCCAATTCAACAGCGAATGAACGCTAATATTTTCCTTTAATTCGCGTGCACATACGCCATCTATGACCGTTCATATAGCGCTTCCAATGGAGTTTGGGCGTGTCAAAGCTGACAATTAGTCCAAATGGCGGATTGGTAGCCTTCAAGTAACTGAGCAGTTACTTCATGGGCCTGTTACTCGATGACCGACAGCCCGGCGGGGGAGTCGAGTCCGAGCAACGAAAGCGATCGTATCCACTCCCCCCTCGCCTCCCTCGTTGTTCCAACGACGAGGCAGAAGCCGCTTGCCGTCTCCTCCAGGACTCCTACTGCCTCTACTGTCTCTCCGGGAAGGGCCTGGCCTGCGTATGTATGTGAGAAGCAGGCGATCTCTTCCACATCGCCATCCAGCTTGAGGATGGAAGGGCTGTCGAATGCATACTCAGCATCCACTACCTCGCCCACCACCTTGACCCGGCCGATGAAACGACCGGGGGATCGTGGAGATCCGCCGATCTGGTCCCACTCTCGGGTGAAGAGCAGGTCGAAGTATGTGCCGTCGATCACACCGCGATTTCCCTTCCGCCTCTCGTGGAGGACGAACTCCGAGAACGAGATTTCAGGCCTTCTCTTTGCGTAGATCTTCCTCCACATCGCATCATTCAATTCCTCGATCAGGCCGTCGGCCTTTGCCTGCCTTATGATATCCCGGGCGAAAAACCAGGCCTTGCCGTATGCGACGAAGTCGATATCCGAGGTCGGCCCCTGTAGTCCAATGAGCATGGAGCCGGTTATTCCCATGGAGCGTCTCTCGATCCCCCCATCCTCAAGGAGTTCCACGATCCTTTCGAGCCTGGAATCGGCCTGTGCCACGTCGGTTAAGCACTCGACAGGGTCATAGCGTCTAGAGACCTCCCCAACTGGGACGACGTGGAGGTCCTCGATGTAATCCGGACGCTCCCTTCTGAGGAAGTCGAAGGATTGGTCGAAGTCGAGCTTTCGAAATCTCCTGCCTCCGGCTTCCCTCTCACCTTGTGGATGAGGGACGTAGCGCAGAAGGGATCTGACGCCCCTTGGATGATGATAATCGGCCACGGCGAAGATCCAGCCGTCCTTCGTCTCTATGAAGTCCCTGATCCTCGCCCTCATTGGATCGCCTCGACCACACGATCCAGCCAAGCCCCCTTCCTCAGTATCCTTCTCGACCCCAAGTCGACCAATGTCGATGGCTGGGCGTAGCGGCTTCTTTTGCCGTCGAGGACCATCTCGACCGCTGAAGAGATCTCTGGATCGATCTCATCGACGCTCGCAGGAGGAAGGCCTCCGCTCCGGTTAGCGCTCGTAGAGGTAATAGGGCCGCAAGCCTCTATCAGCTCGATCGCCATTGGATGCAAGGGAAGGCGTATGCCGACCAGGCTCGATCCGCCGGTGATCTCCGATGCTAGGTCGCCTTTCGCCCTTACCAGAAAGGATACCGGCCCTGGCAAGAGCTCTTTTATGATCGCCATCTCCTCGTCTTCGAGAGAAGCCACGCTCGATATCATATCGAGGCTTGCAACCGCAACTGAGATGGGCTTTTCCCTTGACCGCCCTTTGATCGCGAATACCCTGGCAATGGCCGCAGGGTTCGATATGGAGCAGCCTATGCCGTAGACCGTCTCTGTGGGATAGACCACAACGCCACCCTCTCGAATCAGGCGGGCGGCCTCCACCACCCGAGCCTCCGTCATCCGAACCCCTGAGATGGCCAGCCTCGACGAATCGAGCTGCCTTGATTCTCCTGCCGTGGATGGGTCATCTTCTTTTGATGTTGGCGATATCCCCAAGGGTCAAGCCCTTCGATCCGCTGCCTGGCTTCCAGCGCTCCTCTCTTTCCGATTCGTCTGTGAGCTTGATCCTCAGCTCCTTCTCGAGCTTCTTTCTGATGGAGTCCTCTGGCATGATATCATGTCGTTCGATCTTTCTTATGAGGGAGGCCTTCTCAGCTATCTGGGATCCCAGCTTCTCGGGGGTCAATCCCAGATCCTCCCGTGCCTCCCTAACCACGCGACCGTAATCAGGTATTATCTCAACCAAGTCCTTGAAGTGATCGCGGGGCCTGGGAGGTCTGACAGCCCTGAAGGCGCGTTCAGCCGGGATCAGCTTTTTTGGAACTGGGGTCCACTTATCTTCCGGCTTTCCGAAACGCGCACAGCTCTTGCAAACCTCCAAGGAGGAACCGTCGATTACTATCTTTTGCGGAACGCCGGTAATCTCAGCACCGCATATCTCGCATTGCATATCCCGCTCATCTCGGAAATCTTTTATAGCTGCCGCAGTTTACTAAGCTTAGGAGATATAGGTTTTGGAGAGACCATGAACGAGTCGCATGCTGGAGCCGACTTCTCGCGGTATATCCTGGATCGGATGCGTCAGCTAGAGGAGCGGAACCTAGCATTGCGGGAGCAAAAAGACCGGGCCGAGGGCGAGAGAAGGATAATCGAGAACCAGAAGCTGAAATACGAACGCGAGGCCCGAAAGCTAAGAAGCGAGCTGGAGCGATTGCGCGTTGGCCCAATGGTGGTGGGGACCGTCGTCGATGTGCTCGACGAGAGCCGGGTCGTCATAAAAAGCAGCACAGGTCCGCGGTTCGTGGTAAACGTCTCCCAGTTCCTGGAGGATTCTTTAAAGCCGGGGCTGAATGTCGGCCTCAACCAGCAGTCCTTCGCAGTGATGTGCGTCCTTCCGGCATCCAAAGATCTGGCCATCTTCGGAATGGAGATCGAGGAGGTCCCGGACGTGGACTTCTCGGAGATCGGCGGCCTGGATACGCAGATCTCGGAGATCAGGGAGATCGTGGAGCTTCCATTGAAGAGGCCTGATCTCTTCAAGAAGGTGGGCATCGAGCCGCCGAGAGGAGTGCTCCTCTATGGCCCGCCGGGTACGGGAAAGACGCTCCTTGCAAAGGCCGTTGCCCAGAGCACCGAGGCGACGTTCCTCAGGGTTGTGGGAAGCGAGTTCGTCCAGAAGTACATCGGCGAGGGGGCGAGGTTGGTGCGGGAGCTCTTCGAGCTCGCCAATAAGCAGGCGCCTTCCATCATATTCATAGACGAGCTAGACGCGATTGGCTCGCGACGGATGGATGGGGCAACGAGCGGCGATAGAGAAGTGCAGAGGACGCTGATGCAGCTCCTCGCCGAGATGGACGGATTCGATCCCCGAGGAGAGGTCAAGCTCGTCGCCGCAACCAACAGGCCGGACATGTTGGATCCGGCCCTCATGAGGCCTGGACGGTTCGATAGGGCCATCTTCGTTCCCATCCCCAACCGTGAGGGGAGAAGGTCCATACTCAAGATCCACACGAGAAAGATGAGCCTTCACACCGACGTCAACCTGAACCGAATTGCCGATGCCACGACCGATGCGAGCGGGGCCGATCTCAAGTCCCTAGCAACCGAGGCCGGGATGTTCGCGATACGGGAGGAGAGGGATATGGTCTACCAGTCGGACTTCGAGAGGGCAGCCTCCAAGATCCTTCGGCCGGAGAGCAATAAGGAGCCTCTAGAGCTCGTCCAGCAGTATATCTGAGGGGGGCTGGAAGTCAACTTTGCTTCTACGGATATGGCTCTATGCATGGCTCGCACTTTCATTCGAGAGGGCAGATTCGCCGCGAGCCTATCTCCAAGCTGCGCCCATATCTTATCTCCTGAGCCTCCGGCCGATCTCCTTCAAGACCTCTTCCAGGCTCATCTCTCGAGAATCCTCGAGCTCTGGGGCATGTCTGTGGTGAGGATATGTTCTGAGATGAGAATGATGGGGCGAGTTATCCCACCGTATTTTGAGAGAGCCCTTTTCGTCCTGCCAATGATACGAATATAGAAAGGCATCTGAAGAAAAGAATTCCCTGATATGGAGCTCACTGCCATCGACCAAAGCCGCCCTGATCTTTAAATAGTAGAATCTACCGCCGCTTTTAAAATCTAGAATCTCATAGCCTTTGATGAGATCATCCTGCAGCAATTCTAACGTCTTTAGCATCCTCGATCTCTCTAAGACGGGATTCGAGCTCCAAAACGCTCTCCGAGTACGCCTTCCATTCGATGAAGTCGTCCCAACGCTCAAAGTCCTCCGGCAGCGCCTTGATCAACTCTCCGAAGGAGTGAATATCGCATCCATACTTCATCTCCATGGATCTGATCCTCTCCTTCAATGGAGCTATCTGAGATATGACCTTTAACCTCTCGAAGGCCTTAACATCGTTCGCAGAGACGACCAGGCTTGAGTCCTGACCCATATGAAAATATGTTGGCGTGCTTATGGTATAAAGCCCTCTCCCGGCCGCCTGCCAACGGTCGTCCGAGTCGCAGGTTATGAATAAGATGAGAAGAACGAGACTGGCTCATAATACAGACCGCCTTCAAGGAGAAGCTCATCGAGGTCGCCCTGCCGCTTGAGGCTACCTGCGCCGCCTCCGCGCGCGAGATCGGCCGCGGCCACCCCTCGACCTTGCACCTCTAGTGGGCGAGGCGGCCGCTTGCAGCCTGCCGGGCGGTCCTCTTCTCCCCCCTCGTCGACGACCCCTCGGCATGGCCCGAAGAGTCCCAACCGAGGAGGCCCAGGAAGAGGAACGCAAGCAGCTCTTTGCAATCATCGAGAGGCTCGTCCTCTGGGAGAACACCAACAACGAGCAGGTCCTCGATGAGGCCAGCCGCGAGATTCTGCGCTCGACGGGCGCGCCGCCGCCTGTCCTCGACCCCTTCTGCGGCGGAGGATCGATCCCCCTGGAGGCCCAGCGGCTCGGCCTCGAGGCCCACGGAAGCGACCTGAACCCGGTCGCCGTCCTGATCACCAAGGCGATGATCGAGATCCCGCCCCGCTTCGCGGACCTGCCGCCCGTCAACCCCAAGTCGCGAAAGAAGATGCAGCCGAGGATCGAGGGGCAGGACTGGCCAGGGGCGGCGGGCCTTGCTGAAGACGTCCGATACTACGGCAAATGGATGCGGGACGAGGCCGAGAGGAGGATCGGCCACCTCTACCCGAAGGCGAGGCTTCCCGACAGCGGCGAGGCGACGGTGATCGCCTGGCTCTGGGCCCGGACGGTCAAGTGCCCGAATCCGGCCTGCGGTGCGGAGATGCCGCTATTTTCTTCATTCAGCAAGGCTTTGAGCCCGAACTCCCAACTGGTTTAAGAGGACCTCCGAATAATAGGTATGATGGATAACAGGGCTGTATACGATGAACGATGAGATGCCGGAGAAGGTGCGCTTCGAGGAGATGGAGGGGGTCAAGATCCTGTACGTTGCAGGGAGCCCTTATGAGATGGGGTACCAGCACGGCCGCCTGCTGGCTGACAGTATCGACCTCATGGTGAGCCGCACACTTCTCGCAACGGCCGCCTACGTTGCCGCCCAGACGGGCTCGAATATCGAGAGGGCTCATGAGATGCTCTGGATCGGACAGAGGAAGGCCGAGCCCTATCTTCCAGAGGAGTTTCGGGAGGAGATTGTGGGAATCGCCGATGGCGTGCAGGACGCGGGAGGTGATGCGACCCTCGACCAGATCCTCCTCTGGAACACCAACTACGACCAGTGGTGCATCTACTGCCATCCTCGCTACTGGAAGTGCGATGGCGGGCGGAGCGGCGACCACAGGCGAAGCGCCGGCGACAGCGACGGCAGTGCGATGCCGCCCCAAGGCCCGCCCCCGCCAGCAGGCGGCGGCTGCAGCAGCTTCTCCGCCTGGGACGAATGGGCTGGCGGCGACGGGAAGCTGATCTTTGGAAAGAACGAGGACAACTTCAACATGCCAGGGCAGCTGGAGAACCGGATCATGGTGGTAGCCGAGCCAGACGACGGCCTCGGCCACGCCTTCATGACCTATCCTGGGATGATCGGGCTCGACGGCGGGGTAAACGAGGACGGCTTCGAGATGATGACGCAGCTCTCCTCCATGCAGCACGAGAGCATGGAAGGCTTGGGAATCGCAGTCTTCACCCGCCTTCTCTTGACACACGCAAGCTCAGTCGATGACGCCGTCCGGATCTTTCGGGACCATCCCCGATCTGCAGGCATCGCCTACCACGTCGCCGACGCCAAGGCGAGAATGGCAGCCGTCGTGGAGACCTCTTCCAAGATGATCTCTGTTCGCCATCCCATGCCCGAGGTCGATTGCATCTGGCAGACGAACCACTCCAACTGCTATCCGGGCTGGATGGGCTACTCAGGCTACAACATGGTAGCCGATCAATTGCCCGTAAACGAGCTTGCGGACATATCCACAATCGAGAGTTGGCAGAGGAGCCTGAAGGATCCATACAACTTCTACGTTCAGGCGCCAAGCAGGTTTGAGAGGTATGGGCAGCTGATCCATGAGCACTACGGCAAGATCACTCCCGAAAACGCGATTGGGATCTTGAGCGACCGCTACGATCCATATACACGGATGACTCGGCCGATGGATTCTCCCTCCTGGACGAACAACATCCTCTGCACCATATGCGCGCTCTATCCCGAGTTCGCCTACAGGGCAAACCCGCCTCTCGGCGAGTTCAGGGCCCGCATAGCCAACATGTGGAGCCTCGTTGCCCGTCCCGAGACAGGGGATCTATGGCTTGCGATTCGGGACTTTCCGGCGCAGTACGGCGGGTACGTGCACTTCAACCTGTTCGACCTGCTGGGGAGCCTGCGATGACGGCTAACTCGCTGGTCCATTTTATTCATCTAAGCCGCCTTATACGAATTTGAGGGAGGCTTCCGAAACACATACCAAAATGGCCCCCCCCCACGTTCGCCGCCCTGTTTGATAGGGGGATCTGGCGGGAGACTCGGCGGAGAATCGCGATCTTTGGAGATCGACTGGACGATGGAGCTCGGGCGATTTGAGGGAGGACGCTTGCTCCCCCAAAAAGAGCTCGGATCCGAAGCGGTTATCTCCGAGTCGCGTAAGAATCGTATCTCATGACCGAGATACTGGAGATCGGGGCTGGTATCCTCTATGCAGAGAACAGAAGCTGGAGATGGCAGACGATGATGCGCCCCATAAGGCTGGGCCTCGTCTTCGAAGCGGTGGACCTTAAGGCGGGAGACTGCCCCATCGTGGTCGAGGCAAGGCTCCTTCCCCCTCCCGAGGAGCTGGACCAGGAGATCCTGGATGAGGCCGCCTTAGAGGGGGGCAACTCCCGTGGAGAGGTCATCCGTCAGTTATACCTCACTTATGGAGGCGTTCCTGTGAACATCGATGCCCTCCAGCCAGCCAAGGCCTCCTGCGGCTTCTCCAGCTTCCTTGCCGAGGGGAGCATCGACTCCGGGGGCGCACCTGGAGGAGAGATCCGCCACTTCCGAGACGTCCAGGAGGCGCTCGGCTTCATCAGGGACTTCTACGCAGTCTATTCGACCGGCCTCTTCAACTTCATTGACGAGATCCTGGATAATCCGCTGCGACAGGGCGGGAGCGGAAGGGATCTTATACTCGGAATGGTCCGAGAATAAGGGCGGCAGAGGGATGCATGACAGAATTTATATATCTTGACTGATCTAACGATGAAGATGCACTTGCAGCGTTTTCGATCTATCTATCGAATACGATGAAGAAAATCATCTTGCAACAACAATTTGGCGAAATTGAACATGTTTATCTGTCGTATAAGATGATAGAATCGTACTACCCAAATCTCAGCGACAAAATGATTAATGACATCCTGGATGCGATCTCGAAGGCGTGGAAATTTCAGCTCGGTTTCTGTGTAGCTTGTCCAAATAGGTGCATAAGCGAGAAAGACGTGTACTGTATTATGTTCGATGATAAGAGTCTCTTCAGGTAGAAGAGAGCGAAGGCGATCGCCTCTTAGCATGAAGGTGGCATTGCATGATCTCATCCTTTCCCTTTATGCATGAGTTCTTCGAACGACGAATGCGTCGCATGTTGGATGATGCTGCCATTGCCATCTCGGGCTTCGCCTTGTACAAGCTCCAAAGATGCTATATGTGATAATGATTCAGTTCGTCATACCCGATGTGACGGCCTGCGAAAAGTCGTAGGCGCCGTCTCAAAAGGGAGGGAGATCCATTGGATGATGGAAGAGAGATTCATTTGGCTGGTGGGGGAGCGCTGGCCCTGCTCCTGGCGTTAATTGCCCCCCTAATAGGGACGGCATATGGCGAATGTAGCGCGTTTGACGGCTCCATGATCGCCAATGTCTGGACGACAGAAACCTATCCAGCCTGGGCCGAAAGGCAGATCGCCTGGACGGCCCAGGAGGGCGCGCTCCATGCGGCAATCGTGCTCAAGCATGCGCCGTCGCAGGAGTTTCTCGGGGACGCTAATCTTTCGAGGTCGATAGCCGGCCCGGCCGCCGTAACCTTCGCTTGGAGGATGGACCATCTGCCGCCAAAGGAAGCTTCGTTCGAGAACTCGACTGGGATCGACGGCCTCTTCCTCCTGATCGACGGGAGGATCGAGAAGGCCTGCACCTCGACGGAGTGGGACGAAGAGGGGGTCGAGCTGGGGGATGGCTGGCATAACCTGACGTGGATGCTATCCAAGGATAGAGGCGGATGGAATGCGAGCGGCTGGATCGACCGGATCTGCATCGACTGCCTGATTGTGGCCCCCGACCGCGTCATGGCCGGCGTCCCGTCCCATGCCCTCGTTGCCGATGCCGGGGCCGATGCCGTATACACCTGGACGATTGCCGGAGGCGAGATCATATCCGGACAGGGCACGCCCTCGATTACCTGGGCCGCTCGCGATGGAGGCGCTGCGAGGGTCTCTGTGGAGGTCGCAGCTTCAGGAATCGATGCCGAGTGCGAAAAAGAGATCCTAGTATTCGGATGCTCCATTCAGGCCCCCGGTTGGGTGGTCTCCGACAGTGTTTACAATGCCTCCGTCGCCGATGCCGGGGACGATGCCGTATACAACTGGACGATTGCCGGAGGCGAGATCATCTCAGGCCAGGGCAGGCCCTCGATTGTCTGGACCGCTCGTGATGTCGTCGCCGCCAGGATCTCGGTCGATGTTGCCGCCCCTGGAATAGATGCCGAATGCGAGAAGGAGATCATGGTCTATGAATGCTCCATCCAGACGCTCGGTTGGGTGGTCTCAGGGGGGGATTACAATGCGACAGCGCCGGATGCAGGGCCAGAGGCTAGATACAAGTGGACCGTCAGCGGCGGAAGGATCATATCCGGCCAGGGGACGAGATCGATCGAGTGGCGCGCAGGAAGCGGTGGCCCGGCGATGATAGGCCTTGTAGTCTCTGTCGATGGAATCGAAGCCGGGGCTGAGAAGGAGAGCGAAGTATACAGCTGCGATATGAACTGTCCCAACCAAGTGTTCTCGGGAGAGAGCTACAGTGCGTCGGTTGACGGTGCTGGTCCAGGCGCTTCTTATAAATGGACAATCAGCGGCGGAAGGATCATATCCGGCCAGGGGACGAGGGAGATCGAGTGGCGTTGCGGGGGAGGTTGGCGCGATACATCGATCGGCGTGATTGTATCGAGGGATGGCATGGAGACCCGGAGCCATGAAAGGTGGTCTGCATTCGGATTGTTCTCGTGAACCGTTCGTAGGGCGGCGGTGGCGTCCCTTCGTCCCTGCGCCCCCTCTTTCCGCATAAAAAAACGTCGCAAGATATCGTTATTCATCCTTTGTGCATGAGCCTGCCGGTATCGTGAACGTGGCAGGCAAGCTTCAGTCAGGCTTCTTGCAGGCGACGCAAGTGGAAGTCGACGCCCAAGGCCTCGCCTCCGGTCGGCAGAATGGCGTTATAGGGGCCAGCCGCACCGGCAATAATACACCATCGACATCCTTTTCTTCTCACAACCACATCCCACATCATCCCGGACTTCCGGGTGGAAAGTGATCACCATGAAACTGAAAAACGCCGCTATTATCATCACCATGCTCCTCATCTGCACCGAATGGGCTGCTGCCGTTGACAATCCGCAGGGAAACAACCCGGTCTGCGGTCCGTGCGGTTCGTACGGTCTGCAATTTGACGGACCGCTTGAGTATACCCCGTATCCGGAACCACTCAATGTCGGTGCCCAGAATCCGGGGAAGGTATATGTTGTCTACTCGGTCATCGACGAGGAAAGCAGACCCTGGTGGACTCAGGCTACTGGAGTCTGGCAGGCCTGGGGCCCGTATGAGTTTAAAAGCGGTAAGGGCTATATCCTCGAATTCGGACCACATGACATTGTCGGCATGACCGAAGGGCCGCTCCCATACTATGTCGAAGGAACTGCCGCATGGCTGCAGGATGAGAACGTCGATTACTGGGATGAAAATTCCTATTCCTACTGTATCGTACCAGAAGGACAGTTCCTTAACGCAAGCACCAACCACGCCCCGGTTCCTGCCACAGGAGAAGAGACCCTCATCCTTGATATCGACACCCTCGGAGCAGTCTATAATAAACCAACCGGAAGTGTTTACCTTGACCTGGCTGATACAACTAGGATCACAAAGATCCAGACGTATCACTGGAATTATGGGGCAGGAACCGAATCACCGGGATCCATCCTGATCGTTGATATGAACTCACAAGAATCAGACGGCGGATATCCAATGACCGAGTATGAGGCATACGGACTGGAAGGGTCCGGCGGTGCACCGAACGCGTACTGGGTAGTTGAGCCTGACCTTGTTTTAGAGCCCGGAAAGTACATGATCCTCGACTCGGAAAACACCACCTGGGCACAGAACGATGAGACTGGCGGCCTCGGTGTCACGAAGGTCTGGGGTATTGTCGAGTCTTGAACCAGCAGAAAGGAAATCCACCCTTTTTTTTATAGGCGAAGACCGATGCAGCAGTATTCCTCCCCTGATATGAACAGATGGAATCTGACCGCCTAAGCTGTCAACGACGGTCCAGGTGCAACATGTAATTGGACCATAAGCGGCGGAAGCATTCTCTCCGGCCAGGGGACGAGGGAGATCGAATGGCGCTGCGGGTGGAGCGCTGCATCCATTGCCGCGAACATCTCCGTATCGAGGGACGAGATGGAGTCCATATGCTATAGAGATTGGTCGCTCTTCTGGTTCGGGATCTTGTAAACCAGCAGGACGGCAACGGAGGCGTGCTCTCGCCTCCTTACCCTCTTGCAGAGGGCTAACGTCAGCAGGCGACGGCCGACGGCCGTCCGCCAGCGGTTCGCACATCAGATGTACGTAGGGCCTGCATTGCCTTCGGGAGACTCAGTGGGGCTTGCGATCTTTTTCATCAGCGACATGATGCCCGGCTTTGCCTCCCTTGGGGGTCCCATCTGGAATCCTGGAATATCGAGGCCGGAGCCTCCGAAGAACTCCTTGTTGAGCCGGTCCTTGATCTCGTCGAATATCCTCTTGTAGGCGACGCAGTGGGGGTCGACGCTCAAAACCTTCCCACCGGTCGGCGCCATGGCGTTATAGGGGCAGCCGCCCCGGCAGTACTTGATATGAGCGCAGCTTTTGCATTCCCGGTCGACGAACTCCTTGAACTGGTGCATGACCTTCCAAGCGTCGGATCTCGCCAGGTCCTCCATAGTTGGATGATCGTAGACGCTTCCCATCACGAACTCCGGCATGCCCACGAAGCGATAGCAGGGATATATGCTGCCATCGGGTCCCACCGCAAAGGTATCCCCCATGCAATCGACATAGGTGCATACGGTTCCACGGCCGACGAGGACGCATCTTAAGAGGTCGTCGATGTTTCGAATCTCAATCTTGTCCATGTTCTCGATATATTTATCGAGGAGATAGACCAAGAGTTCCCCATACTCTTCGGGGGGAAGCGCCCATCTATCCGGATCCCGGTCACGCAGAGACGGTAGCGCCGGATGGAGCTTGAAGGTAAAGCCGTTCTCCAGGAAGAAGTTGAAGATCTCCTCCTTGAATTTGACGGAGTACGATGTAAACGTGCAGATGAACTGGACCTGGAGGCCAGCCTCCTTAGCAATCTCGAGGCCTCGCATCGTCTTCTCGAAGTAGCCCTCGCTCCTCTGCAGGTCGTTGAGCTCCTTTGGGCCGTCGATGCTCGATCCGATGGGGATCTTGTACTTGGCAAGCACCCTTGCCAGCTCCGGCGTGAGCTTCCAGAGGTTGGTCTGCAATGCAAAGGCGATTCTCAGGTGAGACAACCCCTGGGTGAGCAAAGGCAGGGCCTGACGATAGAACTCAACGCCCGCTAAGAGCGGCTCTCCTCCGTGGAATGTGAATGTGATCGTCTCATTCCTGAAATCCTTGAGCCACTCGACCACCTCCTCGATCGTCTCTATGCTCATCATGGGAGAGCCCTCGTCAGAGCTCCAGCAGTAGCCGCAGTTAGAAGGGCAGCCGAGCGTTGGGATCAGCATCACGTGAAAGGGCATTCTCGAAGCACCATTATCGTCGGCTCTCTCCAAGGTATTAATAGATTTGCTGCAATGCTATACATGCGCTGCTATACATGCAATGCTCTACATGGAAATGCCTTCCAAAGTATGGATAACGGAAAAATTATTTATCGATGGACACGAAGTAGATGGTTTGGATATAGGGCTATGGAAGAAGAGATATTTCGGCATGCTGCCGCTGGGCGGGGCAGAGGAGTTCGATGAGATCCTTGGAGGACTTGCGTGGAGGACTGAGGAGTTGAAAGATGGCCTTGCGACTGCGCATAAGGAAGCGTGTTTGGGATCGCGCCGTCGATAGTTCGTCCAAAATCCTCGCCAGCCGGCACGAAATATCTGATACGATCAGAAGTTCTCGAATATTGTGAGGTGTAGGAGATGGTAGACGAATACTCGGATGAAGAGCTGGAAGAGATCTCGGAGAGGATCTCTGGATGGTTTGTTGAGTTCTCTGAGAGCAAGTACTTCGAGGAGCTGACCGAGGAGCAGAAGAAGGAGGCAGAGTTTGCAGTCAAACGGCGGCACACCCCGCAGCAAGCTAGCAGGGTATTCATTTTTAAGATTAAGTCCAAACGTTCAGGCCGTTCCATCAATTGTTTCAGAAGGAAAGGCTTAATCCGGAATGTCGGTTCAATTCAATAATCCCCAAAAACAGCGAGGAAGCACCCCATGACCAGCCGAGAGAGCCTCCACTCCCTCCCGATCGAGATCGTCCTGGCCCGCCTCAACACCAATCCCTCGGGCCTCGATAGGTCCGATGCCGTAAGAAGGCTTGAGGAGCACGGGCCAAACGAGCTAGAGAAGACGCGGAAAAAGAGCTATCTTCTGGAGTACCTCCGGCAGTACCTCCAGTTCTTCGCCCTCCTCCTTGAGGTTGCAGCAGCCCTCTCCTTCGTTGCAAGCTACTACTCACCAGGCGAAGGCTACGAGATCCTCGCGGGCGCAATCCTTGGCGCAGTCTTCATCAACGCAACCTTCGCCTTCTGGCAGGAGTACAAGGCCGACAAGACCGTGGAGGCCCTCCTGAAGCTCATTCCCACCATGGTGAAGGTGAGGAGGAAAGGCAAAGTAGAGGTGGTGAACGCAAGGGAGATCGTTCCAGGCGACCTTTTAATCGTCGACGAGGGAGACAGGATCGGGGCCGACGCAATCCTGATCGAAGCCAACTCCCTCTACGTCAACATGGCAGCCCTGACCGGCGAGGCAGAGCCCGCAAGGAGGATCGCCGAGATCGATCTCTGCGACGATATATTGGATGCGAGAAACGTCCTCTTCGCCGGGACGACCGTTGCCTTGGGAAACGGCCTTGGAGTCGTCTATAGAACGGGAATGAAGACCGAGTTTGGAAGAATCGCATCGCTCTCAAAGGAGGTCGAGAGAAGGCCGACTCCGATGCAGATCGAGATCATCAGGATAACGAGGATCCTCACCCTCGCAGCCCTCCTGGTTGGTGGGGTCTTCTTCGCCCTCGGCGTTGCTTCGGGGCAGGGATGGCTCGTTGCAGCCATATTCGCCCTTTCCCTGATCGTTGCCAACGTTCCCGAGGGCATGCTTCCCACAATCACGCTATCCCTCTCTCTTGCAAGCCGCAACATGGCGAGGAGAAACGCCCTGATCAAGAACCTGGACTCGGCCCAGACTCTTGGAAGCGCAACGGTGATATGCACCGACAAGACCGGAACGATCACCAGAAACGAGATGACCTTGAAGGAGATCTATCTTTCGAGCGGCGAGGAGGCGTCCGTCAGCGGAGAGGGATACTATGACGACGGCGAGATCAGCTTCTCAGAGGAGAGGCCAGACTCCCTCGACCGGCTTGGGTTCCTCCTTCTGGCGGGCGCTCTGAACTGCAGGGCAGTGATCGAAGGGGATGCTGCGTTCGGCGACCCAACGGAGCTTGCAATCGTTGCCGCCGCAAAGAAGGCCCGGGTTCGAGTGGATGCATACAGGAAGGTCGGGGAGATCCCCTTCTCAAGCGACCGGAAGATGATGTCGACGGTCTGTGAAAGGGTGGAGAAGAGGGAGGGAGAAGGAGAGGGAGAAAGCGAAGCGGGGAAGGTCATCTTCTCCAAGGGCGCGCCTGAGGTATTGATCGAGCTCTCCGGCCGTTTCATCGACGATGCGGGTCGTATCCGGCCCCTTGGCGACGTCGAACGCAGGAGGATCGAGGCCAAGGCCGAGGAGCTGGAGCGAAAGGCCTACAGGCTTCTTGCAATCGCCTATAAGGAGGGGGAGGACGAGGCCGACTTGATCTTCCTCGGGCTTTTTGCGATCATGGACCTTCCCCGGGAGGAGGTCAACGATGCGATTAGAAAGTGCCAGCTAGCATCGATCAGGGTCATGATCCTCACCGGAGACAATCCCCTGACTGCAAGGGCGATCGCCGAGAAGGTGGGGCTTGAGGTCGACGTGGCCCTGACGGGCGACGAGATCCGGGAGATTCCGGACGGGGATCTCGCAAAGCTCCTCAAAGACAAGAACGTCCTCTTTGCGAGGGTGAGGTCGGAGCAGAAGCTCCGGATCGCCGCCCTCCTCCAGGAGAACGGGGAGGTTGTGGCGATGACCGGCGACGGCGTAAACGACGCTCCGGCCTTGAGGAAGGCCGATATCGGGATCTCCATGGGGATAAAGGGCACAGAAGTTGCGAAGGAAGCGGCCGACATGATCCTTCTCGACGACAACTTCGCTTCGATCGTTGCCGCCATTGAGGAAGGGAGGACAGTCTACTTCAACATCAAGAAGTTCGTGACATACATCCTCTCGTCGAACGTCCCTGAGATCGTGCCCTACATACTCTTCTTCTTCCTGAAGATTCCGCTCCCCTTGTCGATTATCCAGATCCTATCCATCGACCTTGGATCCGACATGCTCCCGGGGCTCGCGCTTGGAAGCGAGGCCTCTGAGGAGGACATCATGGAGCGGCCTCCTGTCGGCAAATACGAGCGAATCCTCGACTGGGAGGTCTTCAAGCGTGGGTACTTCTTCTTGGGGGCAATCGAGGGGGCTTCAGCGATTGCCGCCTTCATCGGGTTCTTGTTCTTGAACGGCTGGCATTATGGGGACCTCTCGATCTCAAACACCGTCCTTCACAGGCAGGCGATGACGATGACACTTCTCGGCGCCGTGAGCTGCCAGCTCTTCAACGTCTGGACGCTCCGGTCCTGGGAGCACTCGGCCTTCGATAAGGGGCTCTTTAAGAACAAGCTTCTGATCGTCGCAATCCTCATAGAGCTCGTCTGGATATACGCCCTCTTGAACGTAGGGGTCGTTCAGCTGGTCTTCAACACCGCTCACGTACCCTCGCGGTACCTCTGGCTCCTCCTTCCCTTCCCAGTCCTCCTCTTTGCAAGCCACGAGGCTTACAAGTCGAGGATCCGAAAGAGGGGGCGATGACAATAGATAATCCACTACCAAATCCTGGGCGACCAATCGGGATGAACGGGTTCTTGTCTACCGTCGATGACAGCAGACGAGATCCTGATAATCGCCCTCAACTTCTCAGACAATGAAACATACGTCCCCATTCACTTCGGCCATGCAGGCAGTTGGGTCGATATCATCGAGGCCAGTTATGAGAACTGCCAACGTCCATACGCCAAGTCGGTGACAGATCCCACGGCTCGCGAATGGGTCTCCATTCCAAGCAACTTCGGAAGGATTCTGCGCCTGGAGCCGTAATGCCAGCGACGGATTTCTAGGATCAACGGCTACGTCAAGAAATAGGCCGCCATCCTCCAGTTAGCCATACGGGTAATCTGGTGCTCCGGTAGGGATTTGAACCCTAGTCGAAGGAGTGAGAGTCCTTCATGATTGGCCGAGCTACACTACCGGAGCGCGGAGGGGGGGTTGCTCTCCCGGCATTTAATCCTTTTGGCCAGGATGCCGGAAGTTGCAGATCTCCTCGAGCCCACAGGCGCTACAGAGGGGGGACCTTGCCCGACAGACAGCCCTGCCGTGCTTGATGAGGTTCAGATGCATCGAGAGGTACTTGTCCGGGGGGACGATTCTCTCGAGAACCTCCTGGGCCCTCTCGATGCTCGCCTTCTGCGGAACAAGGCCAAGGCGGGAAGCCACCCTATAAACATGGGTGTCGACCGGCATTGTGGGGCGTCCAAATCCGAAGAGGAGGACGACTGCCGCCGTCTTCGGCCCGACTCCAGGGAGGGATAAAAGGAACTCCCTTCCCTCTTCAAGGCTCATATCCCCGAGAAACCCAAGGTCCATGGAGCCGGCCCTCTCAAGCACCCTCGCCAGGGCCTCCTTTATGCGGGGGGCCTTGATCCGGGAAAGCCCCCCTAGGCGGATCTGGCCTGCAACCTCTTCTGTAGGAACAAGGAGCAGGCGGCCATAGTCGGGATATGCCTCTTTCAGGGCGGCAAAGGCCCTTTCCGAGTTCGTGTCAGACGTGTTCTGGGAGAGGATGGTGATCACGAGGAGATCGAGCGGATCCCTCCCTTCCAGCACGGGGAGGCCATAGATCCCCTCCAGGATTCCTGTGCAGTCGAGAACCTTCTTCTCCAAACCTTGCATAACCTTGGGATCTGGCCAGCCCCCGATTATATAGCTTGCATCCGAAACCTAATTAGGGATTGATCGAGAGGGATTATTAGATGCAGTTCCTCACCCTCTACCCCTTCCTCCTCTCCATGCTCATTGGAGCCCTAATAGGCACCGAGCGACAGCGCCGGCTCGCCCAGGAGAGGATTCGAGGAGTTGCGGGCCTGCGCACGTTCACGCTCATCGCAATGCTAGGAACGCTATCCTCCAAGCTCGCGGAGACCTATGGTCCCTTCTTCGCGCTCGCAGCGCTCGCGAGCTTCGTCGTCCTGATTGGGATCAGCTACTCGGCCTCTGTCAACGCCCAACACCGCCTCGACCTCACAGGCGCCGTTGCCGCAGTGATCACATTCGCACTTGGGATGCTCTGTGGCATCGACGAATCGAGCCTGCTTGCCGTGGCCCTTGGCATAATCACAACCTGGGTCCTTGCGACGAAGACGATCACACATAGATATGTGGAGGCCCTGACCGAGGCCGATCTTCTCGATACTCTCAAGATGGGCCTGATGGCTCTCGTGATCTACCCCCTCCTGCCAGAAGAGCCAATCGATCCCCTGGGCGTCCTAAGCCCTAGGGAGATCTGGCTCATGGTGGTCCTCGTCAGCCTGATCGGCTACGTCGGCTACATACTCATCCGGATACTCGGCACCCGAAGGGGTCTATCGCTTACAGGCGTGTTTGGAGGGCTCGTATCGAGCACTGCGGTTACAATGGCGATGGCCTCTGAAGTCAGGGCGCAAAGGGAGATTTGCGCAACTGCCGTCTTTGCGGCAACTATCGCGAGCTGCACCATGTTTCCTCGAATGCTCTTCATCGTCCTCGTGGTCAATCGAGAGCTCTTCTTGGACCTTCTGCCCAGCCTTTCTGCGATGACTATTCTTGGAGTGGGCCTCGCCTTCCTTCTCCAGAGGGAGAAGAGGGTAGGGGGAACGGATATCGGCCTTAAAGATCCCTTCCGCATCGTCCCGGCCCTGAAGTTCGGGGCCTTCTTTGCCTTCATCCTCCTCGTATCGAAGATCGCAACGATCCACTTTGGCGATGCCGGAACTTACGCTGCAAGCATCATATCAGGGCTAGCCGACGTCGATGCCATAACCCTCTCGCTCGCAACGCTTGCCCGCTCAGGCCTCGCCCCCGATGTGGCGGTGAAGGCAATCACGATAGCGGCTATTACAAATACCCTCGTCAAGCTCACGATCGCATACGTACTTGGGAGCAGGGAGTTTGGAGACCGGATGGCAATGATATTATTGCCTACTGCAGCAGTCGGAATCCTCGTGGCCCTGGCGTTATAGGGGAAGCCCGCGTAGAGACGGTTCGGCCGAAGAAGGCGACGCTCAATCCTTTGGACGTGCAGAATCGCGAAAGAGAAGATGGGCCCGACGCGATTCGAACGCGTGATCCCCGCCGTGTAAGGGCGATGTCATAACCAGCTAGACCACGGGCCCTCGCCAGCACCATCCATAATTCTGGTGATATTAGATTCTATCGCTCCGATCTTGACAGCGGAAGGAAAGGAAGATGGATCCCTCGCTGCTTAAGCATGGTTAGCAGCGAGGTGAGCGATCGAGGCCGCGCAGAGGGCATCGATCATTCGTCCAAGGGAGCGATGGAGATGCAAGATGCTGCTGGCGCTATCATTGGATCTTCCCATCAGCTATCCTCCGGCCTTCCCATCAGATCCCCCTCTGCCGAATGAAGGGGCCGGTTAGGGTCTCATCCAGCACCTTCTTCGACGGCGGAGCGGTCATGAGGCTTACGACCACCATCACCACGATCGCCAGCGCAAAGCCGTATATGCTGAAGTGCATTGGGAGTGGGGCGATGAACTTGTGATAGTATCCAGCTCCGACGGCCCCCAATAGTCCCAGGACCATGGAGCAGATGGCGCCCTCCCTCGTTGCCCGACGCCAGTAGAGGCCTGCGAGGACCGGGACGACGAACGTTGCGAGCATTATCCCTATTCCCATCCAGATCAGGAAGGCCAGCAGCTCGGGCGGATTGCTCCAGGCAAGTGCCAGAGTGACGAGCGCCGAGACCGCAACTGCCACCCTGCTGACGAATGTGATCTTGCGGTCGGAGGCTTTCTTGTTGAAGAACATCCTGTAGATATCCCAGCCGACGTAGCTTCCTATCGTGAGCATCAGACGGTCGGTCGTCGACATCACCGCGGAGAGGACAATGACTGCGATCAGAGGGCCTGCGAATCCCGGGAAGGCATCCATAGCGCTTACTATGAAGCAGTAGTCCGAGGGATTGCTCACGCCTGTGGGAAGGGTCATTATGCCGTCATGGACCATGGACCTCGAGGCGAAGCCTATGATCTTTACGAGGTACATCACGACCAGGTAGATCACGAAGGCGGCGACGGGCGACCAGCGAAAGAGCTTCTCATCCTTCGCCGAGAAGACGTTGTTTATAACGTGGGGAGCGCTTGCGAGGCCGAAGGTGAGGAGGAAGAAGAACGAGACTATGTACTCCGGCGTCATGAAGGCATAGCCTGCGTAAGGAGGATGCACCTGGGGATACCAGAGTTTGAGGAAGTTGGGGTCGATGCTGTAAAGGACGGCGTTGATATGGGTCATCCCCCCTGCAGCCTGGATGATAGCTGGACCTACCAATAGGACGCCTCCAAGGATCATCAGCCCTTGCACAAGCGCGATCCAGGCAACCGCGTAGAGGCCTCCTAGTATCACATAGACCATCACTATCACAGCGCCCAGGACTAGCGCCTCGCTGTAGGAGATCTTCAGAAGCCAGCTTAGCACCATGCTGATCGAGACGTACTGGCCTACCAGGTAGATGAGGGAGACAAGTATCCCTGCAACCGCAGAGACTCCCCGAATGATGCTCGGGCTATAGAACCTGTGGGCAAGGTAGTCTTGAAGCGTCATATATCCCGTCTTGCTGGCAATGGCATGGAGCTTCACTCCATAGGCCAGTATGACGAAAGACGCGCTCAGGGGAACGAAGATCTGCTCCCAGATGGTGGGCCAGCCTGCGACGTATCCGAGGCCGCTTACTCCAAGGATCGTCATGCCGCTGCAGATGCTCGCAACGATCATCAGCGTGAAGACCCAGAAGCCGAGGCTTCTTCCTGCCACGATGAAGTCCTCGGAGGACTTTATCTTCCTGGATGTCCATGCCCCTATGGCAAGCAGGCCTATCAGGTATATTCCCACGATTGTGGCCATCTGCATATCCACTTGAATCACCACCTCAAGGCCCAGAGGAGCAGTATCAAGCTGATCAGTACCGGAATTAGTGTTATCCCTATGAGAGTCTCAGTTGGCAGCCCAAATATGGGGATCCCTCCATGATATGTAACGCGGTGGCGTGTTACAATGTATCATATAAAGATATCCGTAGACCGACTCTACAACCGTAGACATCCTCTACTGTAGACCTTCGATGCGGCCGGCATGCTCCGGGATGAGAGACTTTTTTAGTGTGGAGGGCGATAGCTATGGATGATGAGCCATCATACGGCCTTAGGCCTGAGCGAGGAGGGAGATGGATTGAAGCAGCTTTGCGACTCCATGGCTCGAGGCGTCTCCAATGCCATCTCTGCCATGGTCGGCGACCCTGCAAGCGGAGCCTATCTCAAGATGGGGGCGGACGGCACGCCGACGAAGTCCATCGACAAGGTCGCAGAGGATGCCGCTCTCTCCCCCCTCATGGCATGGGGCAAGGGATTTCGAGTGCTAAGCGAGGAGCTTGGGGAGACGGTCATTGGAGGCGTTCCCGACTACTTCATGCATCTCGATCCCCTGGACGGCACCTACAACGCCGTTTCTGGGATCCCCTTCTACTCCATATCCATATTCATCAGCAACGAGGAGATCAGCCTTGGTTACGTCTACGAGATTCCGCGCAAGATCTGCTACTACGCCGAGGCCGGCCGGGGATCTTGGATGGAGGCAGGCGGAACCAGGACTCAACTGGCGGTCTCGCGGACAAGGGCGCTCAAGGACTTCAGCGTCTCGGCGTATACGATACGCCCCAACACCAGTAGGATAGTTCCCCTTGGGGACAAGGTCCGCCGCATAAGGACGCTTGGGAGCACATCGCTTGAGCTCTGCCTTCTTGCATCGTCCAAGCTCGACGCCTTCGTGGACCTGCGCGGTGCGCTAAGAGTCGTCGATGTTGCAGCTGGATGTATGATCGTGCAAGAGGCGGGAGGGATGGTGAGCGACGGGCGAGGAGAGCCCCTCCAGCTGAAGCTGGATATGTGGCAGAGGAGGTTGATGGTTGCCTCAAACGGCATCCTCCACAGGGAGCTCTTGGATCTCATTGGAGGGGATGGGGATTAGGATCGGCTTCGTCTCCAGGAACGATCCCGACTCGCTCCGGCTTGTCGAGAAGCTCGTGAAGCGGTTTGGCTCACGAGCCGAGATCATGGTCGATAAGGATGTCTCAAAGCAGATCGGTATCGAGGGGCGGCCGGTGGAGGAGATGGACGCCGACTTCATCGTCTCAGTTGGCGGCGACGGAACCATTCTTCGGACGATCCATCGAATGAAGGACCCAATCCCCATATTGGGGATAAACATGGGCACCGTCGGCTTTCTGGTGGACGTGGAGCCAAAGGAGGCGGTAAAGACCCTCGAGCATCTCCTATTCGGCTTCGAGGTGGATGAGAGGACGAGGCTCGAGATCTCGCTTGACGGAGAGATGCTTCCTCCGGCGACAAACGAGGTCGTGCTGATCACGGCAAGCCCAGCGAAGCTGCTCGACTTCCAGATAACCGTTGGAAGTTCGCTTCTAGAGAGGCTTCGGGCAGACGGCATGATCTTTGCCACCTCCACTGGGTCGACCGCCTACGCCATGTCTGCAGGAGGGCCCATAGTCGACCCCCGCGTCGACGCAATCGTCCTCGTCCCTGTCGCACCCTTCAAGCTTTCCGCCCGACCTTGGGTCATCCCGGGTGATAGCGAGATCAAGGTCAAGCTCACGCTCCCTGGAAAGGAGGCCTTGGTTGTGATAGACGGCCAGAACATGCGCAATGTGACCGACAGAGACGTAATCACAATTGGTCGCTCACCCAATCCTGCGAGGTTCGTTCGGGCCTCTCGGGACGGATTCTATGAGAAGGTCAAGACCAAGCTATCCTGATCTCCTATCGAGTAAAGGCTATCCTGATCTTCTTTCCAGGATCTCGCGTCCCCTCTCGAGTATCATCACCATCTCGTCTATGCTGTACTGGCCCATAAGATCGATGGTGCGGGAGACCTTCTCGTAGAATGCCCTGATCATCGTGATCCTCTTCAGGAGATCGTCGTCCTCGTGCTCCATCAGGTACCTCTCCGACTGGTCCATGGCGCGGCTAAGAAGCTCCACTTCCTTTCGGACTGTGTTCATCATGGCAAGGCGAAGAGTATCCGGAGCATTCACTATGAGGTAGAGGTGTCTCTTGTCCCCCGGCCTGACGACCCTTCGAACGAATCCCAACCTCTCGAGAAGGCTCATATTTGCGCTTACAGTCGACTTGCTGTAGCCGGTCTCTGCCACGAGATCGTCCATCGAGCGAGGCTCATCTGCGAGGAAGAGCGAGCCCCTGAGGACTCCTACAGCATCGCCGTATCCCTTCAGCTTGGCTGACTGGATGCAAGCATCTGTTATGTAGCCCTGTACCACCTCCCCTGGAGAGGCCAAATCATCGCTGTTCATCAATTCAGAGATGACCACAAGCTTTATCTATGTTTCGCATGTTTCGGAAGTTCGGTAATATCCGAATATTCGGTATCTGGTTGAATAAGATGAGGAAGACGGAGAGGCTAGGCGTCTGGATCGCGGACAATCCCATGGTGATCATCGCTGCAGCTGCTGTGATCACCATACTGGCATTCCATTATGCCCAGGAGATCGAGATGCAGGGGATGGCGACGGAGAGCTTCGTTGGCAAGGACTCACCCCTGTATCAGATCTACGACCATCTCTTCGTGGAGCGCTTTGGATTCGAGTCCATAGTTGTGGTGATAGAGGGCGACGACGTCACAAGGCGGGATGTGCTGGAGGCAGAGCTTCGTCTATCCGACGGGATGATGGGGGCACCGGGCGTCCTTGCCACAAATGGCATTGCCGATATCGTGGCAGAAGCGTCCGAGGCGCGAGATGGCAAACGAGCGATCCCGGATCAGGAATCGATCGAAGCGATACTTGCTTCCATCGATCCAATCATGATCGAGAGCATCATGCCTGACCGCGGGCATACCATGTTCGCAGTGGAGATGCCCATGTATCTGAGCGACGATGAGATGCGGGAGATCATGATTGAGACCGAGGGCCAGATGATGCTCGCAGAGTTCCCTCCTGACGTTGGCCTCGTTGTTACGGGAAGCCCGGCCTTGAGCAACTCCATCATGGAGGAGATGGCAAAGAGCAACGGCCCCTTGCTTATGCTTGCAGGAGTCCTCATGGTCTTTGCCCTTCTACTGGTATTTCGCCATGTAAGGTGGCCCCTCCTTCCCATACCGATCGTCTTCCTCGGCATCATCTGGACCTTTGGCGCCATGGGCTTCTTACATATCCCCATGACCATGGTCTCCATGTCCGCCTTTCCCGTGCTCATAGGAATCGGTATCGACTACGCAATACAGTTCCACAACCGCATCGACGAGGAGTTCGGAAAGACGGGGTCGCCGGTGAAGGCGGTGATCTCGACGGTCAATAACACGGCGATACCTGTCATGATCGCGCTCTCGATTACCGCCGCAGGTTTCGTCTCCCTCCTGACATCATCGGTTCCGATGACGAGGGACTTCGGTTTGATCTGCCTCATTGGCCTTTTCATGTGCTATCTCTCCGCCCTATTCGTTGGAATAACCGTTCTCGCCGCAGTAGAGGCCAGGAACGGCCGAAAGAAAGACGAGGTCGATGGCGCTTCGAAAGAATCGTTTGTGGGCTCCTACCTCGAGAGGATGGCCGAGTTCTGCATCGATAGGTGGAAGGTCGTCTTGAGCCTTGCCTTCATTCTCGCCCTTGCCGGAAACTACGCCGACTCTCAGGTTGCTATCAACACCGACTTCAAGACATACATCCCCCAGGACATGCCCCCATTGGTGCAGTTCTGGCACATGAGCGAGATATTCGGAGGATCGGACGAGATCAACCTGATAGTGCAGGCGGACGACGTGACAGACCCCCAGACCGTCAAATGGATGGACCGCTTCGGAAGCTATCTTCTTGGCTCAAGGGATCAGGTCTATGCGGTTAGCAGCATCGCAACCCTTATAAAGCAGGCAAATGGCGGGGAGATTCCCACAACGAGGACCGAGATCCGCGATTCATTCGAGAGGATCCCGCCTCAATTGGCCTCGAAGAACGTGGATGGGCATGATACGGCCATAATCAGCCTGAACATCGGCGAGGCGGTGAGAGATCTGGGCGAGGAGGGGATAGACCGTCTCCTCAAAGAGGTCGAGAAGGACATAGCCTGGTTTCCGCCCCCGCCCGGAGTATCGGTCCGGGAGTCGGGCGACCTGGTCGTGATGACGACGGTAATCGGAGCCCTTACAACAGGTCGAACTGAGATGACGCTCCTTGGTCTCATCCTCATATTCGCAATCCTCCTGATCATATACAGGGATATGATCAAGGCCCTCCTCCCAGTCCTTCCAATGCTCGTTGTGATCGGCTGGATGGGCGGCGTGATGTATATTGGCAATATTCAGTATACACCACTCACAGCCACTCTCGGCGCCCTCATACTGGGAGTTGGCTCGGAGTACTCCATCCTCATGATGGAGCGCTTCTACGAGGAGCTCGCCAAGGTGGGTGAGCCAAGGGAGGCGCTGAAGACGGCAGTCAATCGCATCGGCTCGGCCTTGATCGCCTCGGGGATGACGACGGTCTTTGGCTTTGCCGCCCTCATATCCTCGCCATTCCTCATCACCAGCAACTTCGGCACGGTCACTGTGCTTGCGGTGATCTTCGCCCTGCTGACCACGTTCACGGTCTTCGCAGTCCTCATGTTGCGCCTGGAGATAAGGCGCAAAGCCTACAAGGATCTCAAGCATCGCGTATTCAATTCCCAGAGGAGGACAACTCATTGAAGCTAATGCTTGCTCTATGCATGATCTTGGCCCTGATGGCGTCGGCCCAGGGCGAGGACAACTACATTCCCTCGGTCTCGGGGGAGAACTTCTGGACCTTTCATGGTTCCCCAGATCTGACTGCTGCGATCGGCGGCACGAACGAGTTCGACCGGGGGGAAACGGTAACCCTCTACGTCGACCTGATCAACTACGGCAGGTTGATGGGATTCGAGAAGGACAAGACCCCATCGTCCGCCGAGGATCTAGCCCTCGCCGATAAGGAGGAGGATCTGGAGGATGCCAAGACGACAGCCATAGGTATCAAGGCGACTCTGGCATCTCCCAGCAACCTCATCGAGGTGAAGTCGGGAGACCAGGTCGTCGAGTCCCTCAAGGCGGGTGATAAGACCAAGGAGCCCTTAAGGTTCACGATCCAGATCGCAAGCGATGCCCCTGCCGGGGAGTATCCGCTTCAACTGCGCCTTCAGTACGACTATCAGTATAACGTGGAGGTCGATGCAAACAAGCTCGATTCCGAGACCAACAAGCTCGTGGGCTTTAAGACGGCCTTCTGGTATCAGAAGGATAACCAGACGGTGACCGTCCCAGTGGTCGTGAAGCGCAAGGCCGACTTCGTCATAACGGCGGTCGACGGCGAGATGCAGGCGGGGAAGAAGAACGAGATCCTCGTGACCTACAAGAACATAGGGGAGGATGCGATCGAGGACGGCATAGCGAGGCTATCCATCTTCAAGCCGTTCTCCTCGACCGACGACCAGGCCTTCATAGGGAACCTGGGTCCGGGCGAGGAGATCACCGTCCGCTTCAAGCTGGACGTGGACTCCGATGCCACCCCCAAGCCTTACAGCATCAATAGCGAGATCAAGTACACCGATCTGAGGGGGGACACGGTGATATCGGAGAGCATGAAGATCCCTGTAACCGTAGCTGCCGCGGCGCAGTCCATGTTCTTCCCAATGGTGATCGCGCTTGCAGCCATCTTCATAGGGGGAGGCTATCTGTATCAGAGGAGGAGAAAGAAGAGCTGAGGCGCTTCTTGCGCCCATCCTCCTCGCGAATATTTAATTGCCATCTAGCAACGTCAAGGTACACATCATCATCCAATATACGATTCCTTGTACGCTTTGGCCGTTCAATGTCTCTTGGTGGGTAGTACAAACCTACTATCAACCAGGTAGGATATTTTCATGCGAAGTAGGGTGAGATACGTCTACCCACGTGATATAACAAGGAAGCCTTTTCCTCCAGCTTCAACGCCCAGCACGACCCTGTACTACCCCGCAGCGTCCTTCTTTTCCCTCCATTGCTCAAGCCATATCAGAAGCACCGGAAATATCGTGAAGGTGGCGAACAGGGCGAATATGACCGAGAGCACCGTTATCGTCCCGAAGCTGCTGGTCATGGGGAAGGGGGACGCGATGAGGGCAGAGAATCCAAAGACCGTTGTAAGGCCTGAAGCGACTATCGCAGCTCCGATGCTTCCCATCGCTACGAAGAGCGCCTCCATGACGTCCTCGACCTTCTCCTTCTCTTCGTAGAAACGCTCCATGGTCAAGATGGCGTACTCCGACCCCACCCCCAGGATCAACGCTCCCAGGGTCGCTGTCATTGGATTGTACTTCATCCCGGAGAGGTACATCACCCCACCCATCCAGCCGATGACCATGAACATGGGAAGGATCGGCAATACCGCCTTGACGAGGTCTCTGTAAATTATCAGCAGTATGAAGAATATCATGACCAGGCCGAGCAGCGTCATTTGAATCCTGCCGGTGGTAAGCGCCTTGATGACCGTGTTCATCACCGTCATCTCTCCGGTCTGGATCACTGAGATTCCAGGCGGCGGCTCAAACCACGTCAGATCCTTGCCGACCTCGTTCTGTAGACGCTCGATCCCCACCTGGCCGAGGCTGTCGAAGGCCTGACCGATCTCCAGGATGATCTGGGCGGTGTCGTGGCCGTTGATGTACTGGAACCTTACCTCTTCGGGCATGCGGTCCAGGATCGCATCGACCGCTGACTTGTCCTCAGGGATGGATCCGCCATTGTAGCCCTTGACGATTGTTGCAAGGCTTGTTGCCCCGTAGACCTTGGACCTCGATTCGACGACGTAATCGCCGAACTCGTCCATCCATCTCAGTGTCTCCGGATCGGTCACATCCCCCTGGACGATGATGTTGAGCTGGTCCTCGCCGCCGAATACGTTGTGAAGGTGGCGGAACTGGATGAGCGGCGGAAGGTCCTGAGGTATGAACGCGTTCATGTCCGTCTCGATAGGAACCTGGGTGTCGGCATAAAGGCCGACGCAGGAGAGGACGACTGCAATCGCGAGCACTGCCTGCTTTCTTTGAAGGACGAATGCCGCAGACTTCACGAGCAGGGGGCTTATCGGGGACCTCTTGTTCTTCCTCTCATCATTCGCGTTTCGTGCATTTCTGCCGTTACGCCCCTTCTCGAGCTGGTAGAGGACCGTAACCCCCACAAAGAGGGAGGAGATGTAGCACATGATGATGCCGATCAGGCAGAGGAGGCCGAAGTCCCTGATCATGGGAACCGACGACGAGAAGAGGGAGAAGAAGCCAGCCCCGGTTATGATCAGAGCGATCAGGACTGCGGGCGCGGTATGGGCAATTGTCTCTACTGCCGCCGCGGCGATCGATCCGCCGCGCTGAAACTCCTCCTCGATCCGGTTCTGAAACTGGATGGCGTAA
Source organism: uncultured Methanotrichaceae archaeon (assembly GCA_964632755.1). GTDB lineage: Archaea > Halobacteriota > Methanosarcinia > Methanotrichales > Methanotrichaceae > JAFGMR01. Next base: position 32,420 of record CAZWDT010000007.1, read on the forward strand.
TCGATCCCAAGTCCGATCAATATGGGGAAGGCCGACATGGATACCATCGTCAGAGGAACCTTTAGAAATCCCATCATCCCGAAGGTCCAGATAATCCCGAGAAAGACGATTGGAAGCGGCAGAAGCGGCAGGTGAACATGCCTGAAGACGAGGAAGAGGGCGACGATCATCAATAGTCCGGAGATCATGAGGAGCGTTCCCATGGAGGTGTTCATCTCCCCCTCGATATCGTCCATGAGGGCGATCTCGCCGGTCACTGTGGTGTCTGCTCCTGCGGGAAACTCCGCCATCTCAACAGCCGAGTAAGCCTCGGGGAGGACGGCCTTCTCGCTCTCCATGGAGATGTAAGTCGGAAGGGCGATGGAGATCAAGGTATGGCCCCGGTCCGGGAGGATCGCGTGGAGCATGGCTGAATTCGTCTTCTCAAGCGCCTCAAGGATCTCATCTATCCTCGCCTGAGAGTCTGGCACTTTTCGAATGCCGGTCTCCTGAGCCTCGACGTCCATCACCATCTCGGCTATGCTGGTCGTTCCGAGGACGTTTTCCACATTCTCCATCTGGCGGGTCAACCGTTCCATCGCCTTCAGGGACTGGGGGCTTGTTACCGCGTCGCCTTCAACGAGGACCACGATCGATTCGGTCCCGAACCTGTCATTAAAGAGGTGATCGAACTCCACGAAGAGCCTGGAGTTCTCATCGACGAAGGTCTCCGTCTCGGTCTCCATCGTAATGCTCTGGGCGAAATGGATAGACAAAATCGTGAAAAGCACCGCTACCATCAAGATCGCAATCGGATTTGCCTCGATCCAGGTGCCCAGCATCTCTCCCCGGCTCGTCACCTTCACACTCACCTTCTAAATTTCATTCCAATATTTCGGAATATTTCGAAACTTCGATGTTTTCAGAGTATACGAGATGTACATAAAGGTTGTGGCAGACCGCCTCTCGATGAGATCGATTAAGTCGCCAGCTGATTGGGCCGGGAGAGATGCCACCAGAAGAGATCTCGAAGTGGCGCAACCTGATGATACATCGAAGAGATGCATGACGGGCGCCGGCATCCGGATGTCCGAAATGGCGAATGCATTCATCGCATCCAATTCATCATTCCCCCGATCCCACCAAAAGGCCGATATACCCATGCGACCGGGGGTCAAGAGAGAAGGCGATAATAAGATGCTGATCGGAATCGATGTCGGCGGGACGACCACCGACGCAGTTCTCATTGATGGTGACCGAGTGGCGAAAGCCGCCCTGGTTCCTACCGACGTTGCGGACCTTCCCGGATGTCTGCTGAAGGCCCTGGATGAGCTGGTCGAGGATATCGACAAGAGCGTTGTCGAACGAGTCGTCCTCAGCACAACCATCATTACAAACCTCATTGCCGAGGGGAAGACCGACCCCGTTGGATTGATCCTCGTTCCCGGACCTGGCACGAACCCCAAGGACTTGAACCTACCAAAGGCCGAGATAATCGATGGGGCGATAGATTTCCGGGGCCGGGAGATCCAGAAGCTCGATGAGGCAGGGGCCCGACGCGCCGTCAGGTCCCTGGCTTCCCAGGGCCTTCGAAAGGTTGCCGTTGTGGGCAAGTTCGGCCAGAGAAACCACGCCCACGAGCTTTCCATCCAAGAGATTGCATCCAATGAAGCTCCGGGGCTCTCCGTCGGCCTCGGCCACCAGGTCTCGGGCAAGCTCAACTTCCCCCGCCGGGCGGCGACCACCCTCCTCACGATGGCAACGAGGGACAGGTACAGGGAGTTCGCTTTAGGAATGGCCTCTGCCCTTCGAGATCGCGGGATATTCGCTCCTGCCTACATCCTGAAGGCCGATGGTGGGACGGTTCCTCTGGAGAGATCGATCGAGATGCCGGTCGAGACCATCTTCTCCGGCCCTGCCGCTAGCATCATGGGTGTTATGGCCTTAGGCCTGAAGGATCAGACGTCGGTTGTTGTGGACATCGGAGGAACCACGACCGACCTTGCCCTCATCCTGAGCGGCCGCCCCCTCCTCTCCTCGAAGGGGGCTCGAGTGGACTCGATGCTCACCCACGTTCGGGCCTTTGCGGTCAAGTCGGTCGCCATCGGCGGCGACAGCGCTGTGCGCGTGATCGATGGAAATATTCAGATTGGCCCCGACAGATTAGGCAGGGCGTTTTGCCTTGGAGGGCCTAGCCTCACGCCAACAGACGCTTTGCGGGCACTTGGGCTATGCGACATCGGCGACGCCTCCCGCGCCGATGAAGCGCTCTTTGGAATCGGGCAGGCCCTCGGATGCTCAAAAGAAGAGGCCGCCCGCCGCGTAGTCGATGCAGTCGTCGAGAAAATTGCCTTCGAGGTAAACGAGATGTTCATGGAATGGGAAGAGGAGCCAGCCTACCGGATCTGGGAGATCCTGCAGAGGGAGAAGGTCCGGCCGGAGAACGTGGTCGGCGTAGGCGGAGCATCTCCCGCCTTCATACCGCTCGTCGCAAAACGCCTCGGTGCAAAGGGAATCGTCCCCCCCCATGCGGCTGTTGCAAACGCGATAGGCGCAGCCGTTGCCCGGCCGACGCTTACGCTCAATTTGAGGATAGACACCGAGCAGGGAGTATATGCCGTTTCCGAGGACGGGGCGTCCGGCAAGGTCTCGGACAGGAAGATGAACCTAGACCAAGCGGAGGTGATGGCCCGCCGGCTGATGCAAGAGAGGGCACGGGACCTCGGCATCGAGGAGTACGTCTCAGAAGCTGAGGTGACGCACTCCGAGCTCTTCAACATGGTGAGGGGATGGTCGACCGTCGGCCGGCTGCTCGACGTGAGGATGGAGATTCCTGCAGGCCTTATAAGCTCCTGGGGAGGTGCCTGAGTTGGCTTCCGAGATATCGCAGAGGGCGAGTGCAAAGAAGACCGGCTTGATATTCTTCCCCGCATTCGATTGGGCGATCTCCCCAAACCATCCGGAGAGGGAGGAGAGGCTCCTTTACACGAGGGACCAGATATTCGAGGAAGGGTTGATGGATCTCCCCGAGATCGAGGAGCACAAGCCGCGCCTTGCAAGCGAAAAGGACGTCGCACGCGTCCACTTCTGCGTTCCTGACGTAGGGTCCAAGGTAACCGAGGCCCACCTCATAGCCGCAGGAAGCACGCTCGTCCTCTCCGACGCCCTGATGGCAGGCGAGATCAGAAACGGCTTTGCCCTCGTCCGGCCTCCAGGCCACCACTCGATGCGGGTCGTCCATGGGAACAGGGGCTTTTGCAACATCAACAACATGGCGATCATGGTCGAGTACCTCCGCCGCAAACACGGCCTAAGAAGGATCGCAATAGTCGATACCGACGTCCATCACGGGGACGGAACGCAGGACATATTCTGGCACGATCCAGACGTCCTCTTCATATCCTTCCACCAGGACGGCCGCACCCTCTATCCGGGCTCCGGATTCGTCGAGGAGATGGGAGGGCCAAATGCGCTTGGGCGGACCCTGAACGTGCCCCTGCCGCCGGGAACAACCGACGAGGGCTTCCACTACGTCCTAGAGAACCTCGTCATGCCGGTTCTAGAGGACTTCGGGGCGGATCTCGTGCTCAACTCCGCAGGCCAGGACAACCACTACACCGATCCCTTGGCCAACATGCGTTTCTCTGCGCAAGGCTACGCCCGCCTGAACGAGATCCTGAAGCCCGCAATCGCTGTTCTTGAGGGCGGATATGCGATAGAGAGCGCTCTTCCCTACGTGAACATGGGAATCATCCAGGCGATGGCTGGGCTCGACTACTCCCATGTGATCGAGCCCGACTACGTGAAAGGTCGCTTCCAGCAGACGAGGGAGATGACCCAGTCGATCGAAGCTGTCGTCGGCCGGTTGCAGGACATCTGGGAGAGCCGTGAGAACCTGGTTGCGATCGCCCGAGAGGAGTACGGGCAGTTCTACAGAACGAGGAAGCGGATCTTCTACGATACCGATATGATCAACGAGAGCCAGATGGAGACGGTGAGGCTCTGCAAGGACTGCCCCGGCTACAACACGGTTGTAACTGATGCCGTCCGCGGCTATGGCAAGCTTGAGAGCGCCTTCTGCATCTCGATTCCCATACATGCGTGCAAGAGCTGCAAGGAAGACGCCCATGAGGAGTTCGAGGAGCACCGCTTAGAGCTCAAATACGACTACGTAAACCTCCAGGACAAGCCAGCCGACGTCTACCGCAGCTATAACACGAGGACGAGGACTGAGAAGAGGTACTAGGGCTCTGGCATCATTGGGCGCAAGGGCGGCGATGCTTGCCGGCCCCTGCCCCCTTCCCATCGAAAACGAGGGCGCCCCCGCCACCGGCCCCGCTGGGATCCATCCGCAGGCTCTGGGTTGAGTGAAGCTTTAGGTGGGTGAGGCCCCCGCGTGAGCTTGGATCTCCCCCCGCGGCTGGCCCCTCTCCTGTAGTGAAAAGACAGTTTTTGACTTTCGGGAGCGGAGACTGGCAGAGCGCGAACTTCCGGATCGAGAGGCCCGCAAGCTGGATGAATGAAAAGAAAGGCTTTTATTGAATCGATTTAGTCATGTACATGGCTAGTAAATGAGAGAAGAGAATGGTGGATCTATGAAGAGCTATCGCTTCTCCGTTGTAATCGAGAAGGACGACGATGGGTACTCTGCCTTCTGTCCGGAACTTCAGGGTTGCTACACCGATGGAGACACTTGCGAAGAAGCCCTGGAAAGGATCGAGGACGCGATATCGCTGCATGTAATAGACAGGCTTGAGTCTTGCGAAGAGCTTCCAAAGACGGAATTCGTCACCCCCCTCGAAGTGGCTGTATGACGGATAAGCTTTCGAGAGCCACCGAGGAGCCTCCCAATACCCTGGAGCTTGATTATGACGGTTCGCACAATCGAATATCGCAACGGTAGCCAGGAGATGATGGATTCCTGGCCGGAGGGCTGCTGGATCCCTTGCCCCGCAGCAGAAGAGGCGATCCCCTCGACCCCATCAACCGCCAGGAGAAGCCAGCCGATCGCCACAGAAGATACCACATCAGAGCAAGGATGGAAAAGGCCCGAGCCGTCGCCTGAGGATCTCCTCCGGGCGGCAGGGGAGATCAGCCCTTCCACCCTTGCGCGGGCAAAGGATGCGATCATCGAGAGGACCTCCGAGTTTCTGGAGATCGCAAAAGACCTTGAGTTATCGAGGATGGATGCAGGCCGGGCCCGCGACCTTGCAAGGGCGCTCTCGCTTATGCAGATCGGCTACCTGCCTGTCAGGCCTGAGACATGCCCGTTTTGCATCCAGTACGGACACGACGGGCACTGCATCGGATGCGGATATGCCCGCACGCACGGGCGGTGCGACGAGGATAGCTCGGCCTTCTCCCTATTCATCGAGGCATTCCAGGAGCTTGGGTCAGCCATATTCCTCGATCGATGCACAACCGCGCCCGCAGATTTTCGCAAGTCTCTCCAGCGGTCGCTCGATGGATCGTTCGGTCTTGCGCAACGGATGATCGAGGATCTGCCGGGAGCCTCCGTCAACGGGATGATGGAGCTGAAGAGGTATTACATCCATGACATGATAGACATCCTTCCCCTGGATCTTCTCTCACCAGAGGTCTTCGAGAAGGCGGTCGTTGTTCAAGAGGCTCTCGACAGTTACTGGTAGTCCCTCGGGCAATGCGCATGAGATGCCTGGGGGGTGAGACGGCCGGCTCACTCCACGTACTGGGATAGAAGCTCGTTGTAGAGCCTCTTTACGTTCTCCTCGGTCCTAGGCATCTCCGGAAAGCCGTTGAAGCCCCGGGACCTCTCCACGTCCTCTGCAAGGTCCAGGTTGTACTGGCTTCTTGACATGAACCAGTTCTTCTGCCGGTAGTATCGAGATAGGTACTCCTGCTCGGTCTGGCCGGGCGTCGGGATGAAGAGTCCATTGCGTTTTCCAAGCTCCGCTACCTCCATCATCGTCGTATAGCCGGATCGGCTGATGATGAAGCGCGCCCTGTTCAAGAGCTCCACCTTCTCCTCGGTTGGCACATAGGACTTGACGACAGTGCTCTCGTCGAGCCATCTCTCTTCCTTTTTGCCGGGGCTTCCGAGGAGGACGACCTTCTCGCCCGGAAGCTCGGTTACGCGGGAGAGGAGGATATCCTCTAGCTTCGACCTCTGGGGCTCGGGTCCGGAGATCATGACCAGGAAGTCGAGGTCTTCATCGACCGGTATCCTTCGAGTGCTGCATATGATGCCTGAGTAGTATGTCCGGACGTTTGTCACCTTGAACGTGGAACGGGCAAGCTTGCCGCTCAAGGCCAGGGGCCCTGGCGGGTTGTCGGGGACGATCACGGCGGCGTACTTCTTATGGAAGATCCCGTTTACATACAGGGTGCAGAGCTCCGCCGGCCAGAGGTAAGGGGGGACGCTGAACCTGAGCTGATGAGTTATGAAGATGGAGGGGACATCCTTCGAGTAGACCCCCAGTCGATTGTCGCTTATTATCAGGTCGTATCTGTCCCGAGAGAGGATCTTCTCTAGGTTTCGCCTCTCGTCGGCCATGTACTTCATGAGCACAGGGATATAGGCCGTGAACTTCGGAAGGAAAAAGCGCGTTGAGCTGTAGGGGGCTGGGTAGTCCTTGAAGAGAACGGAAGAGCACTCCGGAAACTCCTGTCCGAGCAATGCTAGCGCTTTTCCGCTCGAGGCAATGGTGACCTCGTGGCCTCGGTCCAGCAGCTCCCTGATCATCGGAATGTCCCGGGTTGCGTGGCCGAGGCCCCAGTTGAGCGGACTTACCAGTACATGCGCCATGTGGGGGAGGTCTCACCGCCCAGATAAATATCTTCTCGACGGATCGTTCGGGCCGCCTCCCCGTCGGAGCAGCATATCATCGAGGAGGGTTTGATCCAAATGTCTCCTCAAGCCACTGCCTGATATCATCCCTCACCAGGCGAAAGGCCTCCATCACCTCATCCTCGCTCCCCTGAGCCAATGCAGGGTCGGGAAAGCTCCTGTGCAAGACCTCTCTCGCCCCAGGGAGTACCGGGCAGGCCTCCGCTGCCCTGTCGCATACCGTTACCACGATGTCGAAGTCTTGACGCCGGAGGTCATCGAGGCCCTTGGACCTCTGATGGGATATGTCGACATCGACCTCGGCAAGGGCTGCAACGGCATGAGGGTCCACAAATGTTGGCTCAACGCCTGCGCTGTAGGCCCTGTAACCTGACCTCCCACTGTTTTAGGCACATAGAGTCGGAGCATATCGATTTGTTGTCCCTAATTAGACACAAAGCCTATTTGCGATAATCAGCATCAATCGCCCCATTTGTTCCCACTTGTGCCTAATCAATTGGGAACCCAGGTCGGCAACCAGTCCTGGAAAAGGCGGCGAAGGCTAAAAAGCAGCTATGGAAGGCAGTTATCCCAATCAGCGGATGAACTCCTCTATGCCCTTGAGCCCCTCTACTTCGCTCCTCTGGATCTCTGACGCCTCCACCACGGTTGGCTTCACCCTGATGGGCGCCTTTGCCCGCAAGGCAAGTGCGAGACAGTCGCTAGGCCTCGCATCTATCTCGCTCTCGCCCTGGACGCCAGCGAGGGTGAGGCGGGCGTAGTAGACCCCGGCGTCGAGATCGTCGATCAACACCCCCTTGATGCTTGCGTTTAGGCTTTCTAGCACGGAGATGAAGAGGTCATGGGTCATGGGCCTCGGCGAGACGTCGCCCGTCAGGGCTTGGTGGATCGATACGGCCTCGGATAGGCCGACGAAGATGGGGATGATTCGTCCTTCCTCGTCCTCAAGGATGACGACAGGAGCTGCCGATCCGCTGAGGGCCTCGGCAACGTAGACCCCCTTGACCTTGACCAATTTCGCGAAGTTTTCAGAAATATCCTCGACCATCATCGCCACCTCTCTACGAACGGTCTATTCCCACATGTAGAACGAGATCCTCGATAGGCCATTCCTTGACCATGAACCCTTTGACCTCCATATTAAGTCCGAGCTGGAGTTTTGTTGCCCGCACCTCGCCCGCTATGAACTCCCTCTGGCCTTGTATCAGATCGAGCACTTCAGCCCTGTCGACGCTCACGCTGACAGCTATCTGATCCTCCACTCGAAGGTCCATCTCCTTTCTCATATCCTGGATGCGCCTGATGACCTCCCTGGAATAGCCCTCGGCCATCAGATCCGGCGTCATGGAGACGTCCACATATGCCGTGCCCCTTGAGAAGTCCGCGCCGTATATGTTCTCCGGAAGCTTCTCCTTGAACTCCACCATCTCAGCAGTTATGGGGAACGACCGGCCTTCAAGCGAGACCTCGAAGACACCGTCTTGCAATGCCGCCCTCACCCGATTGGGATCGATCGCCTTGAGCGCTGCAATCACGCGGCCGGCATCCCCCTTGAAGACGGGCCCGATCTTTCGATGGAGCGGTGCGAGCTCCAGATCCATCTTGGGCCTCTCTCCGACAGTCACCTTGCGGGCGTTGGTCTGCCCCTTCAGCACACCCTCTAGATCACCGATCTCAAGCGGCTCCGGCGATGTTGCGATGATCTCTGCAACCGGCCAGCGCAGCTTCCTTCCGGCTTTCTGCCTGGCGTTGGATACGGCTTCTGAGATCTCCCTTACGGCCTTCATCCGCTCCTCCAGGCCGGGATCGATCCACTCCTCCTCGGGAAGGGGCCAGTCGCACATATGGACCGACTCCATTGCGGTTGGATCGAGCCCGCGCACGAGGTTCTGGTAGATCGACTCGGCAATGAAGGGTGTCAAGGGGGCCATCAGCCGGCAGAGCTTGTACATGACCTGGTAGAGGGTGGCGTAGGCTGCTAGCTTATCGGGATCGTCCGTCTCGATCCATGTGCGAGGGCGCACGAGCTGGATGTACCACCGGGAGAGGTCCTCCAGGACGAACTCCGATATGGCCCGGGCCACTCGATGGAGGAGGTAGCCATCGAGGCCGCTCTTCACCTCGCCTGCAAGCGTGTTCACCCGAGATAGGATCCAACGGTCCTCAGGGCGCAGGTGCTCCCGGTACTGAGAGAGGTCTACTTTCTCTCTCGATAAGCCGTCGAGTATCATGTAGGGAAGGGGGAACCGATAAGCGTTCCAGAGGATATTCAACATGCGATTTGTGTTGGCGGCAGCGTCCCAGCTGAAGTGCAGGTCCTCCCAGGGGGAGTTCGAGGAGAGGACATAGAACCGAAGGGTATCTGCACCATGCTTTCCTATAACTTCCTCAGGTCCTACCACGTTTCCGATGCTCTTCGACATCTTCTTTCCCTGCTCGTCGAGGGTGAACCCGTGCATCAGGACGGATCGGTATGGGGCCTTGCCAAAGGAGACCATGCTTGCCCCAAGCTGGGAGTAGAACCAGCCCCTCGTCTGGTCATGTCCCTCGGTTATGAAGTCGGCGGGCCACCATTCCTCAAATGCCGATCGATCCCTAGGATAGTTCAACGTAGCCCATGATGCAACGGCGCTGTCGAACCAGACATCGAATACATCGGGCACGCGTTGCATCGTTCCGCCACAGGAGCATGTTATGGAGATATCGTCGACCGCCGGCCGATGAAGGTCGGGGATTGTAGAGCCGCTCCTCTCCTCCAGCTCCTCCTGAGTTCCCACGACCTCGAGGGAACCGCACTCATGGCAGATCCAGATGGGAAGGGGGATTCCCCAGTACCTCTGTCGAGAGATGCACCAATCCCTCGCGCCGGAGACCCAGTCCCGAAATCGGGACGATCCTGCCCAGTCCGGGTACCACTTGATCTTGGCGATCTCATCGAGCATGTTCGATCGAAGATCCCCGATCTTCAGGAACCACTGGCTGGTGGCTATGAATATGATAGGGGTCTTGCACCTCCAGCAATGGCCGTAGCGGTGCACGATATCCCCCTTGGCAAGGAGAAGGCCTCTCTCCTCGAGGTCGTCCATGACCTCCCCGTTCGCCTCCTTGACGTACTTGCCGGCATACTTATCCCCCGCCTCCTCGGTATACCTGCCGTCCTCGCCCACTGGACAGAACGTAGGCATGCCCCGAGCCTGGCCTAGCTCGAAGTCCTCGATGCCGTGCCCTGGGGCTATGTGAACTAAGCCGGTGTTCTCCGCGGTTACGAAATCGGCCAGGTGGACCTTGTGCTCGATGCCCCTCTGCGCGGGGACTATATCGTCGAGGGGATGCTTATAGGCCATGTCCAGAAGCTCCTCGCCCTTGCAGGTGGAGAGCAAGTCGAAGTCCTTATAGCGCCCAGCTTTGAGGACGGCATCAACGAGGTCTGAAGCCATGATCATCTCGTCGGTCTTGCCCTCTTTCCAAGCCCTTACGCGTGAGTACTGGAAGTCGGGATGGACGGCAACGCCGATATTTGCCGGGATGGTCCAGGGGGTTGTCGTCCATATCACGATATTCGCATCCCCTTCGACCAGGGGGAACTTGACGTAGATCGAGGGATCGGTCTCGTCCCAGTACTCCACCTCCGAGTCGGCGATGGCAGTCTGGCAACGGGGGCACCAGTTCACAACGCGCATGCCTCGCTCGAGTAGTCCCCTCTCGTTCGCCCTCTTCAAAGCCCACCAGGCAGCCTCGATGTACTCGCTATTCAGCGTCATGTAGGGATCGTCCCAGTCCATCCAGGCACCGAGCGACTTGAACTGGCCGGTCATCTCATCCTTCTGCCTGAGGGCAAACTCCTTACATCGTTCGATGAACTTGCCTACGCCGTACTCCTCGATCTGCCTCTTGTTGGTGAATCCCAGGAACTCCTCGACCTTAACCTCGATGGGGAGGCCATGCATGTCCCAGCCAGGGCGATCCTTTACATGGTAGCCGGACATCGAACGATAGCGAAGAACGCAGTCTTTGATCACCTTGTTCCAGGCAGTTCCAAGGTGGATCTTGCCGGTTGTGTAGGGCGGACCGTCCACGAAGAAGAACCTCCGGCCTTCCTGCCTCATCCTCCTAACCTTGGAGTAGATCTCGGATTCCTCCCAGAATCGCCTGACCCGCTCCTCAACCGCTCCCGCATCGTACTGGCCAGCCACCTCAGTGATCACACTAACGTCCTCCAAAGCAAAACAGGATCGATCTCTTCCGAGGCCATATTTAGCCTTTGTGACAGCATTAGCGGCCGTAGCTCGCGAATATTGGCTCACGGCAAATTTCATATATCCAAGGCCTAACCAGATAGTCGGGGATCCGGTAAGGAGCACGAAGTTGGGTCCCAAGGGGTCTGCGTAATCGGGATGGGTGGCCTATGAAAGAAGAGATCTGGATTGAGAAGTATCGTCCTGACAGCCTGGACCAGATAGTGGGCCAGGAGGAGATAGTCAAGAGGCTCAGGTCCTATGTGGCCTCGGGCAACCTGCCCCATCTGCTCTTCTCAGGACCGCCTGGGGTGGGCAAGACCGCCGCAGCCATCAGCACAGTGAAGGATATCTATGGGGATGGCTGGAGGAACAACTTCATCGAGCTCAACGCCTCCGATGAGCGGGGGATAGACGTCGTAAGGCACAAGGTCAAAGACTTCGCAAGGATGGCCCCCTTGGGGGGAGCGGAGTTCAAGGTGATATTCCTGGACGAGGCCGATGCCCTTACATCGGACGCCCAATCCGCTCTTCGCCGGACCATGGAGAGATACAGTGCAACGTGCCGGTTCATCCTCTCATGCAACTACTCCTCCAAGATCATAGAGCCCATACAGTCCAGATGTGCCGTCTATCGCTTCCGATCGCTCTCCGAGGAGGCGGTCGAGAGGAGGATTTCTTATATAGCGGAGAAGGAGGGCCTGAAGGTCACCCCCGACGGGATGGCGGCGATCAGGTACGTGGCCCGGGGGGATATGCGAAAAGCGATCAACGCCCTCCAAGCCGCAGCCCTGCAGGGAGATGAGGTCGACAGTGAGACGATCTATACGATAACTGCCATGGCCAAGCCGGAGGAGATCAAGGGTCTGATAACCTCCGCCCTGAAGGGGGACTTCACCGGCGCCAGATCCCTCCTTGACGAGCTCCTCCTGGTAAACGGCCTGTCCGGACAGGACGTGATAGTCCAGATCCACAGGGAGATGATCGACCTGGATCTGCCCAACCAGCTGAAGGTGGATCTCGTGGATCGGATAGGAGAGATCGACTTCAGGCTGACCGAGGGCGCAAATGAGAGGATACAGCTAGAGGCTCTCCTAGCCTACTTCGTGCTGGCGGGTTCGTCCTGAGGGTGGCATGACGCTTCCTCCAGAAGGGCCGACCTCACCCTTGCGATCTCCATATCGATGAGGATTAGCCTCTCATCCGCCCCATCCAGATCACCGGACCTCCCCATCATCTCCACCTGTCGGCAGATCTCCGATAGCCTCAAGGCCCCGATGTTTGCGCTGCTCGATTTCATGTCGTGGGCGGCCCGAAAGAGGGCAGTTGCATCCCCTATGTGCAGCGCAGAACACATCAACTCCAATCGTCCGGGGGCATTGGACATGAAGAGTTCGCCGAGCTCGCAGACGATATCGGACTCTCCCTCCTCCTGGAGCTCTCGAAGACCACCGAGGATCCTCTGATCAAGGGCAGGGGTTTGAGGGCGGCTTGCCCGTCGTTGTGCAGCCCTCTCCAAGGCCGAGCGGAGATCTTGGAGATCAACCGGCTTGGATACGTAATCGTCCATGCCTGACTGCAAGCAACGCTCCTTGTCAGCGGCAAGGGCATGCGCAGTCATTGCTATGATCTGCGGACGCTCCTCCTTTGGCCATCTGCTGAGAATTCGCTCCGTCGTCTCCAGGCCGTCCATCTCCGGCATCTGTACGTCCATCAGTATAAGGTCGTACCTCTGCCTATCGAGAGCTTGGAGGACCTCGATCCCGCTTGCGGCCACATCGGCCCTGTAGCCCATCCGCGCAAGCATCTTCAAAGCAACCTTCTGATTGATCACGTTGTCCTCGGCAAGCAGGATCCGCAGGGGATGGCGTCGGGCGACCTTATCGTCCAACTTGATCCGTGGGGAAGGCCCTTGAATGGCCTCATGAGACGTGGAAGCCTGGAGAATTGCTCTCGCGCGAATGGAGAAGTTGAATGTGCTCCCCTTGCCCGGCGTGCTCTCCATCCAGATCCGGCCTCCCATCATCTCCACAAGCCTCTTGCTTATGGCAAGGCCAAGGCCAGTTCCCCCGTACTTCCTAGTTGTCGTGGAGTCCACCTGGCTGAATGACTGAAATAGGCGGCTCTGGCGGTCGGGTGGTATGCCGATTCCCGTATCCTCGACCGATACGAGTATTCGATGGAGGTCTCCCTCCTCCACCTTTGATGAGACGCGGACGGAGACGTGGCCTTTCTCGGTGAACTTGACTGCGTTGCTGAGCAGGTTCACCAGAACTTGCCGAAACCTGGTGACGTCACCGAGGATCACGGAGGGCGCGCTCTCCTCCATTCGGTAGCCTAGCTCGAGGCCCTTCTCCTCCGCGGTCTTCGCTACGAGGTCCAATGAGGCCTTTATCGCCTCCATAAGATCGAATGGCTGGCTCTCGATCTCTAGCAAATCCTCGTCGATCTTGGAGAAGTCCAGTATGTCGTTGATGATCCCAAGAAGGGCGTCGCCGCTTCCCCTGATAATCTCCACGCACTCCTCCTGCTCCAAGTTCAAGGGGCTGTCAAGGAGAAGGCCGGTCATTCCGATGACGGCGTTCATGGGGGTTCTGATCTCGTGGCTCATATTGGCGAGGAACTCGGACTTGGCCCGAGTAGCTGCCAGAGCCGCCTCCTTGGCCGAAACGATCTCCCTCTCCACCTGCTTTCTCTCCGTGATGTCCACGATCACACCAAGGATGCCAATATTCCGGCCATGCATGTCCCTGATCATCGAGAATATGTGATGGGCCAGAAAGACGCTGCCGTCCTTCCGTCTGACATTGAGCTCGCGTTCGCTGTAGCCGTTCTTCTGGATCTCTGCCATGACAACGCCAACCATATCGGCCCGATCCTCTGGAACTATGGTCCCCATTATGTTGCGAGATAGGGCTTCTTCGGCGGACCAACCACTGAGGACCTCGGCGAATCTGTTCCAGTATATGATTCCTCCATCGAGGTCGGTTGCGACGACCGCATTCCTGACCTGGTCGAGGAGGGATGCCTGGAATTGGATCTGCTCCTCGGCCCGCTTTCTCTCGGTGATATCACGGATAGACTCGATCGCGCCGAAGATATTTCCATTCGAGTCATAGAGGGCGGTTGCGCTTCCCACCAGATAGAGCTCGCCGCCTTTGAGGTTCGGCATATAGGCCTCCCCCACAAGCGTTTCGTTCCGCCTCTCGATATTGCCGTAGCCTGCCTCGATATCGTGATCGGGATTGAGCACGAGGTCGATGATGATTGGGCGGCGTTTGCCGTAGAAGGGAATGGCGTATTCGTAGTTCCCCTTGCCAAGCATATCCTCGGCCCGGATCCCGGTCATGGCAACGATCGCCCTGTTCCATGCGATCACCTTGCCTTCTCGGTCGATGACGAGCGTCGGATCGGGCAAGAACTCGATGATATCTGCAAGCCGGCGTTCGGACTCCTTGAGCGCAACCTCCATCCTCTTCCTCTCTGTAATGTCGCGAGCAAATCCGCAGAGCCCAGTGATCGTGCCGGAGTTGTCCCTAATTGGCACCTTTACAACGTGGAAGGTGGTCAAGAAGCCCTTCACCGGCTTTGTATGCTCCTCGTCTACGATCTCGCCCTCCAGTACCCGGGCGTCGAGCTTTGATAGGTATCGAGCAGCATCGCTTCCGAAGAGATCCGAGTCCACCATTCCGACCATCTCATCCATTGGGATCCCAAACAGCCTGGAGACTGCGGGATTTACCTGGACGTAGCGCAAGAATCGGTCCTTGATGAATATGCAGTCCTGGGCGGTCTCGAAGATCGCGCGGAAGCGCTCCTCGCTGTTCCTGAGGCTCTCATCGGAACGCTTGTTCATGATGGCTGATCCGAGGCTTCCAGCAGATACCCACAGTATGGATACCTCTCCCATATCCCATTCCCGCTCCAACCTGCCCTCGAAGAATCCCACGAATCCCCAGAATCGTCCTTCGATCACTATGGGAACTGCGAGGATCGAGAGGATGCCCTCTTTATTCAGGACCTCTTGCTCATCGTATGGAAAGTCCCTGGCGAGCCCCTTTACGACAACTCCTCGCTCCAAGAGGGACCTCCAACGGGCAAAGCTTCCATCGAGAGAGAGGACGGAGAGCGTGTCCTCATGGCCGGATCCGTCCCGAGACCACATGAACCTCCTCTCAGCGAAGAGCTCCCCTGTGACGGGATCTTCCTGGTTCTCGAAGACGTAAGCCTTCTCAGCGTCGGCCGCAAGTCCAAGCATCTCCAGGGACTGGTTCACAGCGGACTCGAACTCGGGGATCGTGAGGAGGGCGTTTGCTGCAACGGCAACGCCGGTCAAGAGGGCGTCGCGCTTGAGGAGCTGATTTTCAGCTGTCACAGAGTCGGTGATGTCCCTCATCGACTCGATCGATCCTAGCACATTGCCCTCGTCATCCATGTGCAACGAGGCCTTGGCCCAAAGATGGGATCCACGGCCCTGGTTAAAGGCGGGTACGAAGACCAGGGCAAATAGCGTATCTCCCTTCCGTTCAACCTTTCGATAGAGGTAGCGCTCCATGGTGATGGAGATATCCTCAGACTCCCCCATGCCAACGAAGTCTATCAGCATTGGCCTGGGCTTGCCGTAGAAGGGAATTGCATAGGCATAATCCGCCTTTCCGATCATCTCCTCCTTGGAAGCGCCCGTCATCTCCTCCATCGCCCGGTTCCAGGCGATCACTCGTTTGTCCTTGTCGATAGCGAAGGTCGCATCCGGGAGGAAGTCGATGATGTACTCCAACCTCTGACGAGCGGAGCAAAGCTCCTCCTCGGCCTCTCTTCGCTCGGTGATATCGTAGATTATCCCTTGATAGTGTGTGATCCTTCCCTCGTCGTCTCGCCGGACGAGGGAGCGGTCCTCCACCCAACGGGGCTCTCCAAGCTTTGTGAGGATTCGATAGATCTGGGTGAACTCGTCAATACCTGGAAGGGAGCGTGCGACAACCACCCTCTCCACCCTCTCCCGATCTAGGGGATGTATAATGCTGGAGAAGGTGAGGCCATCATGGAAGTCCCCCGGCCGATAGCCGAACTGATCGATGCTCTCAGAGACCAGCTCAACCGGCCAGCCATCCTCGGCGCGGCGAAGGAAGACGACTATCGGTCCCCGATTGATGATCTCTTCGAGCTCTCTTCGCCTCGAGAGCTCCTTTTGAAGGGCGATCTCCGTGTTTGTATGCCCCACGATCTCCTTTCGGAGATCTTTGTTGACGCGGTCGAGCTCCAGAGTTCGCTCCTTTACCCGCGCTTCGAGCAGGTCTCGAGCCTGGCGAATGGAGTCCTCCAGCCTCTTCCTCTGGACCAGTCGCCACATGCCGTCCATCATCAACGTGAGCTGTCGAAGGTCGGTATCGTCGTATGGCTCGACCTTATCTGCAACTCCCGCGAGGGCCGCTATCCTCTCGCCATCGAAGATGGGAATGCTCATCAACCGATTCAGCGCGGCGTCCTGAAGGACGGGCGATGCGGCAAGAGAGAGATCTTGGACCACGTTTTCCACAACCGGCCTTCTCTGTAAGAGGACCTCTCCCCAGATCCCCGCCTCGGTGAGGGGGATCTCCACATCCTGGTCCAAGAGGGATTGATGGGTACCTTCGAAGTGCCAGGAGTGCATATGGAGCGTTGCCCCGTCCGGTCCGATGGATGCGATATAGCCGAATTTGCTGTTGGTGAGCTTCACCGCAGCCCGCAGCGCGAAGGCGATGATCTCCTCCAAGTCCGATCCGGTCATCTGATTGAGCCTGAGGAGGGCCTCGAGCCTTGCCTCGTCCAAGAGCAAGGCATCTTCTCCCCGGTTACGCTCCGTCACGTCCCTGAGGGTGGCCATCACCGATAGAACCTCGCTACGGGCATCCCTGACGGGGCTTAGGATGTACTCGAAGGTTCTCGCCCCCCTTGGTAAGGCATAGCTAAACATCCCATCGCAGCCCTTGCCGCTTTGAATGACCGCCTCGATCTGGTCCTCCATCTCGGGAACGACGTCGGAGGATGGCAGCACTTCTTCCAATCCCTTGCCGATAATCGTTTCGCGTTCGACATCGAGGACTCTCGAGAGGGATCGGTTGACGTAGACAAAACGCAGATCCCTGTCGAATATGGCGATGAGGTCTGGCGAGGCAGAGAGTATCTGGTCCAGCATCCCGGATGGCTCATCGTCCAGGATCGATGGATCGAGCCCCTCCAGCTCAGCGTCGAGCTCGGTGGTCGACCCCATCATGTACTCGATCTGCCCTTCGGGTCCGGGAATGGGGGCAATCGTTGTGCGATATGCTTTCGTTCCTCTTCTCCAGGTGATGGGGGCTGCAGGCATATCAAAGCGGCAGGGATGACGGGTCTCAACACCGGCGTTTGGCCCTTGGAATACCTCCTCCAACCTCCTACCTTTGGCCTCCTCAAGGGAGCACCCCGTCATCTTCTGGCAGGCGGGGTTGAGATAGATCACTCGTCCCATCAGGTCTGAGATATGAACTGCCTCCGAGAGGTTCTCCAGAATGGGAATATACAACTGAACCAGGTCCATTGCCATCATCTCCCGGAGAGGAGCACCGCTCGAACTGGGGAGGCCTCTCCATCTTTGATCTTCAAGGGCAAGCAGATGAGGGTGTAGATGCCTTCGGGAACGCCCCCGAGATCCATCCCCTCCATTATGAGTATGTCATCTTCCATGAGACGCCGATGAACGACGTCCTCGCCGAGGGCGTCGACCGAGATGGAGTCTATCCCGACGAGCCCGAGGCCAAGCTCTGCGCAGATCATAGCGGCCGCCGGCGTCATGTGGGAGATCTCCTCGTTCGAGCCTGAGGTGCGAAAGAGGAGCGCCCAGCCCTCCATCGATCCAAGGCCGAGAAGATGAGTCGAACCCACGAGGTTTCCATCGACTGCGACCACCCTTGCGGGCAGTATAAATCTGTCTGGAGGATAGCGATCTATGCACCGGCCCAAGCGGAGGTGGGCCGGGCTGTCTATGTGCGTTCCTGAGTGTGCGCTCATCGTGAGAAGGGATAGCTCCCAATGGTCATCGTCTATCGGCTCGCGCAAGAATGGCGGATCTCCGGGATATACGTTCTCCTCTCCTAAGGTTGCGCTTACATCATAGATCCTCCCCCTTGCGGCATCTCTCCACATCATGAGATCACAACTGGGTTCATCCGCTCATCGAGGCCCCTCCGCCTCCGCCAAACATGCCCATTCCCGGAGGGATGACGCCTGCTGCAGGCGGGACGAGATGGGCGAGATCATGAACATCGGTGTATTTGGAATCCCCCGTCCCGGCGGCGACAACCTGATCCGATGTCGTCTGCTCGTCCACCGCGCGTGAGGCCGATTCGCTGCCATCCGAAGCGCTGACCGCTGCTGGAAGGTAGCTTCCCCGGTCGGGATTGATCAGCACGCCATCAAAGGTTCCGCTGGAGTAGCCGCCCATCGCGTCTGCCCAAGAGAAGCGGCCCTCCATCCGGCCTGGGTCTATCGGCCGGCCGCTGAGAGTCAGGCCTTGGGGATCTCCCTCCATCATGTAGAGCAGCGTCAGATTGATCCAATCGGGGGATAGATCGCCCATGACGACAGCATTCCAGGGTTGTGCCCCTTCCGACTTGGCCGATCCAAAGAGCTTATCCTCCTGTACATTGATCACCATGACTATCCTATCGGACTCGTTCAGCGTAAAGAGCCAGATTCCCTGGAGATCCTCTCCGCCTAGCTCGACCTCGCCATCGAGGCCAGCCTCCTCCCCCCCTGCGACCAACGCCGGGAGGGCCATCGCCAATACCAAGATTGACGTTAGATATCTGCTCAATTCAGAGCCTCCGATCTCGGGTCCATGCATACGAGACCGAGCAATCCATCGTGATCAGTTGGACTGGTAAGGTATTAATCTCTTGTGCGAGCTGGTTAGGGGGAGCGATGCAGGCACGGGCAGGCCCTCGAAGAATCAAAAGGAAAACAATAATATGCGCCTCTTGGCGTCCTCACCCGTTCCCTGCAGCCCCAATTAGCACCTCTACCCAGGCCAAGTGCCGCCGGAGTTCCACCTCTTCCATGTCAAGCCCAGCGATATCCAGGGGCGTTGGGCTTCACGTTGCGGCGTTTCGATCCACGAACCTCTCCAGAGCCGCTTTCAAGTCCTCGATCTTTACCGGCTTGCTGATGTAGTCATCCATCCCCGCATCCATGCACCTCTCCCGATCACCCTTGAGAGCATAGGCGGTCATGGCCACAATCCAAGGCTTGCGAATGTTATCCTTTCGAATCCGTCGAACGGCTTCCAATCCGTCCATCTTGGGCATCTGGACGTCCATGAAGATGAGGTCGTAATCCCTCTTCTCCAATGCTTCCAGAACCTCTTTGCCATTAGCTGCTATGTCAGCCGCAAGCCCCAAGCGGCGAAGCATTGCCATCGCCACCCGTTGATTGACCGGATTGTCTTCGGCCATCAGCACCGACAGGTCGAAGAGCCCTCCAATGCCCATGCTCTCGCGTTCCATCTCACGATCTGGGGATATGATGGGGCTTAGAAGCCTGACGAGCAATCGATAGAGTTGTTCTGGCCTAACCGGCTTGGGAAGCCTTCCCGCAGCCCTTGTCTGCAGCGAATCCCCGCTCCGCGACGGCGGCTGGATCAGCACAACTAGCAGATCCGCCGGCAGGCTATTGCAGTTTTCCGCCTGGTCTATCAGGGCCAGCTCTGCCCCCGTCTCGCCTCGCGAAAGGACCGCCACACCCCAAGAGCTTAGGTATCGCTCGAGCATCCTCCTCGTCGGCCCCTCCACCATCAGACAAACCCGCCGCCCGACGAGCCCTCGCCTCTCTTGAATAGGGGGCGCTGCTACCGGACGGGTGACGAGGGTGAAATGGAAGACGCTTCCTTCTCCCTCCTGGGATTCGGCCCAGATCCGGCCGCCCATCAGCTCCACCAGGCGCTTGCTTATGGCAAGACCTAGACCGGTCCCGCCGAAGCGGCGGTTCATGGACGGATCGAGCTGGTCGAATGGGAGGAAGATCCTGTCCATCTTCCCTTGAGGAATGCCTACCCCCGTATCCATGACGGCGAAATGGATCTCCAATGACCCTCCTTCGGGGGAGGATTCATCGAGGATTCGCGCCCCTGCAGAGACCTCCACCGCCCCTCTTTCCGTGAACTTGACGGCATTTCCGAGCAGGTTTATTAGGACCTGACGGAGCCTCGCCTCATCTGCCATGATCATTGCAGGAAGAGAATCCTCCGGGAGACAGGTCAGCTCCAATCCCTTCTCCGCCGCATTTGGGGCCAGAAGGTCGAAGGCTTCCTCGATGCATCTAAGGGAATTTACGGGGCAGCACTCGATATCCATCCGGCCGCTCTCGATCTTTGACAGGTCCAGGATATCGTTGATCAGATGGAGCAAGGTGTCGCCGCTGCAACGGATCGTCTCCAGGTATTCCTTCTGCTCTTCGCTTAGGGGCATCCCATGAAGGAGGCTTGCCATGCCGATGATGGCGTTGAGCGGAGTGCGGATCTCGTGGCTCATGTTGGCAAGGAAGTTGGACTTGGCCTGGTTTGCCTCCTCTGCTACCCTCTTGGCTACTCGAAGCTCCATCTCCGCGCGCTTGAGCTCGCTGATATCGCGGGCAGAGGTGATGACAACGTTCACCTTGCCCTCTTTGTCGAACTCCGGCATCAACAGCCAATCGATCCAGCTGCCGCTCGGATGCCGAAATTCTACGCGGTTGACCTTCCCGGTCTTGAGGACTTCATCTATGGCATCCTCCCAAATCTGGCAGATGTCTTCTGGAAATCCCAATTCACGGGGGGTTCTTCCGATGAACTCATTAGGCGCAATTCCCGTCTCCCGCTCCACATTGGGGTTGACGTAAAGATGGCGGTGGAACCTATCGAAGCGCATTATAGTATCGAGTGAATGCTCGGCCAGCGCTCGGAATTTTCCCTCGCTCTCCCTCAGCCTCTCCTCCGCTCGCTTGCGCTCCGTAATATTCATAGATACATTGACAACGCCCTGAAGCCGCCCATTGCCGTCTCTGATAAGGGAGCTTCTAGATAACCAGACCTTGCCGTCAGGAGTTGCTAACTCCCCTTCCTGGGAGACCCCGGTATCAAGGGACTCCCTCACAGTGCATCCCGGACAAGGCGCCTTTAGACCCTGGAGGACATCGAAACAGTGCTGGCCTTTGATCTCATCGAGGGGCTTTCCAAGGAACTTCAGCACTGCCTCATTGACCCAGATGATGCGCATAGAGGGGTCGAGATACTCGACGGCAACATGCCTGAGACCGCTTAGGATCGCCGCCTTCTCCTGCTCTGAGCTAAGAAGCCTCTCCTCCGCGCTCTTGCGCGCTGTGATGTCGCGTATGGACTCGATTGCCCCGATAATGGAGCCACTGCTATCGTATAGAGGAGAGGCAACAGCTAAGAGGTAAGCGCCCTTGCCCCCATAAAGCCTGGGGACGAAGACCTCTCCGATCAGCTTATTCCCATCTACCCGAACATTAGTGTATGTATTCTTGATCTCCTGCATGTCCTGGAATACCAGATCGATGATGGCAGGTCGGGGACTGCCATAGAAAGGCACTGCATAGGCATAATCGCCCTTGCCGACCATCTCCTCTTTCGATACACCTGCCATCTCCTCGATCGCCCGGTTCCATGCGATGACAACGCCATCCCTGTCGACGACGAATGTGGCATCGGGCAAGAAGTCGATGATGTCTGCGAACTGCCGCTCTGAATCCCGCAGCCTCTCCCTCGATCGATGCCGTTCGGTCTGATCTCTCACGATTATCAGATGGGCCCGCCTTCCCTCGTAGGTGATCTCCACTGTGTTCAGCTCGACGTAGACCGGTTGGCCATCTCTCCTCTGGAGTATTGTCTCGTAGAAGGATTCGACCTCCTCTCCAGTCAGACGACGGCGGTAGCGGTCCATCACCTCCACTACCGACTGGGGGTGGATGAACTCGGTTATAGGACGGCCCAGGATCTCCTCTGAGGTCCCGTTCCACATCTGGGAGAGGACGGGATTTGCGTACCTCACAAGGCCGTCCTCGATAATGCAGATTCCATCGTTAGCCCGCTCCACGAGCAGACGATACTTCTCCTCGCTCTCCCGAAGCCTCTCCTCGACCTGGCGTCTACGGCTGATGTCGGTGACCGCAGTAATCGACCCGACGGTATGGCCGTCCACCAATCGCGGGGATCCGCTTATCTGGACGTGCAATGTGGATCCATCGGATCTCTGAAGCCGGACCTCGTAGGTGGAGGCTTTTCCCGATAGACGCTCCTTCCTCGCTTGGCTCAATTGGGGGAGGTCCTGGGAGTGCACGAACTCCTCCATGGAGCGGCCCAGGATCTCCTCCAAAGACCGGCCCAGCATGCGGACAAGGGCTGGATTTGCGCATTCAATAACCCAGCCCTCTCTGGTTACCAATACTCCCTGCCCTAGGGCATTCATGATCTGGCGGTTGTAATCCCTCTCCCGGCGGATCTCCTCCTCCGCCCGCCTCCTCTCAGAGATCTCGCCCACCAAGGACTGGATGGCGCCCTTGAGCTCTGCCGTCCGCTCTCTTACGACCTCCTCAAGTCCCCTTTGGCCGTCAGAGAAGGGAGATCGATATGCATCAACGCCTTGGGCGACCAATGGAAAGTGCTGGAGAATCTCCATCTGCTGACCAATGTCCATCTCATTCCATGGGCAAAGACAGGCCATCACAACAGGGAGACGATCCAGAAGGTCTTCGATGCCATCCTCGCGCGGACTTCCGCCAACGCCATCGATCTCCATGAGCACCATCAGGGCAGTGTGACCCTGGTCCAAGGCCGTCTTTGCCTCCTCTTCCAGCAAGGAGAGCATGGAATCGAGGGATCCTGGTGTCTCCAATCGTTGGATTGGAGGGGAGCCGGTCTCGTTTAGGAGGTTCTTTCCCAGATAGAGGACCTTCCATCCCCCAGCAACGCTCTGCCTCAAGAGAGCGGAGACGCCAGCCGCTCGCTCCTCAAGAGATCGATAGAGAAGGCAGATATGATCCCCTATCCCAAGCTCATCCCAAGATAACGGCTGGCAAGGGCGCATAGCTGCAATGCAGACAGCACATTATTAATCTTTTTCATTTTAGAGCGTGATATCCAAAGCTTGTTGCGGCTGGGAGGAGAGGCATATCTCCATCGTATGGATTGACACGGTCATGATCCCGGCGGGATCAGGCACAATAGATGATGGACGTTGCAAGGCTTTACCCATGGGAAAGGGGATTATGGTCTAGCTGGACTGGCCCTCGATGATCGTTATCTCGTCCTCAGTCAGGCCGTACAGCTCGTAGACCAGGGCGTCTATCTGCTTGTCCGTGGCCTCTATCCGGCGCTGGAGGGCGGTCTGCTCCTGGGGCGTCCTCGCCTCCGATAGCTGCTTATGGAGGTCGAGCATCCTCTCCACCAAGGAGACCATGCGGTCGTGGCGGGCTACGTCCTGGGGGTTGGAGGTGTCGATGAGGTGGATGGG
>CAZWDT010000008.1:0-53188 GCA_964632755.1 uncultured Methanotrichaceae archaeon
GAAGAGGGCGCACTTGAGCGACGGCCTGAAGGCTTCGGGCTGCCTGACTCCGGCCTGAGAGGCTTCGGCCCAGAAGGCCTGGGGGGCACGGCCCGGAGGTCATGGTAAGGCGGTTTTAGGTTCAAGGCCTTTTTGCGATATCAGATGGGATGAGATGTCTAATGCTTCCCTGAACGATCACGAGCATGGCATGCAGGATCATATTGCTCTTATCCCTGTCCATCCTGAGATCCTCTAGAGAGAGCTGCTGATATCTCTCCCAATCCTTCAGCGACGTTCGAGCTGGGCAGGCTAGGAGACTCTTAGGATCTCTTTGAATGGTGGGGATTGCTCAGAGGGCGGGCCGTGATCGAAGAGGAGCTAAGGAAGGCAAGAGTGGCGCTTTCTATTTGATTTCAGATTATTTTAAAGAAGTTGATCTTCGGTTAAGCAACTCATCGATAGTAGCCGATAAAGTAGCTGATTTTCGGGAGTTCAGCGCCGCGAGAGCGAGGGCCGAAATTGGCCTCGTTCAGCCTCCGAGGGCAGGGCATAGCGAGAGACCGCTGGACTCTCGTCTTTTGGGTGCTAAGCCTCCAGATCGCTGAGATCGCCTTGGCTCCGGAGGCATCCACCGCCGATCCTTTAATATATCATTGTCAATTTATGTTTTATGAGGCTTGCATGTACAGGATAGTCAGGCGAAACGAGATGGCCGGAGGAGAGATCATCCTCAATGAGATCGAGGCTCCTGGAATCGCCAGCGCTGCCCAGCCGGGGCAGTTCGTGATACTCTTGGCGAGCGAGAAGGGCGAGCGCATCCCCATGACCTTGGCCGATACAGATCCCGTGAAAGGGACGATTACCATCATCTACCATGTGGTAGGCCGGTCAACAGCCCTCTTCAAGACGCTTCAAGTGGGCGATAGCTACCGGAGCATCGCAGGTCCACTGGGACGGCCGACCGATGTTGGAAAGGTGGGCACGGCCATCTGCGTTGGAGGCGGCACGGGTCTCGCCGTTCTCTATCCCATCGCAAAGAGGCTGAAGAGCCTCGGCAACCGGGTGATATCCATAATCGGAGCGCGCACAAAAGAGCTCTTGATCCTCGAAGAGGAGATGGCTCTCGTCTCCGACGAGCTGCTGATCTGCACTGACGACGGATCGCTGGGACAAAAGACTCTGGTAACTGAGATCCTAAAGGAGGTTTTGGCGAGGGAGGCTCCAGGTTTGGTTGTAGCAATTGGGCCTGTTCCCATGATGAAGCTTGCAAGCGAGATCACACGGCCTTTGAAGATCAAGAGCCTTGTCAGCTTGAATCCCATCATGATCGATGGCACGGGCATGTGCGGCAGCTGCAGGGTGGAGGTAGGAGGAGAGACGAAGCTGGCCTAGCGTGGACCGGGCCTGAGTTTGATGGGCATCAGGTAAACTACGAGCTTCTCATGGACCGCCTCAATGCTTTTCGAGAGCAGGAGAAAGAGTCGCAACAGCTCTTCGAGGATGAAGAGATGCAGAAGTGCCGGATGAAAGAGGAGCTCGATAGAATGGAGTTCGAGTGATAGGCTCGATGGGCCGGAAGAAGTCGATCTATGCAAACCTCC
This sequence comes from uncultured Methanotrichaceae archaeon, assembly GCA_964632755.1. GTDB lineage: Archaea > Halobacteriota > Methanosarcinia > Methanotrichales > Methanotrichaceae > JAFGMR01. The sequence continues at coordinate 1,584 of CAZWDT010000008.1, forward strand.
ACATCCACTGAGTAGCCCTCCCCTGTAGCCCCAAGCCTTCTCGTCTTGTGCGGATTATTTCCTCGATGAAACGTATATCGAGCCGCCCGGCCTCATCCTTCCGCCCGAAACCCCCCCATACCGAAGTGCGCCGCGTACCCAAGAGCGATCGGCCCCTCGACCGCCTCTGAGAAGACAAGCCTAAATCCGCATGCTCCGACGCCCCGCCTCCCGCCGCCGCCCTCCCTCCGGACAACGAAGCTTCCCCAAGGCACATCCTTCCCGCCGATATGAGCGCAGGCGATCGGCTCGATAGCTTCCGGCTCCGGAAAGCCGGAGAGATCGAGAAGTCGGAAAAGCTCATGCTCCGAAGATCCGATCCACCGCCCGCGAGAATCGAGCCTTTTCGCTCCCGCTCGCGTGACCTTGGCATGCCTCGTCGAGATAAACGGCGTATTCGAGATCCAGGCGCTCGACCTTGCGAAGATCGAGGACTGGCCCATCTGTTGCTCAAGCCGGCCGTTGTCCTCAGGCCGGCCCAAGCCGAGCAGGCGAACGAAGATCCCGCGCCCGTCAGGCCCCCAGACCTCCCGAAGGCCGACGAGGGCTTCCTGCTCCCGTTCCCCAAAGCCCATCCGGGCGAAGATGGAAAGATGGCTGATCTCGCCTGCGCGGCCCAGGGACTCGTTTGACTCGCATAGGATGTAGGCATGGCTGTGTTCCCGAAGCGGTCGTCCCGAGATATCGCAACCGGTAAAGACGCCGGAGCCATCGGAGAGGCGAACGAGCGCCTGGTGTACTGCTTCCGCAAAGGCAAGGGCCGCAGTCAGCCTTGCGCCGCATCCGCCGGCCAGGGCATAGCGTGCTACTGTTGGGCTTTTATCTTTCAGGCTTTTGGCCTCCTGATGTGCAAGATCGCCCTGGAAGAATTCCCATTGCCCCTTTCATGGTCGGGGGGAGTGGCGCAGGCGATGGACAGCTCCACGATTGGCTTTGGGCGTTGCATACATTCGGGGGAAATAGCATTGATTTATGGGATAAATATCTTTTCATTCTATTTTTATGCATACGATAAGCGATTTTCATCTATCGCCTCGATGGGGGCCACGGCTATTCAGCCATGGATAGTGGGTTTTGAGGAATTTAATGTGCGTAGCTTAATTTAGTTTCAATGGGGCCACGGCTATTCAGCCATGGATAGGGCGCTCTTTGTCAATATAGGATGTAGCCGCTACTATAGTTTCAATGGGGCCACGGCTATTCAGCCATGGATAGATTCCAGTCCTCAATAAATGCAGAGAATGTAATCTCTGGTTTCAATGGGGCCACGGCTATTCAGCCATGGATAGAATCTACAGAGAGCCGATCTCCGGGAAGCCGATCTGCGGGTTTCAATGGGGCCACGGCTATTCAGCCATGGATAGTCGACCTTGATATAACCGATGCATGTAAGATCGACGGTACTCAAGTTTCAATGGGGCCACGGCTATTCAGCCATGGATAGGATCGGAAATTGAGCAAGTTGTTCAGGATGCCTGCGATGTTTCAATGGGGCCACGGCTATTCAGCCATGGATAGGGAACAACAACCGACAGTGGAACCACAAAGAGAATGCAGTTTCAATGGGGCCACGGCTATTCAGCCATGGATAGCGGGTTTACAACTTTTGACACTCAAGATCCTGCAGACGTTTCAATGGGGCCACGGCTATTCAGCCATGGATAGAGGAAAGGTGAGGCAAATGGATAAGAGATTTGCAGTAGTTTCAATGGGGCCACGGCTATTCAGCCATGGATAGCGCCCCAAGACCGAAGAACCTCGGCAACGATCTTCAAGCCACAGTTTCAATGGGGCCACGGCTATTCAGCCATGGATAGCCACGCGGCCGCGCTCTTCTCCCCCCCATCCCTATTCCGGGGTTTCAATGGGGCCACGGCTATTCAGCCATGGATAGGATCGGAAATTGAGCAAGTTGTTCAGGATGCCTGCGATGTTTCAATGGGGCCACGGCTATTCAGCCATGGATAGGGAACAACAACCGACAGTGGAACCACAAAGAGAATGCAGTTTCAATGGGGCCACGGCTATTCAGCCATGGATAGCTCGGCAAAGCAATCCAAAACCTCGAACGCCTGATCGTTTCAATGGGGCCACGGCTATTCAGCCATGGATAGAGATACGCCGGTCTGCAGGGCTTGCCCCCAATTGATGTTTCAATGGGGCCACGGCTATTCAGCCATGGATAGGTTCTCAAGAATGACGAACTCATCATTCAGGGAAGCGACGTTTCAATGGGGCCACGGCTATTCAGCCATGGATAGTTGAATCTGGGAGGAATTATTACGGATGATAAGGCAACGTTGTTTCAATGGGGCCACGGCTATTCAGCCATGGATAGTTGAATCTGGGAGGAATTATTACGGATGATAAGGCAACGTTGTTTCAATGGGGCCACGGCTATTCAGCCATGGATAGTAGGAGCACATCGCAAAAGAAAATATACCGCAAAAAATTATGTTTCAATGGGGCCACGGCTATTCAGCCATGGATAGGTGGGCATAGAAATTAACTATGCGGCAGTCAATGTTGTTTCAATGGGGCCACGGCTATTCAGCCATGGATAGAGGAGACGTGGCTCTATGTCTTTAGACGAGTTTCAATGGGGTTTCAATGGGGCCACGGCTATTCAGCCATGGATAGTGGTTGAGTTCCCCGTCGCCCCAGGGTGGGCATACCAAAGTTTCAATGGGGCCACGGCTATTCAGCCATGGATAGGGAGAATTCTTGATCAACAAGATTTCTTTCTGGGCGTGTTTCAATGGGGCCACGGCTATTCAGCCATGGATAGAGAAATGGACAAAACCTATAAGGTGGAGAAAGTAGATGTTTCAATGGGGCCACGGCTATTCAGCCATGGATAGGGAGATATAGAAAATGAGCAGCAAAGGAAAAGTTCTTATGTTTCAATGGGGCCACGGCTATTCAGCCATGGATAGGGAGAACAAGATCGAGATTCCGGATTGGCTATGGGAGGCAAAGTTTCAATGGGGCCACGGCTATTCAGCCATGGATAGGCGCCCGCAATGACGACCACAACCGTTGTTGCTGATCGGGTTTCAATGGGGCCACGGCTATTCAGCCATGGATAGAGCCGCCATTTTTCGACCTTTACTGCTATCGAAAAAATGGCGATTTGCGAGAACCTCATCAACTTCTTGAAAAACATTAAGGAAGTTGGCGCAAAAAAATCGCATTTTCGCTATGCGGAGGTGTTTCGAGCAACCCCCGGGGTTTTGGAGACCACCTAGTTGCTCGAAATGCTAATGATTAAATAGGACGTTCTTCGTCCAGTTGTCCGTCCCACTGGATGGACGGCCCTCAGAATTGCAAGGGGCTTATTATCCAATGTCACTCTGTCTTTAGGCTATACCTAATGGTTTATAATGATTGCGGTATGATTGCCCTTTGCAGCCGGATCTAAGAGAGCATACCCCACTTGAGATGATTATCATTACTAGGAATCCAAACGGCTCGCAGGATTCATTTGGGCAGTAGACATCTGCAAAGCTGTACTATCAACCGTCATCCCTCAACGATCCGTATATTGCAGGGCAACCTGCTAAAATTTGCAGACCAGCATAAGGGCCATAAGAATACAGATGAAGGAGAACTATAGATGCTATCTTCCAATCGGGAGAATCCTCCTGAGAATGGCTCCAAATCCGGACCTCTTCTTCTCAAAGGACCAGTCTTTGCCGACCTTCACGTCGACGAGACAGGGTACAACCTTCAATATCTCGTCTCCTGCCTGCTCCATTAGGTTCTTGATCATCCTTGCCGCCTCGTTGGCCCTTCTTTCGGGAACCTCGAGAAGGATGCTGTCGTGAACCGCATTGACGATCTTGAAGTCACTATACTCGGTCTTTGCAAGCTCTCCATAGAGCCTGCCAAGCGCGATCTTCTGAAGATCGGCACCTGTGGACTGAACAGGCGTATTGATCAGAGCATTTCTATGATCGCAATCGACGTACCTTATACGCCCCAAGGCCGACCGAGAGATCTTATGGGCTGATTTGTCGACCGTTACGACCGGAGCGCCATAAGTGACCTTCTTCTGCCAGCCTTTCAAGCCTGTATAGGTTCCATAGAACCTATTTATAAACTCCCTAGCCTCACCCTCGGTCAGATGAGGAAGCTGGCTTTGAACCATATTGATGCCGCCTCCGTAAATGGTCCCATAATTGAGGGCCTTTGCTATCTGCCGCTCTTCGATCGTGATCTTCGATCTCTGAAAGATTGCCTGTGCCGTCTCTTTATGCGGATCAAGTCCCTTATTGAATATCTGCTGCAGCAACTCATCGCCTGAAAGTAGAGCGAGGATCCTCATCTCTATGGCAGAGAAGTCCGCCTCGACCAAGGACATGCCCGGCGGGGCAGAAAAGAGGCCCTTGAGCCTTTTATCCCTTGGAACCTGCTGTATGTTGGGCTTAGAGCATGTAATCCGGCCGCTCCTTCCGCCTAGCTGAGAAAGCCTTGGATAGATGCGACCGCCTTCTGCGGACTTAAGCCAGCTCTTCAACAGGGATTCTTTCAGATGAAGCCCCCGATATCTTGATATCAGAGCTACGAACCGCTCATCCTGATGCTCTTTCATTATCCTTTCCAGGACTTGAGATGAGGTATTTTCCACATTATAGCCGATCTTATTGAGAATTTTCTTTACATGGGCGGTATTTCTGGGGTTGAAGCTCCTCAATCCCTCGGCTTCGGCATATGAACTAAGCTCCCTTGAGAGGTCGTCTTTCTCATTTTTCAAGCGCTCCAATAGCTTCGATCCTTCCTCCTGCTGAAAGCCGATCCCGTTATGCTCCATCTCCACAAGTGCCGGTATGGCATCAAACTCGACCTGAGCAACCTTCTCCAGGCCGAGCTTGTCTATGAGGTATCTCTCTCTGGCATAAATCGGCTCCAAGGCCGCGCTGGCCTTGGCCGCAAAGTCGAGCACCCTTTGATCCGGCTTGCCATCGAGCTTCTGATCCTCCGGCCTCTCATCGAGATGTCTGCCGATCAGATCCTTGTATATCGCCTGCAATGACGCATCTCTGCCGGAAAGGCCGTTTCGAAGCATCTGCCAGGCAAGCATAGTGTCCCAGAGGTTGGAGTATGAGAGCCTTCTTCCAAGGTTGGCTCTGATGATGCCCAGGATAAAGAGGAGGTTGTGCCCGACTACTCTGCAATCCTTGCTTTCAATCAGGGAGACAAGCTCGACGAGAAGCTCAGGGGGAAGCAATGCCTGCCCGTAATCTCCGGCGATCGATATCGCTACAGGCTCTGCGGATTGAGGGAATTTAAGGAGATGACCAGCTCCTGCAATGATATGGAGATATAATGTTGTGGGCTCTTTCCTTGGATCGCAGGACCAAGAAGTGAGCATCGCCTTAGTCATTTGCCCGATACCTCCATCGTTTTTATAAATTATGCTGATTATATATAATATAATAGTTCTAATAGCGTTCGTCGACAGGTGCTCTGATATCTGGAGGAGGAATGATGCAAAACCTATATATCTTTTTGGGGATCACATGATCTTTGGGTTAGATTGAACTATAATCGAATTCGAGGAGGTGGGAGCTGCCGACAATTCTACATTCTCAATCAAGCTCATCCCAGCTAGGATGCTGGCTGAGTTTGCCTACTGCCCTCGGCTCTGCTACATCGAGTGGATAGAGAGCGAGTTCGTGGACAACGAGTATACGGTCGATGGCAGGTTTCAGCATAGGCGCGTGGACGAGGGCGAGGGCGCTTGCATGGCTCTAGAGGGCGAGCTTGAGGCCGTTAGCATTCGATCCTTATCTCTGACCGGCGAAAACGTTGGGATCTCCTGCACGATAGACCTTCTCGAAGGAGATGGGCGAATGGTAACGCCGATCGAATACAAGAGAGGAGCGGCTCCCAATATCCCTGAAGGCGCTTACGAGCCTGACCGGATACAACTCTGCGCCCAGGGGCTCGTCTTGAGGGAGAACGGATTTCAGTGCGAGGGAGGTTTCATCTATTTTGTCCGCTCCAAAAAGAGGATACCTGTCGCTTTCGAGAAGGCCCTCGTTCAACGGACAAAGGACTTGATCTCGAATCTCAGGAAAGTGGCTGAAAAGGGTCAGATACCACCTCCGTTGGAGGACAGCCCCAAATGCAACCGGTGCTCCCTTGCGGGCATATGCCTTCCAGATGAGGTCAATCTCCTCAAAAATATGGAGGCTGGAGCAGAGCCGAAGGTGGGAATCCTCCGAAGGCTTATTCCTGCCAGAGATGATGCCCTTCCCATCTACGTCGTCGGTCGAGGCCACATAATTCGCAAGAAGGGGGACCGCATTGAGATCTGGTCCAAGGATCCGGAATCAGGAAGAGATGTGTTGGTCAGCGAAGCGAGGCAGAGGGAGATCTCCCAGGTCAATGTATACGGCGGTGTGGAGATCACAACTCCAGCCTTCGTTGATCTGATGCAACGGGGCGTGCCCATCTTGCACTTTACACATGGAGGCTGGTTCCAGGGCATAAGCGTCGGCCATACTCATAAGAACGTAGAGCTTCGGATCAAGCAGTCAGCCCTGGCATCGGATCGGAAGAGATCGCTCTTGATCGCGAGATCCCTGGTCCATGGCAAGATCAGGAATTGCAGGACGCAAGTTCGAAGAAATGATCGGGATCCAGACCAAAAAACGCTCGATTTGCTTGATCGTCTCTCTCGGGATGCCAAGAAAGCATCAAGCATTGAGAAGCTTCTTGGAGTAGAAGGTGCAGCAGCTGAGGCCTACTTCTCCCGCTTCGATTATATGCTTAAAGGAGGCCATGGATTCTCATTTCAGAAGAGGAACAAGAGGCCACCATTGGATCCTGTCAACGCTGTGCTCTCTTACCTTTATGGCATCCTTGCCAAAGAGCTCTTCGCAGCATTGCTCGCGGTCGGCTTTGACCCTTACCTCGGCTTTTACCACCAGCCGAGGTACGGCCGCCCGGCTCTAGCCCTTGACATGATGGAGGAGTTTCGGCCGATCATTGCAGACTCAACGGCGATTGCTCTTTTCAATAAAGGAGAACTCGCTGACAAGGACTTCGCCAAGACCGGCGTAGGCATCTCCCTTAAAAGTGGGGCTAAGAGAACCGTTGTCGCGGGATATGAGCGGAGGATTCAGACGGAGATAGTCCATCCCAAATTCGGCTACAAGGTAAGCTACAGGCGAGTTCTTGAGGTTCAGGCGCGGCTCTTGGCCAGGGTCATTAATGGAGAGATAAAGGAGTATCCTGCCTTTGTCACGAGGTGAGTAGCTTGAGGGGACGAAATCGGTACGTGGTAAGCTATGATATAATGAACCCAAAACGGCTTCAAAAGGTCCATAAGACGATGAAGGGGTTCGGAGATCCTCTTCATTATTCGGTATTTAGATGCGATCTTACTCCCAAGGGGCGGGTAGAGCTGATAGCAGCGCTGACGAACCTGATTAAGCACGACGAGGACAGGGTGATGATAATCGATCTCGGTCCAGCCGACGGGACGGCGGAAGATAGAATAGAGTTTCTGGGGGTTCATAGTCCTGAAGTCCGACCGAATGCGATCATCGTATGACGCCGGAATCAGGCAGCTTTAGGGTGATCATAGCGTAATCGATATAAACCTTGAGCAAAACGTTGAGTTGTGGGATCTCTGGATAATAAGCCCCTCGCTATTCTGAGGGCCGTCCATCCAGTGGGACGGATGTTGGGACGAAGAACGTCTCATTTAATCATTAGCATTTCGAGCAACTAGGTGGTCTCCAAAACCCCGGGGGTTGCTCGAAACACCTCCGCATAGCGAAAATGCGATTTTTTTGCGCCAACTTCCTTAATGTTTTTCAAGAAGTTGATGAGGTTCTCGCAAATCGCCATTTTTTCGATAGCAGTAAAGGCCGAAAAATGGCGGCCCTATCCATGGCTGAATAGCCGTGGCCCCATTGAAACATCAATCACAATAACCGAAGAAACCCCCGCATATTCTATCCATGGCTGAATAGCCGTGGCCCCATTGAAACGCTGTCCCGAGTAGAGCACTTCTTATAAATGCCCAAACTATCCATGGCTGAATAGCCGTGGCCCCATTGAAACAACTTTGCCGTATGAGTTGACTTCTTGCCATACTGCCCTATCCATGGCTGAATAGCCATGGCCCCATTGAAACGATGATAGATGGGAGATGCGATCCGTTCATGAGGGGCTTCTCCGGAGGCCCATTGGGCCGTATGCGCCACAATGGGCCTTCGAGGGCTGATCATCTGGCCTCGGCGTGTGAGGATTTCATCGAGGTGGTACAGGCAGAAGAATTCGCACTTGTTCCGCCGCCGTTTAGCGATTGACGAGCCAGCCCCCGACCAGGGAGGCTTCGGCCCAGAAGGCCGGCATCTATGGGGCCGCGATCCGGCGATCAACTGGTGGTCTTCCGGTCGGGCATCTGCAGCTCAAATACAAAGCGCTATAGAAAGAGCTTATCCAAAATCGCGTCTCAAGAGATCTTTGATCTCATTCTCAAAGGATCTCAACGTCTTGAGATCCCTCTGCAGTATGCCGTAGATCTCCTCCAGGTTGAGATCCCAATAGACGTGAACCAGGACATTTCTTAATCCTGCCAGATCGGAGAGCTCGGCCGCCAGCTCTTCAGCGATCAATCCCGCCCGGGCAAGGATATCGAATATCTCCCGATAGGTTGCCGGCCTCTCAAGGCCTTTTTGCGATATCAGATAGGATGATACGTCTATCGCTGCAGAAACGCTCACGAGCATGGCATGCAGGATCATGTTCCTCTTATCCCTATCCGTCCTGATTGATGTCCTCTAGAGATAGCTGCTGATATCTCTCCCAGTCATTCAGCGACTCATCCAGCACTCTCAGATGCAATAATGCTCTCATCTCAGGCTCTCGCAAGGAAGGCCTTGTCCAGAGAATCGTACATATATTTCAAATCCAGGTACTCTGAGATGAGGTGGGCCTCATAATCCACTCTCCTTTCTTCATCCCTCTCCAGCATCAATATCCCCTTACAGATCACCTCATATTGGAAATAGGGAGGCGCGTAGTTCAAGATTCTAACGTCGAAATCGATTTTGGGTTCGGCTCCATGTTCGAGATCTCTCGCGATCCTTTGGGAGAACTTGAACCTCTGATAAGGGGGCATCTCCCTAGAGATATGTATGGCAATATCGATGTCTCGAAAGTCGTCTCGGTTCAGAAAGGATCCGTAGACGTAGGCAATGTCGATCTCATCGATCCGGTCGAGGATGGCGCAAATGCCTTCAAGGATTCCATCCCTATCAATTGAAGATGCCACAGCAATCTATCGCGCTCTAAGCCTGATAAGCCTTATCATCCGGTCTCTTCCGCCCCCAATCCACCCATCCCGTAGTGCGGCGAATGCCCGGCAGGCCTCCCGACCGCCTCTGAAAATGGACACGAAAGCCGCAAGCCCTCCCGTCCCGCTGCCCCTCTCCCTCCGGCTGACGAAGCTTCCCCAGGGCTGATCTCGCCCCCCGGCAGAGGCCCCGGCCCTCCTCCAGCCGTCCAAATTTCAGCAGGCGCAGCGAGGCCGACAGGGCGGCCGCTCATAAGACCTCCTGGAGATCGAGGAGGGCTTCGCGCTCAAGCTCCCAAAGCTTGTCTGAGCAGCTCAACATAAGCAAGAAGCAATAAATTTTATATTGGTATAGCGGCAAATACTATCTTCGATGGAAATGATCGAGCTTGGGAAGGCCGATCAAATCATCCGGAGATCTCTTCAAAGGGAAGTTGGACTCTTAGAGGTAAAAAAAAGGATAACGGATGACGAGATCAAGGATTTCGAGCGAAAATACGGGATCGATTCGAACGAATTCCTACAGCAGTTCGAGCAGGGCAGGCTAGGAGACTCTCAGGATCTCTTTGAATGGTGGGGATTGCTTAGAGGGCGGGCCGTAATCGAAGAGGAGCTAAGGAAGGCAAGAATGGTGCTTTCTATTTGATTTCAGATTATTTTAAAGAGATTGATCTTCGGTTAAGCAACTCATCGATAGTAGCCGATAAAGTAGCTGATTTTCGGGAGTTCAGCTCCGAGGAGGGCATGCTTCGGGGTAGGCTGCTGTTTATCGATGGATCAGTTCTCGAGTTTATGGAATATCTTCAGGGAGAGGCTCGATTGAAATACAGGTTTCATTTGATGAATAGACAAGGCGAGATCCTATTCAGATATGATAATGCTCCTCATCACGATCTTTCAACTTTTCCGCACCATAAGCATATTCCAAATGGAATAGTCGAATCCAAAGAGAAGGGCATTCTGGATATTCTGGACGAAGTGGAGATGCTTGTGGTTGAGTTTAAACCATAAGCGCTGATCCAATTCTATTTTCAATATTATTTATAATGTTATATTTTATGATGATAGATGCGGCAAGCGGAAAGCGATCTGAAAATGGGAGGATCCTCAACCGGCCCCCCGACCCCGCCAGAGAAGAGGTGCCAAAAGCCGTGCGCGCCGCGAGCCCATCTCCCGCCTGTCGCTCTCCCTCAGGCTGACGTAACTCCCCCAGGTCGGATCCTGTCCAGCCTCATCCTTCCGCTCGAAATCCCCCCATCCCGTAGTGGCAGCCGTATCCAACCGCCACCGGCCCCTCGACTGCGTCGGGAAAGAGGATCCGAAACCCGCATGCCCCATAGCCCCGCTTGCCTCCGCCGATCCCCCTTCGCCTGACGAAGCTTTCCAATGGCACCTCCTGCCCGCCGATGGTGGCGGAAGGAGCGGCCTCGACCGCCTCCGGCGCTGGAAAGCCGGAAAGATCGAGCAGCCGGAGAAGCTCGTGCTCCGGAGAGCCGATCCAGCGACCGAGAGCGTCGCACTTCGCCGCGCCCTACTTAACGTTGCGGTCTGCCATCTCCCAAGGCTCGAAGAGAAGTCTATTTGTACAGCTTGCTGCAATAATGATGCTTCATGGGCGGATCGGATGGGGGAGAAGCCCCGCCGGAAGAGCGGTCTTATGGCATGGATTACGAGGATTCTAGCAAGTGGTCATATGGCCCAACCTCGAAGCCGACGGCATGGCAGTTTTACGGCATTGAGTGTGGGAGTCGAGCGGCAGGGGCCGGGCCTCATGACATCGGGCCGGACTTAAAGCCCCTAAATCGGCGGGGGCGCTGGTGGAGGACATGGGGATACATCTTCCGCCGTCATGGTATACAGATCTTCATATTCATACCATTCATGGCTATCCTCCTCTACATCACGCGTGCCTGGGAGGAGCTTAGCTTTCCGTGGCAGCTTCTGAATGCGACTGCGGCCTTGCCGGTCGCCGCTCCCACAAGCTTGGTCGACTATATCGGTCGCTGGCAGACGTATCTGGCTGTTGGAACCCTTCTCGTCGCAATCTCCATCTGGTACGGGAGGATCCGCGACGAATGGGAGAACACCCGGCCGAAGAGGATGAGCGTCTTCTTCTTCATGGATGACAAGCCTCACGTTGTCATCCGCTACGTCTGGCTGGCAGATGCTGGAGACATGCGCGCCTGGGGGCAGCAGGTCGCAAGGCAGGCGGTCCATGGTCAGCAACTCGACTTCAGCCCGGATATAGAGGCCCGGACGAGCCTTGAGAAATGGACGAACGGAGATCCCTTCATGCACTATGCTGTCTGCTTCAAGCTAACCGGGCTAAACGACTATCTTAGGAAGAACCAGGGCATCTGCCGGTATCAGAACCTGGCAGCCGGCTTCAAGGATGTCCAATCCATACCGTTGGAGAAGGTAGCAAGACTCCGGGCCGTCTCCGAATGGAAGCTGGCCTCCAAGAGCTGATTCGGCGGCAGAGGGGATGGGCCGTGACCCTCGAAAAGCCATATTCCGGCCCGGCCGAGAGAATTAGATCAAATTTTGAAGTAGGTGCGGCAAGGCTGTGTCGCGAAATTGCTGTAATCGAGCCGATTCTTCGAAGAAGTTTGGTGGACACAAATGACCCTGATATACGACGGAAGTGCCCAGACCCGGACTCGAACCGGGGACATTCAGATCTTCAGTCTGACGCTCTCCCAACTGAGCTACCTGGGCATTGATGGTGGGCCCGATGCGATTCGAACGCATGACCTCCGCCATGTCAAGGCGACGTCATAACCAGCTAGACCACGAGCCCGCGCCACTCCTCCTGCATCCTTTTGGCTCTTAAACCCTTCGGTTAGGAAGGCCCGGGAGGGATTAGGAGGTCCTTAGGCGGACCTCCTTGTGGTACTCGTCGAGGGACTTTATGGTGATCTCACCAAGCTTCGCCCTGACGATGGCCTCAGCCGCAGCCTTGGCTGCCTGGACCGTCGTGATGTAGGGAACATCGTAGTCGACGGCGTTCCGCCTGATCTCGAAGCCGTCCTTTACCGACTGCTTAGTAGTCGGCGTGTTGATGATCAGCTTGACCTGCCCATTTCTCATGTAGTCGAGGACGTTTGGGCTTCCGTTGTATATCTTCTTCACCTGCTCGACAGGGATGTTCCTCGACCTGAGAAACTCGGCGGTGCCGTCGGTTGCAATGATCGAGAGGCCTGATCTTGCGAGCTTCAGGGCATCCTCGGCGATTCTTTCCTTGTCCTCGTCGCGGACCGAGATGAAGACGATCCCATCGAGGGGAAGCGTGTTCTCCGCGCTTATCTCGGCCTTGAAGAAGGCGAGCCCCATGTTGTAGTCGATCCCCATCACTTCACCGGTCGATCGCATCTCGGGCCCCAGGAGCACATCGGCGCCTGGAAGCTTGTCGAAGGGGAGGAGGACCTCCTTGACCGAGACGTAGGGGAGGACCGGCTCCTCGGTTGTGCCGAGCTCTTCTAGCGTCCTTCCCGCCATCACGCTTGCAGCGATCTTTGCAAGCGGCAGGCCAACGCTCTTCGAGACGAAGGGGATTGTCCGGCTGGAGCGGGGGTTCGCCTCGAGGACGTAGACCTCGCCGTCCTTGTAGGCCATCTGCAGGTTCACTATCCCGACGACGCCCAGGCCCAAGGCAATCTCCCTCACATACCTCCTCACGGTATCGAGCACCTCGTGGGAGAGCGTCTGTGTGGGAATGACGCAAGCGCTGTCGCCGGAGTGGATTCCGGCCTCCTCGATATGCTCCATTATGGCGCCTATGAGGACGTCTTTTCCATCGCATACGGCATCGACATCGATCTCGATAGCGTTCTGGAGGAAGTCGTCGATCAGCACCGGATGCTCCCTCGATACCCGGACTGCCTCTCGCATGTACACGTCGAGGCCTGTCTCGTCGAGGACGATCTCCATCGCCCTTCCTCCAAGGACGTAGCTGGGCCGGACGAGCACGGGATAGCCGATCTTGCTTGCTACTGCCTTTGCCTCCTTTGCGGAGTATGCGATTCCCGCCTTCGGCTGAGGTATATCGAGGCGAGTCATGAGATCGTTGAAGCGCTCCCGATCCTCAGCCATATCGATGCTGTCGGGAGACGTTCCGAGGATCAACGTGTTGAGGCCACGACGCTTGATCTCCCTCTCGAGCGGGAGAGCGAGGTTTACGGCAGTCTGCCCGCCGAACTGGACCATGACGCCGTAGTAGCGCTCCTTCTCGATGATGTTCATCACATCCTCGAGCGTTACGGGCTCGAAGAATAGCTTGTCGGATGTGTCGTAGTCGGTGGAGACCGTCTCTGGGTTGTTGTTGACGATATGAGCCTCAATGCCTTGCTCCCTCAAAGCCATCACAGCATGGACCGTGCAGTAGTCGAACTCTATCCCTTGTCCGATCCTAATCGGCCCTGACCCCAGTATGAGGACCTTCTTCCTGTCCGTCGGAGCAAGCTCGCACTCGCCCTCGTATGAGGAGTAATAATAAGGGGTCTTTGCCTCGAACTCGGCTGCACACGTATCCACCATCTTGAATGTCGGAAGGATTCCTGACGCTATTCGCAGATCGCATATCTCCTCCCACTTTCGGCCGGTGATCATCGCTATCCGCTCGTCGGTGAATCCCATCCGCTTCGCCCTTCGGAGGAGATCTGTTGAGAGATCAAACTTCAGCTCATCCTCCATTCCAATGATGCCCTCGATCCTCCTGATGAAGTATGGATCGATGCCGGTTAAAGAGGAGATCTCTGAGACAGCAAACCCCCGCCGGAGAGCGATGTATATCGCAAATAGCCGCTCGTCTGTCGGCACCCTCAATAGCTCTCTTACCTCGCTATCGGTCCAGGTGGTGTACTTGCCCTCGAACCCAAGGTCCATGTCGATGTCCAGCGAGCGAATCGCCTTCATCAAGGCCTCCTCGTAGCTCCTGCCAATCGCCATCACCTCTCCGGTCGACTTCATGGAGGTCGTAAGCGTCTTGTCCGCCTTGACGAACTTGTCGAAGGGCCACCGTGGGATCTTGATCACCACATAGTCAACCGCAGGCTCGAATGAGGCCGGCGTCTCCTTGGTCACATCGTTTCTTATCTCGTCAAGCGTCATCCCTATGGCGATCTTTGCTGTCACGCGGGCAATCGGGTATCCGGTTGCCTTCGATGCGAGTGCTGAAGAGCGCGATACGCGGGGATTGACCTCGATCACCCTGTAATCCTCGCCCTTTACTGCAAACTGGATGTTGCAGCCGCCTTCGATCCCGAGAGTGCGGATGATGTTGATGGCTGACGACCGAAGCATCTGGATCTGATCATCGGAGAGGGTCTGGATGGGGGTTGCAACGATCGACTCGCCCGTGTGGATGCCCATGGGATCCATATTCTCCATGTTGCAGATGGTGATACATGTGTTATTGGAGTCCCGCATAACCTCGTACTCGACCTCGGTCCACCCGAGGACGCTCTCCTCAAGGAGCACCTGTTGTATCCTGGACTTCTTGAGACCCAGCTCGCATATGCGGACGAGGTCCTCCTCGGTCCTGGCAACGCCTCCACCACTTCCTCCAAGGGTATATGCGGGCCTTACGATCAACGGAAGGCCGAGAAGGGAGATTGCACGAACTGCCCCCTCTAGCGAGTTGACGGCAACGCTTCGGGGAACTGGCTCGTTCACCCTCTCCATCGCCTTCTTGAAGAGGTCCCTGTCCTCGGCCACCTGGATCGAGCCAACCGAGGTTCCAAGCACCTCGACGTTGAACTTATCGAGAACTCCCATCTCGGCGAGCTCCGATGTTATGTTGAGACCGGTCTGGCCTCCGATTCCGGCGATTATGCCGTCGGGACGCTCCTTCTCGATGATCTTTGCAACGATCTCGGGAACCAGCGGCTCTATGTAGATCTTGTCAGCCATCTCCGGATCGGTCATGATGGTTGCAGGGTTCGAGTTGACGAGGACGACCTCGATCCCCTCCTCCCGGAGCGACTTGCATGCCTGTGATCCTGAGAAGTCGAACTCTGCCGCCTGGCCGATCTGTATCGGGCCGGATCCTATCAAGAGCACCTTATGGATATCCTGGCGCTTTGGCATGGACGATTCACCTCCCTCCCCTGCAATGCGCACCCATCCTCGCTTCCACTGCCCTGAAGAAGGGATCCTCGGTACATAGAGGACCTGGATGGGCCTCTGGATGATACTGAACTGCGAGGATATCGAGGTAGTCGCTCTTCATACCCTCGACCGTTCCGTCGTTTGCGTTTATCTGGGTTATAGAAAGGTCCGTTCCCTCGAGGGAGTCGGGAACGACTGCGAAGTTATGGTTCTGGGATGTGATGTAGACGATCCCGCAGGCGAGGTCCTTTACAGGCTGATTGCCGCCGTGATGGCCGAACTTCAGCTTATAGGTCCTAGCACCGAGAGCAAGCGATATCACCTGGTGGCCGAGGCATATCCCGAATATCGGAAGCTCACCGGCAAAGCTCTTCACAGCGGCGATGGCGTCAATCGCTCGCTCAGGGTCGCCCGGGCCGTTTGAGAGGAAGAGCCCCTCGGGCGATAAGGCATCGATCTCCTCGATGCTGGTGCTTGCAGGGACGACATGGATGTCGAATCCCCTCCGGCTGAGGCTCTCGAGTATATGCCTCTTTATCCCAAGGTCGATTACGACGATTCCTGGACCCGGGCCCGCTATATGGTAGGGCTGCTTGCACGTGACCTCGCTTATGAGGTCGAGCGAGGATATGGGCGCTTCTTCGCGGGCCATCCTCACCACATCGGCATCCTCGCCGACGGCGAGAGTTGCCCGCATGGATCCAAGCTCCCTGATCTTTATGGTGAGCATCCTGGTATCGAGCCCATATATCCCTGGCCGGCCCTCCTCCTCCAGGAACTGCGATATGCTCTTCTTGGATCGATGTTGTGTGGGATGATTCCAGATCTCCTTGCAGATAAGGGCCTTGGCCCTCATGTGATCGGACTGGAAGTTGTCGCCGCTGACGCCATAGTTGCCCATCAGCGGATAGGTGAACATCAAAAGCTGTCCATTGTAGGAAGGATCTGTGAGTGCCTCCTCATAACCGGACATGATGGTGGTGAAAACGAGCTCTCCGGAATGGATGCCAGGCGCACCAAAACCGTTACCTGCAAGCCTGGTTCCGTCCTCTAACCCTAAGACCCCAATCATAGTATCGCCTCCCCAAAGAGCGAGGTCATCTAAATACGTTTCGATAATCTCGTTGCCTGCGGAATTGTGCGAGCATCCAATCATGGTCATCCGGAGAGATGTCGAAGGAAGTCGGAGAAAGTCGGAGGAGACAGCCGGTGTCATCAGCTATTTTAAGTACGATACAGATAGACCGGCCATATGGATCTTTCGATCGAGGTCATCAGGAGTCCTGAGTTCAGGCAGGTATACGCCATAGGGGCCATTGGAGGTCATAGCCCCTACGACTTTCGCATAGCCTTCTATAACGACTCTCCAAAGATATTCTCCGAGGGGGGAAAGACCCTCAATGCGATGGAGCGGACGATGGAGACGGAGATCATACTCTCTCCCCTGGCGGCAAAGGAGCTATCGGAGTGGCTGAACAACCACATCAAAGACTACGAGAAGACCTTCGGGGAGATTACGAGGCGGGGAAAGGCCCCGGAGAAGGAACAGTCATCCCCCATCCAGGGATATATGTGAGGACGTCCCATGAAAAGCAAAGAGAGGGTGATCCTCCTCAAGGGAGTTGACCGGATCAGAAGGGGCCAGTACACCGAGGCTCTGGAGCAGTTCGACCGGGTCTTGGAGTTGGATGCCGAGAGCTTCGATGCCTGGAACAACAAGGGGGTGGCCTACTTCAAGATGGGTGAGGGAGATAAGGCCATCGAATGCTACGAGCGCTCGCTTGAGATCAACCCCGATAACCTGGACCCTTTGAGGAACATAGCATTCGTCTTAGGATCGCAGTCCCGGTTCCAGGAAGCGATCGATATTTACGATGAGATCCTGGCGAGGGGGGGCGATGTCGGCGACATGGAGGCCAAGGCGACGAACCTCGTAGGACTCGATAGGTTTGAGGAGGCGCTTGAGATCCTCGTGACAGCTGCAAGAATTAAACCCTCACCACACCTCGATGATTTGATAGAGATGCTGATGGGCGTATTGGCTGGCCGACGATCAGAGGAGCAGGAGGAAGTCGTTGAGCAGGAGCGCCCTGAAGATCGAGATGAAAGTGATATATCCTCGAAGCGCTAATTGTATAGATGTCCAACGGGGAATTAGGTGGTTTGGGTGAAGGGTTTCATAATGATAGACGTCGAGCCTGGCTTCGAGAAGTCGGTATTCGATGCCCTCACCAGGATTAAGGGGGTTCGCGAGGTGGTCCCGGTCTATGGGGAGAACGACTTCATAGCCATCACCGAGGTGGGGAGCGTATCGGATTTGAACATGGCCGTGCTCGAAGTCCGCGATATCGATGGGGTCGCCAAGACCCAGACGATTCTGGGGATGGAGTTGAAGTTCTAGCGAGAGGGCTGATCTGCCATCCGAATCGATAAAACCTCCGGCGGCAAAGCGCCCATGCTCGCCGTCTACCTAGCGGTCTTCGTGGCGGTCCTTGGATTCTCCTTGATTGCCCCCATCTTCCCCCTGTACGTGCGGGGCCTCGGGGCATCGTATACGCTGCTTGGCGTAGTCATTTCCACCTACGGGGCAGTCCAGCTGGTAACGCAGATCCCTTCAGGCCGCCTATCCGATTCCTTTGGTCGTCGCAGACTCATACTTGCAGGGATCGTGATCTTCGGGCTGATGCCCCCCCTCTACCTGTACGCCAAGGATGCCACATTTCTCATCCTTGTCAGGGCGATCGGCGGGATAGGGGCCTCCCTCGTCTGGCCCTCGGCCATGGCGCTTGCCATCGATCATGCGGATCGCGGCACGAGGGGAAAGGCCATGGGCTGGTACAACGCCGCCTTCTACTCGGCGCTTGCGGTCGGCCCTGTGATGGGGGGTGCGCTCTACGATAGGCTCGGCCTTGCCGCGCCTTTCTACTTCTGGACGCTTTTATCAGCCCTCTCGTTCGTCCTCGTGCTGGTCCTGGTCAAGGATCCGCCCAAGATCCAAACGCCCTCAGTTGACCGATCCCGTTCTCCGTCGGGAAGGCTGATCCAGGACGGCTTTAAACCTACGTTCCTCGCCTGCTGTGGAGTCGTCGTCTGGACAGGGGTTGTTGGCGGATTCAATGTAACGCTGCTTCCCGAGTTCGCATTGAGGCTCGGCTTTTCCACCATCGAGATCGGCCTCCTTTACATGGCCTTTGCAGGAAGCAACGCCATATCTGCGATCTACTTTGGAGGCCGGGCCGATCAAGGTAGCAGAAAGATCCTCATAATCGCAGGATCGGTGACAGGCGTGGTCTCCTTCCTGTTTCTGAGGTTCGTGGAGGGGACGGTTCCAGTCATGCTTCTCCTCGCCTGCCTCGGCCTTGGATCCGGGATGAGCAATCCCGCGGCCGCTGCGGTTATCGCAGACGTGACCACACCAACCCGTCGCGGCGAGATCTTCGGCATCTTTAACACAGCCCGAATGGTCGGCGTGGTAGTCGGGCCAATGGTCGCCGGCCTGACCGCCGATGCCTATGGCATCAACGGCTCACTCGCCGCCTTTCTTGCAATCGGCCTCGTCATCGCCGCGGGCACCCTCGCGCTACGCGAGCCTCCACCTCCATAAGACCGAAATAGATATGAATCTAATAAAGGGAGATCTAGATGGCATGGCAAAGCCAACATCCTTCATGGAGCAGTATAAGGCCATCAGGGCCGAATGCAAGGACGCCTTGCTCCTCTTTCGGATGGGCGACTTCTACGAGACGTTCGGGGAAGATGCCATAACCGCTGCAAGGGAACTCAACATTACGTTGACCGCCCGCGGCAAGGACGATTCCGGAAATAAGATTCCCCTTGCGGGCATCCCCTACCATGCCCTCGACGCCTATCTGGGAAAGCTCGTCAAGGCCGGACACAAGGTGGCCATATGCGAGCAGCTGGAGGACCCAAAGAAGGCCCGCGGGATTGTGCAAAGAGGCATCACGAGGATAGTGACACCCGGCACGATCATGGAGCCCTCCATGCTCGACGAGGGATGTAACAACTACCTGGCAGCGGTCCTGCAAGAGGGAGAGGCATTAGGCCTCGCGCTTGCAGACGTCTCCACCGGCGAGTTCATGGCGCGCGAGCTTGCAAGCGCGGGAGATGCCCTATCCTCAGAGCTTGCCAAGTTCAGGCCATCAGAGATACTTCATCCGGCCTCCCTCAAGGGGAGACCTCTGGAGGCGATCGAGGGGGCAAGGGCGGCGGTCCAGGCATTCTCCGATGACGCCTTCTCCAAGGAGGCGGCGGGGGCAGCCCTAGAGAGACAGTTCGGCGAGGGATGGGCCGCTTCATCGACGCATACAGCGCTTGCCTTGCGGGCGGCAGGAGCAGTGCTCAATTATCTTCATGAGACCTATCTTGATGCCATCGGCCATATATCCGATCTTAAGCCCTATCTATCAGGGGAGGCCATGGTCCTCGACGAGGTCACATTAAGAAACCTGGAGATCTTCCGCAACATCAGGGATCGGTCCGCCAAGGGCTCCCTGCTCGAGTTCCTGGACAGGACCGAGACCGCCGTGGGGTCGAGGACGCTTCAGAGATGGCTCGCTCTCCCCACCCTCTCGTTGGAAGTGATAGGAGGGCGACTGAATGCAGTCGAGGAGCTGATCGCAAGCACCCTCGTTCGTGAAGAGCTGAAGTCTGCCCTCGACGGCGCAGGAGACCTGGAGCGTCTGATGGGGCGCATCTCCTGCAAGAGCGCTAACCCAAAGGACCTCGTCGCCCTTAAGAACACGCTCCTTCGCCTGCCGCAGATCTGCAGGAGCCTCGAATCCTCCGAATCGGATCTCCTAATCGATCTCAGAGAGGAGCTGGATCCAACTTCCTTGGACGATGTCGTCGACCTGCTAGAGAGGGCAATCTCCCCAGATCCTCCCTCCTCCGCCAAGGAGGGAGGCGCAATCAGGGAAGGATTCGACCAGGAGCTCGACCGGCTGAGGGTTGCCTTGAGGGACGGTCGGTCGTGGATAAGCGACCTCGAGGCCAAGGAGAGAGAGGCGACGTTGATCAAGTCGCTCAAGGTTGGATACAACAACGTCTTTGGCTACTTCTTCGAGGTGACGAAGCCAAACCTCTCAGATGTCCCCGACCGCTACATTCGCAAGCAAACCCTCTCAAACGCCGAGCGGTTCATCACTCCGGAGCTCAAGGAGATGGAGGACCAGGTCCTCTCAGCCCAGGAACGCTCCATCGCTCTGGAACAAGACCTCTTCTCGAGCGTGCGCTTTGAGATTGCAACGTCGAGCCGGGATGTCCAGCGCCTGGCTCGCGCCATGGGGGTGCTCGACGTCCTCCTCTCCTTGGCCACGGTTGCCCTCGACCGCGGCTTCGTCAAGCCGAGAATCGATCGAGGTGGAGGCATCACTCTCCGGGAGTCTCGTCATCCCGTGCTCGACCTTGCCATGAGAGGAGGATTCGTCCCCAACGACGTCCACCTTGATCGAGAGAAGAGGTTCATGATGCTCACAGGGCCAAACATGGCCGGAAAGTCCACCTACATGAGACAGGTCGCCCTCTCGGCCATCATGGCCCAGATGGGCTCCTTCGTCCCCGCATCCTTCGCCTCGATCGGCCTTGTGGATCGGATCTTCACACGGGTGGGCGCCTACGACGACCTGGTCGCCGGCCAGAGCACCTTCATGGTGGAGATGACAGAGCTTGCAAACATCCTGAACTCCGCCACAGCCGACAGCCTCATACTCCTCGATGAGATAGGACGGGGCACGAGCACGTTCGATGGACTCAGCATCGCCTGGGCGATGACGGAGTACATCCACTCCACGATTAAGGCGAAGTCGATCTTCGCTACGCACTACCACCAGCTCACACAGCTCGCGAACAAGCTTCCTGGAATCGTGAACTATAACATGGCGGTGAAGGAGGAGAAGGGGTCGATCGTCTTCCTAAGGGCGGTCGTTCCAGGGGCATCCGACAAGAGCTATGGAATCCATGTGGCAAAGCTTGCAGGCGTCCCCAACCAGGTGGTCAAGAGGGCAAACGAGATCCTATCGGAGATCGAGCGAGAGATGGTCCTAGACTGCCAAACAAGATCCAAGGCCAATCGATACACTCAGCTGATCTTCTTCGATGAGGGCATGGCCGCCGGACCCGATCCATCACCAGAAGACCCATTGCTCGAGAAGATTCGTTGCGTCAACCTCGACGCCATGACACCGATGGAAGCCCTGAACACGCTATCCGAGTACCAGAAGGCCCTCAAGAAGAGATGAGCTGCAGATGAGTGATATAAAGGTCCTCGACGATGAATCCATCAACAAGATCGCAGCCGGAGAGGTGATCGAGCGCCCATTCTCCGTTGTGAAGGAGCTCGTGGAGAACTCGATCGATGCCGACGCAACATCGATCCTCATCGAGGTGGAGGATGGTGGAAAGAGCCTGATAAGTGTTGTCGACGACGGCTGCGGGATCGCTCGAGAGGATCTCCCCCTCGCATTTGAAAGGCATGCAACGTCGAAGATAAGGGCGGCCGAGGATCTCGATTCCATAAGCACGCTCGGCTTTCGGGGAGAGGCGCTCTCTGCAATCGCAAGCGTCTCGCGCTCTGTGGAGGTATTCACAAAGACCAGGGACGCAAGAAGCGGCTCATTCCAGAGGATCGAAAACGGCCACATGGAGAGAGGTGAAGCAGGGTCCCCGCTCGGGACGAAAATCGTTGTAAGCGGGCTCTTCCACAACCTGCCTGCAAGGCGTAAGCATCTGCGCTCGGCCGGATGGGAGCTTGCCCGCATTACAGAGCTCGTAACGGAGCTTGCAATAATCAACCATGGGATATCGTTCGAGCTCTTCTCGGGCAAGCGGACGATCTTCAAGTCTGCGCGTTCCCCCAGCTGGGACGATGTCCTCGCAAGAACGCTCGGCCTGGATGCCTTCAAGGGCCTCCTCCCCCTGGAGGCCGATGCAGCCGGATTCAGGATCAAGGGGATGGTTGGAAACCATCTGCTCACCCGCTCGAGCCCCGACTGGGTGCTCATATACGTAAACGGCCGCCCGGTCTCGTCGCGGCCGATCCAGGCAGCGCTAAGGGAGGCCTATCGCGGATTGATCCCGAGAAGCAAAAGCCCCATCGCCATCATCTCGATCGAGATCGACCCTCGATGGATAGATGTGAACGTCCATCCGACCAAGAGAGAGGTACGCTTCCTCCGAGAGGAGGAGGTGATCGAGGCGGTGAGGGCAATCGTATCCTCTGCCCTCAAGAGAGGCCCATCGGCTACGCCAGAAGAACGGCTTCGTCCTCTGGGATGGCGAGAGCCCCCCGGTTTGCGCCGGGAGCTGGATATGGCCTTCATCGAGATGGAGGATGATATCCACTCCCATGGCGAGCAAAGCACGCTTCCCCTGGAGGGTGTGGACGACCGCCTGCAGGCAATCCTCCCAGGGCAACGCATCCTGGGCCAGGTCATGGACCTCTACATCGTAGCCGAGGGGAAAGATGGACTTCTGCTCATAGATCAACATGCGGCAGCCGAACGCATAAGCTATGAGGCGATATCTCGAAGGATCGAGGAGTCGCACATCTCCCAGGAGCTGATCGTGCCGGTCGCAATCGAGCTCTCTTCCAAGGAGCAGGTTCTCCTGGAGACCTATAAGCCGCTCCTCGTTGAGATGGGCTTCTCGATCCAGCCCTTTGGCGGACGCGCCCATCAGGTGAGGGCGGTTCCGGCAACGGGATCCCACCTAGAGAGACCTCAAGCGATCCACGATCTCCTGCTCGATCTCTTCGCCCTGGGCAAGGCCTCCAAAGGCTCCACTATCAGGGAGGAGGCAATCAAGCTGCTCGCCTGCAGGGGGTCGATCAAGGCAGGAGAGAAGCTCTCCATCGTTGATATGCGCAGGCTTCTGCATGACCTCCTTTCTTGCAACAATCCCCTCACTTGCCCCCACGGAAGGCCTACTATGATCACCGTCTCAGCGGAGCAGCTCGAGAAGATCTTCAACCGTAGATGATGGTGGCAGTCGGGAATCGCTTTTATCCCCGAAAGCCAGATCATACAGACATGGATCTCGAAGGGTATGCAAAGAGGGGTCTCGCCCGAGGCGATGGGCAGATCAAAGAGAAGCTTGTGGCCATGATCAGGGAGGTCAAGGATATCGCTCCAAAGAGGGCAGATGCCCTGGCAGAAGCGGTCCTACAGGAGGCGGTTGCCACATTGCATCCCAGGGGAGAGGTATTCGAGCTGCATGAGGAAGGGGTGACCATGGGGGACTTCGGCGTGGGCTCTCGCGGCCTTGGAGACTTCTACGCCCACACCAAGATCGCCGAGGTGATCGGGAAGACCTCGGCGGTCGTGGACTCGGGAGAGCTCGATGATTCAGGCGTCGTCAAGGCTGGAGGCAAGTATATAGTCCTCACAGTCGACGGCATGCACTCGAGGCTCAGCGACTACCCCTTCCTCGCAGGCTTTCACGTAACCCGCGCAGCTTTAAGGGACATATACGTCATGGGATCCCGGCCAGTCGCCCTCTTCTCCGACGTCCACCTGGCAGATGACGGGGACCTCTCCCGTCTATTCGACCACATTGCGGGGATCGCCGCCGTCTCGGACCTTGTAGGAGTCCCCTTGATCACGGGGAGCACTCTTAGAATCGGCGGGGATATGGTGATAGGCGACCGGCTCACAGGCTGCGTGGGGGCGGTGGGCGTTGCGGATCGATTGACCCCGAGAAAGGATGCCAGAGCAGGCGACATAATAATGATGAGCGAGGGTGCCGGCGGTGGCACCATATGTGCAGCAGCTCTCTACTACGATATGCACGAGGTAGTCTCCGAGACGCTGAATATCAAGTTCCTGGAGGCAGCTTCCGCCTTGGTCGAGGAGGAGCATGAGATCCATGCCATGACCGATGTCACCAACGGGGGGATCAGGGGAGATGCCTTGGAGATCTCGCACACCGCTGGCGTAAAGCTCGTCTTCGAGGAGGAGAGGATGCGCCGCCTCGTCAACCCCAGGGTGAAGGAGATGCTCGACGAGCTCTCGATCGACTACCTAGGCGTCTCCATCGACGCCCTATTGGTGATAGCTCCGGAAGAGGCAGCGGCCGAGATCCTTCGGACAGTGAGGGGGACTGGAGTTGCGATGGACGTGATCGGCCGTGTAGTGGAGGGGCATGGAACGGCCTTGATCGAGGACGGATGCGAGAAGGAGTTCGTCCCGCGGTTTCGGGAGTCTGCCTACACCCCCATCAAGAAGGCAGTTGGAGAAGGGGCGGAGAGGGATTTCGAGGAGATGAGGGCAAAGGTGGACCAGGCAGCCTTGAGGGCCGCTGAAAAGAAGGCGAAGTTCGTGGACCAAATTAGGAAACATAATAGTAATTTTACTTATGAAAACGCCGGACACATAGACTAAAACGTGCTCTGTCAAGGCTCAACGATTTATTTAACCTAAATAAACTATTTATAGGATAAGAGACTCTTTCAGAACATAAGGGGAAATAAAAGGGAGTAGATCGCATGAAGGAGTCTTCAGTATTGAGGTTCGATGAGAGGGACCTCGAGGTAGTTGAAACCCTGCGCAACCTGGGGGTTCCAAGGAAGGTGTCTAGCATGCTTGCCTTTCTCGCCAATGTGGACGAGGCTACCTCCAGGGATATAGAGAGGGCGTCTGACCTGAGACAGCCGGAGGTGAGCATAGCCCTTCGTACGCTGCGCCGGAACCGTTGGGTGAAGGAGCGCATATGCAAGAGCAACGGCTCCGGCCGACCCACAAAGGTATACCGGCTCGCCCAGCCCATTGAACAGATCCTGGAACACTATGAAGAGGAGAAGCTACAAGAGGCCAACAAAGCTATGGAGAACATACAGAAGCTGAGGGGCTTGCTTGCTCACGCTGAGTCAATCTGAGGCTTCTCCCCTCATAATTTTATCCGCGAGATCCAGTCAGGTTATGGCTGCAATCGTGCGCGTTGCTAGCAACTGCGCTTCCCATCTCTAGGAATCTCTACACCTCATCGAGCTCTTGCCGGTCATCTCATGATCGAGAAATTCGAGATGCAAAGATTTTTCAAGGTCTGCGAAGGCTTATAAGCCATCAGTACGTAGATATATTTTCGTCCACGCTGGCCCGATAAAGAGGTCCTTCCCAGAGGAAGGGCGCAAGTGGTGATCTATTGGTAGCAATTGATGAGCTGATACACAGGGCGTACCTCTGCAAGCTTGTCGGGGAAAATGGCCTAATGATTGTGGAGAGCATGCCAGAGGAAGAGGTCACGGACGAGTTCCTGGCGGAGAAGACTGCGATCAGCCTCAACACGGTGAGGAGAACGCTCTATCTGCTCTACGAACATCGGCTGGCCATATACAGGAGGAAGAGAGACCCCGATAGCGGCTGGCTTACATATCTCTGGAGGCTCTGTCCGGAGAACCTCGAGAAGGCCATGTATGCAGAGGCGCGTCGATTGATTAGCAAGCTCGATGAGCGGCTTGCATATGAGAAGAACAACATATTCTATGCATGCGTGGCCGGATGTGCCCGCTTCGTCTTCGAGGAGGCAAGCGAGGCCAACTTCGTCTGCCCTTTCTGCGAAGGGAGCCTTGAGTTCCTTGACAACGGCAAGATCGTGGAATGCATAGAGCAGAAGATGACGGGGCTGGAGTCCGCGCTCCAGCACTGAGATCCTCCCCGCCTTAGGGACTATAACGCAATAACCACTTTATATAAATATATTAGCATAACTACAATATAGCCCAAGCTTACCGGTTTCTAGCAATATCCGCTCACATATCCGCTTAGGTTATTTCGGTGCAATTCCTTAGAGGTTATCCGGCTTTTTTCCCAGCACCGCCACCCACCACCATCGGCCCATATCCACCAGGTCGCGGGAGAACGCCCCGGAGAGCCTGTATTCCCCCCCTCGATTGCTGATAAGCCCTGCTCCAAGGAGCTTGTTCCTCATGGCGTAGAATGCCGATCTGCCCACATCCAGATCCTCCATAATAAGCTTCCATTCCCTGGTCTTTAGCGGGTTCCCGCTCATCTGTCGCTCCTCGACCATTCCCAAAAACTCCCTGCCACGGCTCGCGGTCGTCTCGTCCTGAAACAGTCGCAACATCAGCTCGTGATAGGGGTCCCTCGATTGGCTCACCATATGCTCGGCCTTGGAGCGCACCTTCAGCGTAGTTGCCGTACGCGGAGCATTCTTTACCGTGGTCATGCCTTGGAAAGCGCCCCACTGACTGCGTATCTGGCGATCTCGGCGTACTCTTCCCTGAGTACATAGACGATAGGCGACCGATAGGACGACCTATGCGCCCGAAGAAGCCCCAGGCTGGAGCAGATATAGCCGATGAGGGACGCGACCACTCTCCTGGAGACGGCGAATCTCTCCTTGACGGAGCAATGCAGTGAGGCGACGGTGATCTCACCGGCCTCCAGTATCTGCTGAATGACGAACCTCCTTAGACCGTCCTGGTCCTGGTCCAGAAACCTGATCAGTCTCTTCCGTATCTCGGGCTCCGATGGCTTCATCATAGCTACCCCCTCTATCCATCCCTTTTATATCCTCATACTTAGGTAATCTTTACAATATAAGCCTTATCATTCTAACGCGTTCAAAGGCCTAATCGCGATGCAATGAACTTGAATTACTGTATTTAATTTTATATTCTTATTTTAAAAGCCTTATCGAAGATCTTCCCCCAACCCCTTCCCAAATGTGGCGGAAGCTCAGAGCATTGGAGCCTCGGGATCTTCCGATGATCGTGGGCAGTCGAGTAGAATGCCTCCAGGCAAGCTTAATTAGGTCGGCTGGCGATTCTCGTCTCCATGCTTCCCCTGATCATCCTCTGGATCGTGATCATAAGCGCATTCACCCTCTTTGGGTCATGGTATGCCCGAAGGTATGACCGCTCCGACGCCCTCTTCGGCCTCTATGTGGCATTCGGCATATTCGCAAACATCGCAGCGACCAAGACCGCGGCCTTCGACCTCTGGTTCTCGACCTTCTATGCCCCTGCGGTCATACTCATCTTCGGCGTGACCTTCCTCATCACGGATATCGTGAACGAGCGCTTCGGCCTTGCCGAGACGAGAAGGATGATCCTCATAGCCCTCCTATCCCAAGTCGTCATCTCCCTCTTCGCCTGGCTCGTGCTGGCCCTTCCGGTAGCGCCTTTTTATATGGACCAGGCATCGCTCGAGAGCGTCCTCGGCCAGGTGCCGCGAATAGTCTTTGCCTCCTGGGTGGCCTTCCTTGCAAGCGAGAACCTGGATGCATACATATTCTCATGGTTCAAGGCAAGAACAGGCGGCCGCCATCTCTGGGCAAGGAACGCCTTCTCCTCGCTTCCGGCCATGGTCCTCGACTCGACCATATTCATCAGCCTTGCCTTCTACGGAGTCATGCCCATAATGCCGCTGATCGTAGGAATCACAGTGACCAAGTGGCTCGTAGGCCTCGTGGACATCCCCTTCATGTACCTCAATCGATGGGTCATGTATCGCTGAATGGAGAGGGGATTGAGTTGCGTCATCCCTGCTCGATGAGGACTCGGCAAGCGTATCGGGCAGCCTCCTCTCTTCCGCGATCATATTAAATAGTCCGAACGGGAAACGACTGATTCATGAGCGAGGGGAGAGAGCCCGAGGCAAGGACAGGGGATCGTCTGACCAAGGATGAGCGAGAGAAGCTTCTCTCCCACCTTCAAAAGGTGCTTGTCTGGGTGGGGGAGAAGGTCCCTGATGAGGTGGAGGTCGATAGGGATCTGCTCGGGGAGGAGCTCAATAGGGACCACCTGGGATCAAAGGATATCTACCCAGAGGTTCACCCGGATTCCGGGGAGATCGATCTGCACGAGCTTATCTGGCGGCTGATTCACGAGGAGGGGGAGGTCTCCTCAAAGGAGAAGGCCGAGATCCAGGACCTGATCATCGTCCTGAAGAGAAAGGAGATGGACGACGTCGAGCTGCTCAAAAGTGCTGACATCACGCAGGAGGAGGCACAAAGGATCTTCGCGGAGGCAGCAGGCGTGATCAGGGCGCTGCTCGACCTCAAGGACATGCTCAAGGGGAATAGGCGATCCCTTAGAGCGCAGCAGGCAGTTCGACGAACGGTCGAAAACGCCCGGAAATGGAACCGCCTCATGGATGAGGTCAAGGATCGGCCGAAGTACGGCGAGAGCTAATGCCCTTTGCAGTTGAGTCCTCCCCAAATTTTGCATGATGGAAAACGATAGATCAAGAGCTTCAAGGGCCTCCCAATAAGACGAGGATATCTTTGATGGAAGGGACACTAGCATCTGCCGAAAAAGATCCACGTCCTATCGAGGAATTGGAATACCTTCACCCCCTGGAAAAACGGTAAATATCTTGCATTTAAACCAGGAGATGATGGAGAGGAGAGCGCTAGAGGAGATCGCACTTTCGATAAAAGAGCGCCTAAAGCTCGAGAGCATTGAGCAGTTCATGGAGGCAACGGGGATTGCCAAGTCCGACTACAAGCCCCTTGAGGCAGAGGAGTTCGACGGCCTCACATTTGCCGTGGACGGATCGAACCTGTCTGTCTGCGACTGGTCGATAGCTCAAGCGAACCTCATCCGGGCCGGATATGCGGTCTATCGCGGGAAAACGTGGCAGAGGACGAAAACGACCTTCGACCGCATCTTCCTCGCCGACAGGCGAAGCTATCGAGATCAGTTCCTGCCTTATATGAAGGCCTTCTTCGGACTGGCCGACCTCACCCTCAAGGAAACGGAGCTCGACCGCCTCACAACATACTTTCGCGAGATGCAGGAGTACATCGCACTCTCCCTCGCGCTCGACGAAGCCCGCGAGGGAGATCTCCTCCTCTACGACGGCGGCCTTTCCCAATGGAAGGATCGCCCGTTTGGAAGGGCGCTCGATGCCATATTCACCCGAGCAGAAGAGAAGGGCGCATCCATCCTGGGGGTGAGCAAGTCGAGCTCGCTCTCCTGGGGGGAGGAGATATCGAGGCCGCTCGTTCAGCATGCCGCATCCCTTGGGGAACGGCTCTTTCCAGAGAGGGCGTGGTACGTGGAGATAGGGGAGAAGATGATCGATCCCCGCCCGGGCGATGCGGTGAAGAGCTATGTCGTCCGGTTCCATCCAAAGGCAAGCAGGGCCTTTCGGGTGGACGCCCCCTCTGGAGATAGGATATCGCTTGCCCTCTCTCATGCTGCCGGATACTCGGGATCGGCGGAGAGCCTAGGCTATCCCCATGCGCTCTTTCGAGCTCATCACGAGATGAGGATCGGGCGCGATGAGGGAGCGCTTTTGCGACTCTTTCTGATGGAGGAGCTCGGAAGATCGGGCCTCGAGCTAGAGGAGGCGAAAGTATCTCTTGACTACCACGAGATCTTGGATGATAGCCTATGAGGTTGAAGGATGGAGAGGATATCTACGCAATCAAAGGATGGGCCCTCTCGCGAGGACTTGCTCGATCAAAGGACGGTGGACGCCACGGCCAAGTCCACCCACAGGATAATATCCCGAAACGTCAGGGAGTATCAGTTCATAGTTCCCTATAAGGAGAGGGTGGAGGTTGGCGAGATATTCTCAGTACACGATATTCGAGGAGACATCGAGTTCCTCGCCCGCGTTCTCGATATCGAGCACGACTCCAACTACTCAGGCAACTGGGACACGGCGCTGCGAGGAGTCGACTTCTACGATCAAGAGCAGATATTCAATCGCATCAAGGCTGAGCCGCTCGGCTGTGTGGAGGCCGGCTCCTTCAAGAAGGCCAGAACCATTCCAACCAAGTTCTCAACCGTATCGCAAACGACTGGGGACGAGTTCTCCTTTCTCCGATCGGTTATGGGTGATATCGAGGTAGGCCGCCTTCGAAACGGAAGCCGGGTTGTCGAGGATATACCGGTTGCCCTCCATAGCAGTGCAATGGACCATCATATGGGCGTCTTTGCAACGACTGGAATGGGGAAGTCCAACTTCATGAAGGTCTTTGCCGCCTCCTGCATGCGCCTTGCAGCCGACGGGAGATCGAGCTTCGGGCTTCTCGTCGTCGACCCGCATGGCGAGTACCTCAAGGGGGCGAAGGGCGGGCAATCTAAGGGGCTCGTCCATCTGAAGAGCTACGCCTCAGGCCTTGCCTGTTTCTCAACCGACCGGGAGAATCGCTCCATGCCGCAGGTAGAGGAGCTATCAATCGCCGCTGGCGAGATCGATCCAGGCGACATCTCCGTCCTCTACGATTGGTCATCTGCCCAGAGAGACGCATTGGAGGCGATCGATCGGGTCTTCGATTCCTCAAGCTGGCTCGATGAGATCCAGAGCCCGGCTGGAATCGCCCGGATGGTGGAGGAGGGTTTCGGTGAGAACACGATCAACGTCATCTCTCGAAGGATCAAGACCCTCCTTGGCCGAAATTCCTACATCCAGAAAAGGTCGAGCATCCCAAACATCATCCGCAACCTTAAGGAAGGAAAGGTGGTGCTCGTCGACATCCCGCGCATGAGCGACAGGTCCGAGCTCTTCCTTCTATCCATCATCTCCCGCCGCATAATGGACGAGTACAAGAGGGAGCTTGCATCGGGCGAGGAGAGGAAGTCTTGCCTCATCACGATCGAGGAAGCCCAGAGGGTTCTTGGAGGTGGATCAGGCAGCATATCCCGTTTTGAGACGATCGCCCGGGAGGGGCGAAAGTTCGGCGTCGGCCTCTGCGCAATCACACAACAGCCAAAGCTGATAGATAAGCAGCTACTATCCCAGTTCAACACATTGGTCATCCTCGGCCTCTCGGACAGGAACGACCGGTCTCGCCTGGAGGAGTCGGCAAAGCAAGACCTATCGTCGATGGACATCGAGATCCAGACGCTCGAAAAGGGGGAAGCCATTATAAGCACCCTCAATATCCCATTCCCGGTTCCGGCAAGGATCCATCGGTTCGAGGACTATGTGAAAACCCTCTCCGCCGAGGTCGGGGGAGGGGATCTCTTGAGAGGCAGAGGAGCGGATCTCCGAAAAGGCGGGGGCTTTCGCCCGACATTAGATTGAGGTGATATCGATTAGAATCGTCCATATGGCAGACTCGCACCTCGGCTTCTCGAACTACAATCGAGTGGATCGCCTGGGCCGAAACGTCGTCGAGGAGATGATCTACAAGGGGTTCGAGGAGGCGATCGAGAGGATAGTGGATCTCTCGCCAGACGCGCTCGTCCACGCGGGAGACGTCTTCCACCACGTCCGGCCCCGCATCAGGCCGCTATACGTCTTCAAGAAGGGGCTTGAACGGCTCATCGATGAGGGGATACCCGTCGTCATTATAAGCGGCAACCACGACTCCCCAAAGAGCTACTCCCACATCAGCCCGTTCTACATGTACGAGGGGATGAATGGCGTGCATATAGCTCACCGCTATCGCTTGGAGCATTTCGAGGTAGGAGACCACATATTCCACTGCCTGCCGTTCTGCCTGGATCCTCATGACTACATGACGGAGTTCGAGAAGATCCGCCTCTCGGGAGCCGATGTATTGGCGATGCACGGGATCGTCGAGGCGATGCATAGCGAAAGAATGATGACCGTGGGTGAGCACGAGATCAACGACAGCCTTCTCAAGAGCGATTTCGATTACATCGCTCTCGGCCATTATCACGGCCAGGCCCAGATCTCAGGGAATGCCTGGTACAGCGGCTCTATCGAGTACTTCAACTTCGGGGAGGCCCGCCAGGTGAAGGGACTCCTCCAGGTCGATCTCGATCGAGGGAAGGTCGAGCAGATACCCGTTCGGCCGCGCTACATGATCGATCATCCCCCCCTCGACTGCTCCGACATGAGATCCGAGGAGATAATTGAGGGGATGGAGGATCTCTGCGAGGAGATGGAGGAAAAGATGGTCCGCTTGAACTTGACCAACGTCAGCCGAGGGGCATATCGCCGGATAGACCAGTCCCGAATCAACAGGCTCGCGTCCCGCGCGATCCACCTCAAGATCCGCGTCGAGTATGACGACGAGGCCCCCGCGCCTCAGAGGGTGAAAGTGGATGCGCTCGGAATCCCTGAGGAGTTTGGCCGGTTCATAAAGGAGGAAGGGGGGCTCTCTCCCAATATGGCGAGGGACGTTATGGAATACGGCACCGCACTCTTTCGAGAGATTGTCGCTGCAAACCAGACGGAGGCTCTGGATGCTCCTCAATAGGATAGAGCTTCACAACTTCAAGAAGCTGCGAAGAGCTGAGATCGACTTCCAAAACGGCCTTACAGGGATCATTGGCGGAAACGGCTCTGGCAAGAGCACCATAGTGGAGGCCGTCGCCTGGGCCCTCTACGGCAGCCGAGCCTCTACCATCAAGAAGGAGTTCATAAAGAACAGCCAGGCCCGTGATTCGGAATCCGTCGATGTCCGTCTGGAGCTCGACCTTGGAAAGCACAGCATCGGCCTCTACAGGGGGATGAAAGGAAAGAGCATGGCTCCCGAGGCCCATCTCTTCGTCGACGGTGCCGAGGTTGCATCCGGCACCAGGGAGGTGGACCTCCAGCTCGAGAGGATGATCAAGATTAGCTTTCCCGACTTCATGAAGACCTTCTACGCCCGGCAGAAGGACCTCGACAACCTCCTCCGGGAGGGCGGCATGGGAAAGCGCGAGTACCTTTTAAAACTGCTCGGGCTCGACGAGATCAGGGAAGCCGCGCTCAATAGGATCAAAGATGACGAGCGGGGCATGGAGGACGAGCGCAATCGCATGATAGGGGCAATTGCCGAGATCGGGGACGTCGATGGGAAGATGAACGCCGCCTCCGACGAGGTCTCCCGGGCTATGGTGGAGCTCTCGGCCACTCGTTCCCGCGAGCTCGATATCTCGAAGGCGCTCGAGGCCTTGCGCGAGGTGGTGGAGAGATGGGGGAGAAGGGAGAGCGATCATAAGATCGTCCAGGCCGATCTCGCCCACCTTGAGCAGGCGTGCGCCGAGAAGGAGGGCTCGGCATCGAGGGAGAGGGAGCGCCTTTCTCAGATCGAGGTTCAAAGGAAGGAGCTCGCCGAACTCGGGCCGGATCTCAGAAGGCTTGATGATGTGCGGCGAAGGCTGGAGATCCTGGAGCCTCGACGAATGAGATACGAGGATCTGGTCCGGCAAAGGATCAAGTCTGAGGCTCGAAGGGAAGGGCAGGAGCGTTCCATCTCCGAGGATGATGGAAAGCTTGCGTCGCTTGAAAGGGAACAGAAAGAGCTCTCCGAGCTTGCGCCCCGGGAGGCCGAGCACCGAAAGGCGGAGGCCGACCTCACAATGCTCCACGAGATCCGCGATGAGCATAACCGCCTCCTATCAAGGCTCGGCCGGGAGGAGGCAGCGCTCGATGGAGCCGCTGAGAACCTATCCCGGCTGGAAGGGGAGATCTCCGCCCTGATGAGATCTGAGGTGCGACTGAAGGAGCTCGACCCCATCCTTGAGAGGCATGCCTTTCTGGAGGGGGAGCTAAAGAGGCTCGATTGCCTCCGGGACAAAAGCAAGGATCGAAAGTCCCTCCTTGAGAGGCGAGATTTGGCTGCATCTCGCCTCTCAGCTCAGATCTCCAAGATGGAGAGATGCAGGAGCGAGATCGAATCGTTGGGCGACCTTGAGGGCGAGAGTTCCCGTATTCAAGGCGAGGGAAGCGCCCTTGAGGATGAGGCTTCAAAGCTCCAGGAAGGGATCGCGATCGCTCGGGCCCGTCTCAAGGAGGTGAGTGCCCTTAGATCTCGATCGAGCAAGGCCCTAAAGAGGATCGAAGAGATGGGGCCTGAGAGCATCTGCCCCACCTGTGAGAGGCCGCTAGAGGAGCAGTACTCCATCCTCCAGTCGAGATACGAGAAGGAGATTGCCCAGGCCTTGGCCGAGGAAGGCGAGGTCGAGAGGCAAATTTCGGGATTCGCTCTGCGCATCGAGGAGACAACGATTGCAAGGCAGAACGTCAACGCCTCCAATAAATCCCTCCAGAGAAGGTTTGTTCGAAGGGCGGAGCTGCTCTCCAAGGAAGCAAGCGTGCGATCCGCTGCTGAAGATTCGAATGAAGAGAAGGAGAAGCTCGATGCCTCGATCCTGGCGATAGGGGATGTGGACTACAGCGAGGAAGCCCATCGCCGCCTTCGGCAGGAGATCGAAGATACGCGGCCGCTCGTCGAAGAGCATTCATCGATTAGATCTCGCCTGGAGGATAGGCCCAGGCGAGAGGCGGAGAGGGCGGACTTGGAGGCAAGGGCAGGCAACCTGAGGGAGGCGATCGCCGAGATCAAAAGATCGATTGCCTCCTTAGGATATCGAGAGGAGGAGTATGCGAGAACGAAGGAGAAGCTGGCAGAGCTCAAGGGAATGCATCGAAGGTGGCAGTCCCTCTCCCAGAAGGTCGAGGAGATCCCAGTGCTCAGAGATCGGCTCGCATCCCTGCACGAAGAGCTCATTGCATTGGACGCCCAGCTGGATGAGATAAAGGGAGCCTTCGCCGATCTGGGGTTCGATTCCCAAGAGCACATCGATCTCACAAATGAGAAGAAGCGTCTCTCGTCCGCGGAGAAGAGGGCGCAACGGCTCAATATAGGCCTTGCAGGAGAGGCGGAATGCCGCGAACGGCTCGATCGTGCCGCAAAGGACCTTGCAGCTCTCAAGGCCGAGATGAGGGCAGGAAAGGCGCGCCTGGAGGAGCTTTCATACAGTCCGCAGGCACACTCCGCCGCGCGAGCAGAGCTAGATGAAGAGCAGCGTCGACTCGATGATGCTCGCGGGAGAATCGCGGCATCATCCAGCCGTCTGGAGGTGCTTCAAGAGGACTTGAAGAAGCTCTCCCTTCTGAGGGACCGCCTCGCGCAGCACCGAGAGAGGGCAAGCGTATTGGAGAGGAGGCTCGAGGTCGTCGAATTTACCCGCCGGCTCATCAACCGCTTCATGGACAGCATTCTCGTCCGTGTGAAGGACGATATCGCCCAGGCTGCAGGCGACATACTGGAGGAGCTCTCCGGAAGGTACAGTCTGGTTAAGATCGACGAGGATTTCAACATCCTCGTGGAGGATGCCGGGGAGTACTACCCCATATATCGGTTCTCCGGCGGGGAGATAGATATGATGGCCTTGGCCGTTCGCCTTTCTATAAGCGAGTACCTCATGCGGTTTCGAAAGGACGGCCCTAGCTACTCGTTCATCATCCTCGATGAGATATTCGGCTCGCAGGACATAGAGCATCGGGAGAGCATGCTGGGGATGCTGCGCCGCCTCGAGGAGCGATTCCCCCAGATCCTTGCGATAAGCCATATAAGCGACGTCCAAGGCCAGTTCGACAACACGATAGCCGTGATCGAGGACGGCATGGGAAGCAGCCGCGTGGAGGTCAGCTGAGGGCGGGAGCCGGGATCGAATGAGAACATTAATATGCTCTAGACTCCTAGCTATGCGGATATGGCGGCCACCATCCAGGCGGCCGAGCTGGACAAGTTAGAATCCGCGAAATAAATTCAAGTGATTTAGATGATGGAACGGGAGATTAAGAGGGCTGTAAGAGAGGGATACGCCCAGATCGCCAAGCAGGCTGGCTCATGCTGCTCAGTGGGCGGGCCTTGTGAAGCCACCCTCTCTGATGATATACACAAGCGAATCGGCTATTCCGATGAGGAGATCATGGCTGCGCCAATGGAGTCCAACCTGGGACTGGGGTGTGGAAATCCTCTCGCCTTGGCCTCCATTATGCTCGGGGAGACGGTGCTTGACATGGGCTCGGGCGCCGGCCTCGACTGCTTCCTGGCATCGAGGAAGGTCGGAGAGAAGGGCTTCGTCATAGGCATAGACATGACGACCGAGATGGTCGAGCGGGCACGTGCAAACGCCAGAAAGGGCAGCTATAAGAACATCGACTTTCGCCAGGGAGAGCTCGAGAACATGCCGGTGATGGACGGCATAATCGATATTGTCATATCGAACTGCGTAATCAACCTCGTGCCCAACAAGAGGAGCGTCTTCAAGGAGGCATACAGAGTCCTGAAGCCTGGCG
This sequence comes from uncultured Methanotrichaceae archaeon, assembly GCA_964632755.1. Taxonomy (GTDB): domain Archaea; phylum Halobacteriota; class Methanosarcinia; order Methanotrichales; family Methanotrichaceae; genus JAFGMR01. The sequence goes on from CAZWDT010000008.1 coordinate 38,022, forward strand.
GCCGCCTGATGGTATCGGACATTGTGCTCCATAGGGAGCTTCCAGTTGCCGTGAAGAACTCCCCGGAGGGCTATATCGGCTGCCTATCCGGCGCCGTTCTTAGGGAAGAGTATCTGGAGGCCATAAGGTCGGCGGGCTTTCAAGATGTGCGCGTCGAGGAGGAAGCCGCCTACCCCCTGGACCCCCTAATCAAGGGCCTCCAGGAGCCCGCAGTCTCGAAGGAGGGGCTTCTTGAGATCAAATCGTCCGTATTCAGCATCAAGGTAAGCGGGGCAAAGCCCATCGCCTGATCATACAGTAGGGAGGACTGGCGAAACGGCCCGGTATTGCGTCCACGGCCGCTCATATCGAGAGGCCGGGCGGCTGCTTGATCAGGCAGGGATCCTATCCGACCTCATCTGCTAGCGATACCGCATATCCAGGAGAGAGACCCTTCCAATCCAAGAGAAAGCCTCTTACGATCCGAGAGAGAGCCTCGTCCTGAATGCGGGCTGCAGAGCTGGGGCAGAGGGCGGAATCCCGGCGAAGCCCCAGCGCTCGCATAACCTCAATCGATATCCCATCCGGCTCCAGGCAGGGGCGCGCTTGCCTGGAGCCGGAGAAAAGCCTTTGCAAGGGCGGATGTCTTCGACCTGCTTTTTTCACGACGAGGGTTTATCGGCCCCCTCTTTTCGTAATCGTTGATTATATATAGTAGCATATCTTTTGGAAAAGAGGAGATGAATAACAAAACCATAGCGGTCTTGATAGCGATAATTTTAGTTGTTACAGTTGCTATGGTTGCAGTATACATATTATTTGCCGATTCGGATGGCGATGGTTGGAGCGATACCAAAGAGAAAAATGCCGGAACAGATCCTTACAACGTCGACACTGATGGCGATGGGATCTGGGATCCGCATGATCCAAATCCGTTAGTTGCTCCTTTGGCTGCACCAACAGAGGCGCCCTCCGCTAAACCGATACCTGAGACGACAACAGCAATCGTTTCCGCCGTGATTGACGGTGATACGGTCAAATTGCAGAATGGCGAAAGCGTAAGATTGCTCGGCATCAATACGCCAGAGATGGGACAGCCATTCTACGAGGAAGCGGCGAAGAGGCTGAAGGAATTAGTGGAAGGAAGGGAGGTGCGCCTCGAAGCGGATATCGAGGAGAAGGACCGATACGGAAGGCTTCTGCGACATATTTATAGCGGCGATTCTTTAGTGAACCTAGAGCTGGTCAAAGAAGGATACGCTCACGTTTACATCATCCCTCCAAACACGTTGTACTCATCGGAGTTCGAGGCCGGGGAAGAGGAAGCCAGGAATGCAGAACGAGGCATATGGCAGCTCTCGGAAGGCTCGTCCAGCTGCATCGGAATCCTCTATTTCCACTGGAATGCAGAGGGGAACGACTGCGATAACCTCAATGATGAGTATGTTACCTTCAAGAATACCTGCCCAGAATCCATCGATATGACGGGCTGGACGGTTAAGGACGAGGCAAATCATATCTACGCTTTTCCTGATTTCAGCTTGATTTCTGGCGCGACGGTCACGCTTTATACGGGCACAGGCATCGATACAACGACGAAGTTGTATTGGCATAACAGTGGCAACGCATGCAATGCAATATGGAACAACGATGGCGATACGCTCTATCTGCGGGATCTTAATGGCAACCTGGTGATGAGCCAAAGATACGAGGGATTCGACTAGCCAGGATATGATGGAAGAGCAATGAATCAAATTTTATTCATAATTTTGGCGTCGATGCAATATCCCTCTTTGATCATCCGCCCATTGGAAGAAGATCCATTGAACTGAGATCGGAGGGGACTTTCTGCTACACATTCTTCAAGGGCGTCGGGATCAAGCGACCGATTGCGGCAATCCGTTGGAGATGATCGACCGCCTAAAAAGCTGGCTCTCAAAGAAGGGCCAAGTCCTGATCTGCTACTCAGGCGGCCTGGACAGCAGCCTTCTCGCTTGCGTTGCTGCAGTTGTCCTCGGAGACGGCGCCCTTCTAGCCATCGTCGATCACCGGGCGCTTCCAAGAAGGGAGCTACTGGAGGCCACAAAGAGGGCGGAGTCCCTCGGCCTCAGGCTGCAGGCCTTATCCTTCCCCTTCATGGAGATCGAAAAGATCGTCGAAAACGGCCCTGATAGATGCTACCACTGCAGAAAGGGATGGGCCGTTATGCTGAAGGATCTGGCCGAAAGCGAGGGCATCTCAACGATTGCCGACGGCCTCAACCTGGACGACCTCAGCGACGACCGGCCTGGAACGAGGGCATTCGACGATGCTGGCATCGTCCACCCGTTTTTGGAGCTTGAGCTCTCCAAGGCCGACCTCAGGAGGATGGCCAAGAGCCTCGGCTACGATTTCTGGGATAGGCCTTCCTCCGCGTGCCTTGCAACCCGCATCCCCTTATGCGAGAGGATCACGGAGGAGAGGCTCTCTCGAATCGAGGCCGGAGAGGAGTTTCTCCTCGACCTTGGCTTATCCCAGGTCAGGCTGCGCGATCATGGCGATCTTGCGAGGATCGAGGTCTTGCCAGGCGATATGGCACTGATGCTCAAACGGCGAGCAGATGTCCTAAAAGCCCTTCGAGGGCTTGGATATCGTCATATTACAATCGATCTCGATGGCTACAGGGCGGGAAGCATGAGCCGTATCCATCAGATATAACATCCCCTTGGAGCAATATGGATCTGGGGATGGGCTTCTTGCCCGTCCTCTCGGGGAGGATCTCATGAGTCCAGAGTCCACGATCACATTTGAGATAAGCGATAGCGGATCGCCCGGCACCAGGACCCTTGAGCTGAAGGTCGCGTGCCTCAGGAGGTCCCTTGCAAGGAGGGTCCTAAATCCGGTCGAGGCAAGCGAGGTCCTGACGATTCCAGAAAGGCTCGACGACCTGATGCGAAGGCGAATGCAGGGAGAGGACTCGCGCTACTACATGGACCTTCTCGGAGATGAGATATTTCGCATCTGGCTTGCGAAGGACTGGGCGATCATCTCGCGCCGCCTCCAAGGTGCAAGATCGCTCAAGATCTGTTCCGATCTCGAAGAGGTCCTGGCCCTTCCCTGGGAGCTGATGCGCCCACCCGGAGGAGAGGCCATAGGGCTGCAGCTTGAGATAAGCCGACATATCCCCGGAGTCGAAACGGTGAATCTCCGGCGGCCAGGTCCCTTGCACGTTCTGTTCTGCGCCGCAGCTCCCAAGTCCGAGTTCGAGTGGGCAGAGGAGAGGATCGTCCGGGCGCTCGAGGGCCTCGGCGTCTCTATTCGGATATGCGACGGTGGACGTTCGGATCTTGCGAGGATTGCTGAGGCCTTTCGGCCCCACCTGGTCCATATCTCCGCCCCCCTGGTAAAAGAAGGCGATAAGGTCTATCTGATCCTCGAGAGCGAGGATGGCGGCCAGGACCGGCTCTCGCCTCGGGAGCTCGCCGAGATCGTGCCTGGCGCAGGGGCGATAATTAGCCCTCCTAAGAATGAATGCTTGAACCTGGCCTTGAGCCATCTCTGCAATTCCCTTCTCGCCGAGGGAATGTCTTTCGCCCTCTCATGGCCTTGCTCGAAGGAGGCATCCTGGCGCTGCCTCTACCGATCGTTGAGCAAGGGAAAGGGCATTGGTTGCGCCCTTCTGGAGAGCAGAGCCCCCCTTTACTGCGGCGGAGATCTCGATTGGGCCCTTCCAGCCCTCTACGGCGAATGGGCTGGCCTTCTCGAGCCCACTGCTCAAACAGAAGCTCTAGCCAAAGCTCAAGACGGAGATCAGGCTGAGGCTACGGCCGAGTCAGTAGAGACCCCTCGCGAAGCTGTTCCCTCGCATCCGCTTCGCGATGCCCCCCTCGTAGACCGCAGGCGAGAGAGGCAGAGGCTCCTTCCCCGCTTAAGATCGGGCACGCTTTCCGCGGCATTGATCCTAGGCCCTGCGGGCATGGGGAAGAGCGCTCTCTCCGCCTCCCTTGCCCAATCCCTCGATAAATTCATCCCCGTTGCCTTGCACGGCGATTGCGACCTGCCGATCTCGGCTTTGAGGATTATCGAGGCCGCTCTTGATGCCTTTCGATCCTGCGGAGAGGGCTACAGGGATGTCATCGAGGACCTCCTTGACCCCAGCCAGGATATAGAACGGAAGTGTAATAGAACGATTGCTGGCCTCAACAAGGGCCAGTTTCTGTTGATCCTGGACGATCTCGATGGGGCGCTCTCCCCAGACGGGACGATGGAAGACCCCCACTTGGCGAGATTATACCGTCTTCTGCTCACCTCCCTCAAGGCCTCCAGGACAATAATCGTCGCCCCCATTCAGCCCAAAGATCCCAAGATCCTTCCCACTGGGGCGAGGAAGGAGCAGCTCGCCCCGTTATCCTCGACCTCCCGGATACGAATCTTGCTATCGCACCCCTTGATCGAGGAAGGTTACAGGAGTGGAGAGATCCCTTACGTTCTCCTGGATCGACTATCGAAGGAGGGAGCGCTCTCCCTGGATCTGATCCTATCGGCCCTTCTCACATCCCCTATGGAGGTTGGATCTCTGATGGAGGGAAAGACCTCCGCATGGCCAAAGCCCGATGAAGATCTGCTGGAGATCGTGCACCGGGGGCTTGGACCTCGCCTCTGGCACGCCCTCTGCAGGGCAGCAGCCCTCAAAACCCCTGTGAAAAAGGAAGCCCTCGAAAAAGCCCTTGGCCTCTCCGACTCTGCGCCCTTCAACGAGTGGGTGGAAAAGGGGCTTGCTGTTGCCAATGATGAGGAGATATCGGTATCGGAGAGCCTTCGCCCAACGCTTCTCGCACAATTGAAGCCCGAGGATTATGGAAGCGCAGAACGAATGGCAGGAGGCCTTTTGATGGAGATCTCCGAAGAGGGGGCGCCTAGCGCGGGGATCACAAGGCTCGACCGACTCCTCATGGCCCGCCTCCATCTCCTCAGCGACGATGACATGGAGGGCGCGAGGAAGGCCTCGGCCGCCATCAGCTCGATCCTGATCGCTCGCGGATTCTACGAGGATGCGATTCACATAAACCGCGAGCTTCTGGATAGGGAGGAGCATCCGGCCACATTAAGCTGGCTTGCCCAGGCGCATCAGCTATTCGGGGACGCCGCATCCGCTCGCAAATGGTACGAGCGCGCACTGGATGCATCCCTCGGCCGAGGGCCTGCAGCCTCGGTTGCCTTGCACGGCCTCGCCTCCCTGGAGATGGCCTCGGGGAAGCTTGAGTCCGCCCTGGAGAAGTTAGAGAAGGCCTCCAACCTGGAGGGCCCGCGCCAGAGGGGGGAGACGGCAATCGAGATCGCCAAGATCGAGATGGAAAGAGGAGACCTCCATCGGGCAAAGGATCGCCTGGAAGAGGCACTCTCCCTTCCCCTGCGGGGGGCGGGCAGGCAGGGCGAGGCCTTTTATCTGCTGGGTCTTGCCGAGCAAGGCCTCGAAGAGCTCTCCTCCGCAAGGGTTCATCTGGACCGCGCCCTCGATATCAGGCGATCCCTTGGGGACCGCAAAGGTGAGGGGGCAGCCCTTCACAGCCTTGCCACGGTCGACCTTCAATTGGGCGACCGTTCGACAGCCATCTTGCAATTCCGGGAGGCTCTGGAGATAGGGCAGGAGATCAATGATGGGCCTCTCGAGGCATCCACCCTCTTCCAGCTGGGATCGGCTGCTGTCCTGGCCGGGAGGGGCAAAGAGGGCTTAAGCCTTATCATATTGAGCGGGATGATCCTTCGAAGGCTGAACCATCCCGACACGTCGAGGGTAGAGTCCACGATTAATGGCCTTGCCTCACATCTCGGCTACGATCAGAGGAGGTTCGATTCGATCCTCAGGGAGGCCACCCAATCCTACAGGAAGGACCGGGGGCGAGGGTTAATTGCGGCTGCCTTTCGGATAAGCTGACGCAAATAGCAAAGGCTTAATGCTATCCGGAACCCCCATCCCTTGAGATCATGAATCCCATCCTTTACTTCAGCACAAACGGCGATCCTCAGAGGGTCGACTTCAAGCAGGCGCTTCTTGCAGGCCAGGCCCCTGACAAGGGGCTCTACATGCCCGAATTGATCCCCCGCCTCGACCCCGACCTTATCGCTAGCTTCTCCGATATGACATACCCGGAGATCGCATACGAGGTCCTTCGCCCATACGTTGGAGATCTGATCCCTGAGAATCGGCTCGTCGCGCTTCTCAAGGATGCCTACGACTTCGAGGTCCCGATCGAGGACGTCTTCCCCGGAAAGCACATCATGCGCCTCGATCGCGGCCCAACCTGCTCGTTCAAGGACTTCGCCGCCCGGTTCATGGGAAGGACGATCGAGCACTTCCTGGAGGAGGAGGGGCGAAGCATGGTGATACTGACAGCCACCTCCGGCGACACTGGCTCCGCCGTTGCCCATGCCTTCTACGGCCTCGAAAAGATCGACGTCGTCGTGCTCTTCCCAAGGGATGAGGTGACGATTCGGCAGAGAAAGCAGATGACGACGCTCGGGGATAACGTCCATCCTCTCGCCGTCCAAGGCAAGTTCGACGACTGCCAGGCGCTCGTAAAGCGGGCATTTACAGATCCTGAGCTCGCACGGATGAACCTCTCGTCTGCCAACTCGATCAATATCGGAAGACTCCTTCCACAAGCGGTCTACTACTTCTATGCAGCATCCCGCCTCGGGCCCGAGGGGGAGAAGCTGGTATTCTCCGTTCCAAGCGGGAACTTCGGCGACCTGATGGGGGGACTGATCGCTATGCGAATGGGCCTTCCAACAAGGAGGTTCATCGCCGCCACAAACGAGAACGACGAGTTCCCCCGGTTCATGAAGACCGGCGTCTACAATCCCATCCGCCCTTCGAGGAACTGCATCTCAAATGCGATGAACGTGGGCCATCCAAGCAACCTGGCCAGACTCTTCAGCCTCTACGGCGGATGGATGGACGAGACGGGAGATGTCAAGGGGGCGCCGGATCTCGAAGCCATGAGGAGGGACCTCTTTGCGGTCTCCATAACAGATGCCGAGACGAGGGTTGCGATGAAGGATGTCTACAAGCGCTATTCGGTCGTGCTGGAGCCGCATGGCGCCGTCGGCTGGGCAGGCCTTCTGCGATATCTGCACGAGGTGGAGGACTGGAATCCCTGCGTCGCCCTCGAGACCGCCGACCCTGCCAAGTTCCCGAAGGAGATCGTCGACCTGATCGGAATCGAGCCAAAGCGAGACGCAATCTCCTCCCTCGACCACCGGGTTGAGAGCTACGGACACATCGGAAACGATTACGGAGAGCTCAAAAGGGAGCTTTTCTCCCTCTTTGGGGATCAGACATGACCCAGATCCTCTTCGACGATATCGGAAGCTATCCGCTTCCCCGCGGCATCCTTCTCGAGGGCCTCTCGCCTGACGCCTACGCCACGCTTGTGAGGGAATGCATGGAGCAGAAGCTCGCTGCGGGCGTGGAGGTCCCAACATATCCCCAGTTCAGGGACATGATCGATATGTTCATGAAGCCGATCGAATCGCCGGATGAGAGCGAGAGCCCCTATATCGTGCGAAAAGAGGCGGCAGAGATCGAGGAGCTCAACGCCCTCGAGCCCCTAGCCATTTCAAGGGGCGGGCCTCTTCGCCTTAGGGTATGCGTCACAGGCCCAGTCGAGCTCTACCTCTCCGCCTTCGGGGCCACTTCATACACCGATATCCTCTTCAACCTGGCAACCTCCGTAGCCCGCTTTCTGGAGAGGGCAAAGGAAGTTCCATTCCTGGATGTAGCCGTGGCATCATTGGACGAGCCGAGCCTTGGGATCAGTCCAAGCATAATATTTGAGGAAGATGATCTCTCCAAGGCATTGGAGATCGCAAGCGAACCATGTAAAGATATAGACTGTGAGATCCACCTACACTCTCCATTATACGCCGAGCTTTGCTGCAGGGTCCCTGGAATCAACATCGTAGGCGTGGAGTCGGCTACCCACCCAGATTATCTCAAGCTTATAGACCGCTCCATCCTCGATGAGACCGACTCATATCTCAGGGCTGGAATCGCCCGAACGGACATCCTCTCGATGGTTGCCGGCCTCAATGACCGTCTGGGGCTAAACCTCTGGACCGAGCCAAAACGGCTGGAGATGGAGATATCGAGAGCGGAGTCCCCCTCGGTCCTGGAGGGGCGGCTTTCACGGGCATATGCGCAATTCGGGGATAGGATTCGATGCGCGGGGCCGGACTGCGGGCTTGGATCATGGCCAAGCCAGGAACTCGCCAGAGGGCTTCTCGGCAACTGCTCCCAGGCGCTCGCCTCATTTCGGCAGCGAGCGGGGCCGAGATGACCACGCGGCGCTTTCCTTAGCATTTTTTCTTCTTGCGGGTTTATTTGGGATTGGTTACCTTTTAATTGAAATTCCATATTATATACACTTCTGATTATCCTTGCGCGAAAGATATCTTTACTTATAATTTAGGCGGATTTCAGCAAAACATAAATATTTTATAACGTTAGTTTCTGCTCATTGAATATCGCTTTCCGGATTACTACCATTACCATTATCTATAAATATTTTAAGATCATACAGTGATCTCATGAGGCTTAGAGTTGTGAGTTCAAAGAAGGAGATCAAGGATCTCAACCGGACGGAGCAGGTCGTCCACCTGGCCTTCCGGGCATCCAATATGGATGTCATGGGGCTGGTACAGAACTGTCCTCGCCTTCGAGCAGTTCAGATTCCCCCATCTTATCATCAGACCATGTCTAAAGCAGCACAACAGTTCCTCGAGATACAGGGCGTGGAGCTGCTCAAGGGAGACGTCTGGGGGCATCGCAAGGATATCGATGAGTACTACACCGTGAGCGAGAAGGTGATAGATCGGCTCTCATCCCTCATCGCCGATGGACACAGCATAGATGACACGGTCAAGAGGGTCCAGAGGGAGACCAAGCTCTCTGAGGACCTGATCCGGTATATACTGAAGGAGAAGGTGATCTCCTAGGGCACCATCACCGTTTTATCCCATAAGCAGAATAGGCGCAACGCATGGAGCTCTTGAACAAGGTCCAGGAGAACCTCGAGGTTCAGCAAGAGAGGCTCCAAGGAGAGCTGGCGGCGAAATATGCCCTCTCCCAGGATGAGGCGAACGAGCTTCGAATTGCCGTCACCAGATACCTGGATAAGACCTATGGTCCGGCAATTGACCTCGCCAGGTACATCTGCGGGAGGGAGGGGACGGTTGTGCTCTTCATCGGGAGGGAGGGCTGCGAGATCTGCCATGACAGCCAATTTGGCCTGGACCGCTTCATCAGCGAACATAGGGATGTGGAACTCGTTAAGTTGAGCTACTCCGATCCCGCAGGGCTGCTATATCATCTCATCCAGGGAGTCGACGGCGGGCTATTGCCCCTGATAGCCATGATCAGAACAGGTCACCTGAACATGGCCTTCACAGGGGTGAGGCTGCTTCCAGAGATCTATGAGAAGTACTACAGCTCTCTTTCGCCGGTCGAATGCGAGGGGGGGGACATGTGCGTTCTCTAAGCGTTCAGGGGCCATTTCATCCAACAGGAGGTCGAGAATAGATGACGATCATAGTGCTCAACTTCAAGACATATCGTGAAGCCACGGGAGAAGATGCCCTGACGCTGTCCCGTATATGCGAAGGCGTGGCCCGGGAGTACGGTGTGGAGATAGCAGTTGCCCCCCAGACAGCGGATATAGGGAGAGTGGCAGAAGCAGTCGAGATCCCGGTCTTTGCCCAACATGTGGACGGCGTAGGCTTTGGCGGCTTCACCGGGCATACGACCGCGGTCTCCATCAAGGAGGCCGGTGCCAAGGGATCCCTGATCAACCACTCCGAGAGAAGGCTGAAGCTCGCCGAGATCGATGCTGCCATCGCCGCATGCAGATCTTGCGGCCTCGTGACCATCGTCTGCACGAACAACGTGGCAACGACGAGGGCCGCTTCCGCGCTTCGGCCGGACTATGTGGCTGTCGAGCCCCCCGAGCTGATAGGAAGCGGCATCCCAGTCTCCAAAGCCGACCCGGAGGTCGTGCGGAGATCGGTCGAGGCCGTAAAGGCGATCGAGCCGAGCGTGGCAGTCCTCTGCGGGGCAGGAATAACCCATGGAGAGGATCTGAGAGCTGCCCTGGACCTCGGGTCGGCGGGCGTCCTCCTTGCCTCGGGCATAATAAAGGCCAAAGACCAGCGCTTCGCGCTTGAAGACCTCGTCACCGGCATCTGAGGTGGCAACTGCCATGATTTGCGTCCGGATAAGGGTATCTGGGAGGGTGCAGGGCGTGGGCTTTCGCTACTTCACCCAAATGAACGCCGAGCTCCTGGGGATAAAGGGATGGGTAAGGAACATTCCCGGTGGCGGCGTGGAGGCGGTATTGGAGGGCGAGCGGCAGAAGGTTGGAGAGCTGCTGAACCTTATGAAATCAGGCTCCTCAGGCGCCCTGGTCTCGGGCATGGAGCTCTCGGAGCTGGAAGCCAAGGGCTTTGAGGAATTCAAGATAAGTTATTAAGTCGGATTATTATACTTTGGGGATGAGGTCCATTGCTCACGGTCAATAGGTACAAATGTTGTTACTGCGGAGCCTGTGTCGGCGTATGTCCGGCTTGTGCCCTGGAGCTGGTGGAGACCTGGATAGAGGTCTCAGATAGCTGTATCGAATGCGGTCGTTGCACCGATATCTGTCCAGTGGGTGCCCTCAGTCTTATGGAGGCTCAACTATGAGATGCGATGTGGTTGTGATCGGCGCGGGTCCTGCTGGATCAATGTCCGCAAAGACGGCTGCGGAGAAGGGGTTGGATGTGATACTGCTCGAGAAGCGCCAGGAGATAGGCGACCCCGTGCGATGTGCCGAGGGCGTTAGCAAGGCCGGGCTCGCCGAGCTCGTCAAGCCTGACCCCAAATGGATCTCGGCCGAGGTCAAGGGTTCCAGGCTGATCGGTCCAGACGGCACAAGCTTTGTGATGGCCGAGGATCGATCCGGAAACGAGGTGGGCTACGTCCTCGAAAGGAAGATATTCGATCGTGCGCTGGCCCTCGATGCAGCCCTTGCCGGCGCCGAGGTGTTTGTAAAGACGAGGGCTCTAGGCCTATTGATGCGGAACGGCAAGCCCTATGGAGTCTCTGCAATGCGCCGCGGCGAGATGATAAGCATAGAGTGTCCCTTGATCATCGGGGCGGACGGAATCGAGTCCAAAGTGGGCAGATGGGCAGGGATAGATACGACCCTGAAGCCAAAGGACATCGGCATATGTGCCCAGTTCCTGCTTCAGAACAGGAACATAGATCAGGATTACAGCGAGTTCTTCTTCGGAAATGCCATCGCTCCAGGCGGCTATGCTTGGTCGTTTCCAAAGGGTGGGAACCTCGCCAACGTCGGCCTCGGGATTCAGGGCTCGAGATCCAAACCGGGCGAGGCCTTGCGTCTCCTCGAACAGTTCGTCGCTTCCAAGTACCCCGGCGCAAAGGTTGTTGAGATGATTGTGGGCGGCGATCCCGGCTCTGGCCCAATCGAATCGGCCTCTGCAAACGGCGTGATGCTCGTCGGCGATGCCGCTAGACAGACCGATCCCATCACCGGAGGAGGCATACTCAACGGCATGACCGCTGGAGTCATAGCCGGAGAAGTGGCTGCAGAGGCCTTATCGGCGGGGGATCTGAGCAAGGATGGCCTAAAGGCCTATGAAGATCGTTGGAGGGCATCCATTGGGATTCACATCGCGAGGAGCTTTGAGCTCAAGGAGTTCTTCGTCAAGCTGACTGACGACGACCTGAACCGGCTCATGCACTCCATGAAGGACCAGGATATCTCCAAGATGAATCTTATGGGAATGCTCAGGGTGCTAGTCAAACTCAATCCCAAGCTGCTATGGGGGCTAAAGCACCTCATCGTCTAGATTGAAGCGAATCGAGTAGAGAGAATCGAGGGGAGCGGATCGAATAGGAATATAGGACAACCTGCTGCCCAATATCGGTCAAACGGCGCCGCACCCCGCAGCAAGCTGCGGGGTATTCATTTCTAAGATACCTTCAGTGGCAGCCGCACCCAGATCCTTCGTAGGAATCGTCCTCACACGAATCGTGGCAGCATCCGCAGACCATCTCATTCTCTGGCCCCTGGATGATGAAACCGTCTCCCATTATATCGTCTTCGATGAAGTCGATGATGGTCTCGCCCAGAAGCTCGGAGTCCTGAGAGCTCATATGGATGGTGATGCCATTGCTCTCGAATAGCTGATCGTCCTCCTCAGACATGCCCATTCCAAGGCCGTAGTTTGCCCCGGAGTCGTCGATTGCCGCAAGGAACATCCTAACTACCCTTCCCTCGGTCAGGCTATTTTTGATCTTATCGGCGGCAGCGTCGGTTATCTCGATCATTTCCTTGAACTCTCCTTAGGCCTCCTCTCCAGAACTCCTATTTAAACGATATCATGGCCAAAGATCATGGCCTGGGGCGAATGCCTCGATGATAGCGATGAAGGACATGGTTTAACTTGCGGGAGAGGAGAGGACAGAGCGCGAAGTCCCCGGTCTTTAGGCCGGGGATGAAAGCGGAGCCCTCCCCTGCAAATCACCTTCCGATAGCTATTTAATAAACTGCGTAGAATCCCAAATGGCGAGAGCGTTTTGGCTATGAAGTGGGAAGCCCACCCTTTAGGGTAGGGTAGTTCACTACATGGAGACTGAGAGCTATCTATCGGCCCTCACGATGGGGGCAAAGAGGAGAATTGTCATGGGCGTTGATCTTGGCGATATGCTCTTTCGGCACAGGTTCGATCCAATGGAATTATCGGGCAGATGGGTTGCGGTGGATGCTTTCAACACCCTCTACCAGTTCCTGAGCATCATAAGGCAGCAGGACGGATGCCCCCTCATGGACAGCAGTGGTCGCGTCACATCGCACCTCTCAGGGATCCTATATAGGATCACCGGCATCATCGTGTCCGGAGCCAAGGTCGCCTTCGTACTGGATGGAGAGCCCCCAGAGTTCAAGGCCGAGACGCTGAAGGAGAGGGCAGAAGTCCGAAGCGCGGCCGAGGCGAAATGGCAGGAGTCCGAGGGGGAGGAGAGATTCAAGTACGCACAGGCATCCTCTCGTCTCAATGAGGAGATCATAGAGGACGCGCTGAGGTTGCTCGATTGCATGGGCATAGCGATCGTCCAGGCGCCATCGGAGGGAGAGGCCCAGGCCGCCTGCATGGCCTCTCGGGGCGATGTGGACCTCGTCTCCTCACAGGACTACGATGCCCTGCTCTTCGGAGCCCCCAGGGTTGTAAGAAACCTCGCCTTGACCGGAAGGCGAAAGCTCCCCAGAAAGAAGGTATACGTGGACGTGAATCCGGAGGTGATAGTGTTGCAGGAGGTGCTCGAGCGCCTTGCAATTGACCGGGTACAGCTCGTAGAGATGGGAATCATGTGTGGAACCGACTACAACCCAGGCCTTCCACGGGTCGGCCCAAAGACCGCCCTGAAGCTGATCAAGGAGCATGGAGACCTGGAGTCGGTCCTATCCGCCCGGGGCGAGTCGATAGAGAACTTCGAGGAGATCAGGGATCTCTTCCTGCACCCTCCCACAACCGATGACTACTCCCTGCGGATGAGGCCCCCTCGATCCGACGAGATCGTCTCCTTCCTATGCGATGAGCGGGACTTCTCCGAGGAGAGGGTGAGAAAGGTCACGGCCAGGCTTGAGGAGGCTTACAAGGTTGGACAGTCAACGCTCGACAGATGGCTCTAGATATCGCCTGGATCTCGAAAGAGCAATCGAGGTCGTAAAGGAGATGGGCATCTGCAAAGTGGGCCTCCAGGTTCCCGAAGGATTGAAGAGGAGCGCCCACTCGATTGCACGCCTCATACGGGAGCAAACTTCTGCGGAGGTGATCGTATCGGGGGAGCCATGCTACGGGGCATGCGATCTCGACCTTGCCTTAGCTCGCGAGGTGGACCTTTTGATCCACGTGGGCCACGCCCGACTTTTAGACGAGCCTATGAACGTCCTCTACCTGGAGGCTCGTATGGTGGGGAAGCGCCTGCGCGAATCCCTGGCCCAGGCAATCCCCCTCCTCGAATCTAGAAGGATTGGGGTAGTGACGACGGTCCAGCACGTCCACCTCCTCGATGATGCGCTCGACGCCCTCTCGAAGGCGGGAATCGAGGGGGTTATAGGTCCAGCAGGACGAAGGACGCCCTATCCTGGCCAGGTTTTGGGCTGCTCCTTCCAAGCGGCAAGATCGCTCGACGTTCCCGAGTTCATCTTCATCGGCACAGGGATGTTCCACCCGATCGGAGTTGCGTTGTCCACAGGAAAGAGCGTCGTCGCCCTCGACCCAATCACCGGCGAGGCTACGATCGTCGATCCCTCGCCCCTGATACGCCGGCGCTTCGGAAGCATCGCCCGGGCCGGCAACGCTCGCCGATTCGCAGTTATAGCATCCAAAAAGCCAGGCCAGAGGCGAATGGATCTCTGCGAGAGGATGATGGAGCTTGGACGATCCCACGGCAAGGAGATGATGCTCGTATACGTGGATCGCGTGGATCCCGACGTTCTGATCAACCTCGGCGTTGAGGCCGCCGTATCGACTGCGTGCCCCCGGATAGCGCTCGACGATGCCGCGAGGTACAATGTCCCCCTCCTCACCCCCCCCGAGTTCGAGCTTCTCCTCAAAGAGCGAGAGGAGTACAAGCTAGATGAGATCGAGTGAGGTTGATGACGATGCCACAAAACGTCCATGATCCTCAGACAGGGATCATGCCCAAAGGATGAAAAACCAATATGCCTCGTGAGTTTTTCATGTGAAAGGCAGAAAGAGACGTCTGCCGATCTTGGCCCCCACTTCCATTCCCCCCCGCGCCAGATGGCGGAATAGCCGCTCCCGGGTGGACTCCTTGACGATAAAATGATCCAAAAGGAAGGCATCATCTATTTAAGTAAATGAGGGCGACAAGCCAGGTGATTGATATGAAGTGGATATCATTGTTGATGGCCACGCTCTGCTGCGCCCTCATCTCAACGGCAAGCTCGGCGATCCTGTCCCCTGGGCAAGTTCTATCGAACGACGACCAGGAGCTCTTGGTCCAGCCCGACGGCTATATCTATAGATATGTGACAGAGACGATCAATGGCAGCGCCGTCATAACTTCGGCAAATATATCCGATCTGGCCTCGGTTGAGGACTTCAACCTATCCTCCAAGTGG
>CAZWDT010000009.1:0-48099 GCA_964632755.1 uncultured Methanotrichaceae archaeon
GGAGGGAGGGCGAGAGGCCTTGAAGGAGGCTGGATTCGATCTTTCAGCCCTCTTTACGCGGGACGATCTTAGGATCGAGAGGGTCAAGGATCGGAATCGATGATAAAATATTGAATGGTCTGATCCCGGCGCTCTGGAGGAGCGCCTTAACGGGATTGCCCTAATAGACCGTCAGAGGGTTTGAGGTCATCAGCAGCTGATGCATGCCGCTCTCATCCCCATACTCGACGAGGGTTGCGACCTCGTAGCTTCCCGGACTGACTGCGATTGCACCATAGGAGACCTGCTGACTTTCGCCGGCTGGGATCGATCCCGCCCAGGCGAGAGATTGAGCGGCCGAGAGGCCAGAGGGTAGCCTTGGAATGACGCTGACCTGCAGGGGCGAGTCGCCGCCGTTCGCCAGGTTAAGTATGACGTTTACGCCTTCCCCCACCGCCACTTGATATCGATCGAGCAGCTGCTCACAGCTTATGCCGCCCCCCAGCAGCACAAGGACCGATAGTAACGCAAATAGCTTCATAGACACCCTATCTGCTGCCGAGACGGATTTAAAGATGCCTGTCATATGGACCTGATATGAACAGGTGAGGAGAGAGGAAGGATCCTTCGGCTCACGTGGCCTTCCGTCCGAAGTCCACACAAAAATACTTATCATGGTCGGTTCAAAACGCAAGGTCGATGGACGTTTCCTTCACTGCCTGGAAACAAAATGTCGAGGAAGCCAAGACCCTCAGCGGAGACAGCTTCTCCTTCCTATTCGACCGCCGATACAAGAATCGGCTCAACCGCATGAGCCGCATATTCTTCGAGGCCTACGTGCGGGCGACCAAGGAGCTGGCCTCCACGGAGGACCGCTTCCCGAGCCTCAGCGAGATCGATTCCCACATGGAGAGCGGGGCGGTATATGCCTTCAAGGACCGCCTGATGAAGAACACCGATTTCTTCGAAGAGGCGAAGATCTCGGGCGTATCCTACCTAGTCCCAAGGGCTGAGATGTTCATCGATTCTTCAGGGACGTATACAGATCTACGCTTCGACTTTCATAGCGGCGAGGTGACACTTCCCAGCCGAAGGAAGACGCCGCTCGTCGAGCACCCTCTGGAAGCCTCGGAGGAGGAGGAAGAGAAGAAGAAAAAAAAGAAGGAAGCAGGCTCGCAAGCTCCGGAGGCCGCTGCAGAGGAGAGCGCTGCAGGAGAGATCACAGCAGAGGGGAGAGGAGAGGAAGAAAGCGGAGAGGAAGGGCCTATCGCCGAAGAAGGGGGCGCTAGGAAATCCCCGGCGGAAGTATCTTTAGAATTGGACGAGGGAAGAGCCATAGGGGAGGCTCCGCTGTCCAAGTCGCCCGATAGAGCTGAGATCGATGAAAGGGAGATCAGTGGCATTGAGGAAGCGTTGGCTCCAGATGACCATCCGGCGCCCGCCCCAAAAAGGGAGCTTCCTAGTAAGGCTGCCGGAGGAGGACCGGAGTCACTCCCCGCAAGGCTCAGAGCAGGGGACCGCCTCCCCAAGAAGGCACGCCCCCTCAGCTGGAAAATGGGTCTTGCCTTTATCGGCTTTGTAGTCCTCGCCATCTTCGCAGTCCATACCGGGTTCATCTTCCCAAATGAAGGAGATGCAGGTGCGGTGCAGTACTACGCCCAGCTGGAGAACAAGAGCGGTGGAAGCGATCTCGTTCTCGATATAGAGAATCCGAGCTCCATGGAGAGCGCAATCGAGATGCTCCTTCCCGATGGGGCTGAAAGGAGCATCAGTGCCAAGGGAGGCGTGATAACCATATCCCACGAGAACGGCACCCGGATCAGCCTGAATTCTAGCAGCGATGCGAACATACGGGTGAACCTATCCCGAGATTGCGAGAGCCTTCCAATCACCCTCAGGCTAGCTGTTCCAAGCGGTTACGACGCAGGCCTGGTCGTCCACGGCGAGGACTACTTGGTTAACCGCAATCGCGAGAGCATAATCCTGAGGTTCAACGCTAGCCAGGAGAGGGTGGGATTTGTTCAGAGCTTCAGATCGATCTAGTAGCCCTTCTGATCCAGGCGGATCCGCTCCCGATCCTTTCAGGAACGCTTCCAATCAATCCGGCCGCCGTCCCGATTTAGCCATCTCCACCTGCGATCCAGCCAGGGAGGCTTCAGATCCAACCATGGATACGTCCGGCCCACCCATGGACACTTCCGATTCATCCGGAGACCTCGCCCTTCTAGCCCCAAAAGAGGAGGCACAAGACGCCATGGAGGCGATCATTGCCGCAGGTAGGCTGGACAGAAAGAGAAAGGTGCTTCTTCGAGGAGGCATGGTGGAGATCCCTGTGAGCGGCTACCTTCCAGGATGCATCAGGCAGCAAGACCCTGAGTTCTACAGAAAGACCCCCACATTGGAAGAGATCCTGGGGGATCTGTTGAGCGGAGAAGAGGTAGAGCTCCTCCCGCGAGGATGGGCCATTCTCGGCCATACGATCACTGTCAAGATCCACCCCAGGCTTGAGGGAAGGAGGCATCTGATAGGCAAAGCCCTGCTCGAGATCTACCCTCGATGTCGCTGTGTCCTATGGGATAAGGGGATCATCGGGGAGCTTCGAGAGCCCTGCCGTGAAGTGATAGCAGGCTCTGGGCCGGAGACGGTTCATAGGGAGAACGGGGTCATCTTCAAGCTGGACCCCATGAGGGTTATGTTCTCCCCCGGCAACATGGCCGAGAGGAGGAGGATGGGTTTTCTCGGCAAGGGGGAAAGGGTGGTCGACATGTTCGCCGGAATCGGCTACTTCTCCCTTCCCATGGCCGTCCATTCCAGGCCGGAGAGGATCTGCGCAATCGAGCTCAATCCCGTTGCCTTCGGCTATCTCGAGGAGAACATCCGCCTGAACGGGGTCGAGGGGATCATTGTCCCCGTCTTAGGGGACTGTGCCCGCCTTGCCCCGGTCGCCGAGGCGGACAGGGTGGTTATGGGGCTTGTGGGATCGACGAATCGCTATCTTCGCCAGGGAATCGAGGCCCTGCGTCCAGGAGGCATGCTGCACTACCACCAGACCGTGCCCTCTTGGCTCTACCCTCAGGCACTCCTCGATGAGGTCGAGGGGGCGGCATCATATCTTGGGCGGAGATTGGAGGTCCGCGGCCTCGTCAAGGTCAAGAAGTACGCCCCAGGGGTCGTCCACGGAGTCGTCGATGCGATGATCCACTGAGCGAAAGGATTTTTTGCCCATGAGGTCCAATAAAATTTTTAGGTGATCAGGTTTGAAGATCTACTGGTTGGGACACTCCTGCTTTCATATCGTCGACTCAAAGGGATTGTCCATTGTGACCGATCCCTTCGATGAGAGCATCGGGTATCGCATGCCCAAGCTGAGGGCAGACGTTGCGCTGATAAGCCACGAGCATTACGACCACAACAACGTCGAAGCCCTACAGGGAAACCCCGTCGTCCTGAGGGGGCCCGGAAGGCATCTCATTGAGGGGCGGGAGTTCCTGGGAGTGGCCTCTTATCACGACGAGAAGGAAGGACGGCTGAGAGGGCCAAATACCATTTTTTGCTTCGTCGTCGATGGGGTCCGGATCTGCCACCTAGGCGATCTCGGCCACCACCTCTCCGAGAAGGCCAAGGCCGAGATCGGAAAGGTAGATCTGCTGATGATACCGGTTGGGGGGATATTCACCCTGGATGGGCCGGGGGCTTCGCAGGTGGCGAAAGAGCTTTGCCCAAGGATTATCATCCCCATGCACTACAGCACCGAGGCCTTGACGTTCGAATTAGAAGCCGTGGACAGGTTCTTGGAGGGAAAGGATGTAGAAGGCCCGGAGAAATTCCTCTCGATTACATCAAATGACCTGGAGATGGAAAGGAGCAAAGTCGTTTTGCTGGACTACCATGGATCGGATCGATAGGTTAATACATAACCTCTTCATTGGATGGCCGCGGAAGCCCGGTAGTGTAGCGGTCAATCACGGGAGGCTCTGGACCTCCTCACCTAGGTTCGAATCCTGGCCGGGCTACCATCTTTACGCCCTTCTGGACACAATCTTTGCGCCCTTTCTCTCCCTTTTGATCAAGGCTCGATATGACTTCTGCGCAACTCGTCGAAGGCCTCCCCATTCAAGCGAATCTCGCCTATCAGGGCCGCCCCCATGGACTCCATGGTACGCGTGAGGATATCCGAGACTGCGTGGCCGACCGAGTCGTCGGGGCTTTTCAGTAACTGGACGAGCGGCATGCCCTGTAGATAGGCCGTCCAGGCTGCATACGTGCAGTGAACCACCAGCTCCTCCAGGCAGCCCTCCATCCACGGGCTGTGGGAATCCGGCCAGAGTATCCTGGAACGTATCCTGGAGTAGCTAAGGATCTCCACCTCGAACTGCACCATACCCTCGCTCATGATCTCATCACCTCTAAACCCCCATAATGATCTGCTCTTCTGGGCAATAGCCTTTGCCCTGAAAGGGCGATTCCCCCAACGCTATCAAAAAAATATATTTATATAGTAAGACGTCCGAATGTGATCATACTCCGCTATAGGAGGATCATCATGCTCGCTGTTGGATTCCGGCCTCGGGGATTTACAGGAGTCCCCCTGATGTTCTCGATTTCGCTCATCGCGATGGCGCTCATAGGGTTAGCTCTTGTAGGGATAGCGCTTGGAGAGACCCATTATGTATCCACCACAGGGGACGACAACGATCCAGGAACCGCTGAAAGTCCCTGGAGAAACCCTGCCTTCGGTGCAGGAAAGCTCGATCCAGGCGATACGCTGATCATCATGTCCGGGGAGTACATCCTTCGGGACTTCGGGGAGGACATGATCCGGCCGGCCTCCGGCCTTGATGGGGCCTGGATCACCATCAGGGGGGAGGATGGGGCAGCGCTCGTTGGAACCGAAAACCTCTTCGCTGCAATCGATCTCTCGGGGACGAGCTACCTTCGCCTGGAGAACCTGGAGATCAGAAGCGATGGAGAGAATCCATTCAGGGACGGCATAAACGCCTGGGACCCTGCGAAGCACGTCGTCATGGAGGGCCTCCACATCCATCACCTCGACGGCTTCGGAGTCGATCTTCGCGACGTAGAAGACATCCATATCCTCAACTCGACGATCGAGTACTGCGGCTTTGGCGCCGTTGGCGGAGCCGCTGGGGAGACCGGATGGACGAATATAACGATCTTGAACTGCTCGCTCTCCTACAGCGGCCACTACTACCAGGGAACCCCGGGACCCTCGCCCTACGATCGGCCCGACGGCTTTGGGATCGAGCCCTCGCCAGGACCTATTGAGATCGCAGATACCATCGCCCAGCACAATCGAGGAGACGGCCTCGACTCAAAGGCGGCAAATACAACGATCCACCACTGCATTGTTGCCCACAACTCATGCGACGGGATCAAGCTCTGGGGAGGGGGAACAGTCATTGAAAACTGCATCGTCTACGACGTCGGCGATGGCAACTACTCCCCTACCCCATGGGCCGGGCTTGTGATCGGGACCCTCCAATCAGGTGCCACCTTCAGAATCGTCAACACAGCCATAATCGACAGCCCCCTTCGCGAAGCCTATCCCATGTACGTCCAGTACGACGACCGCGAGATCGATGTGATCCTGGAGATGAAGAACTGCATCGTCTCGCACGGCCACGGCGCAGCTTTCATTGGACCCTCGGTCGAGTTCGAGGCAGACCACTGCCTCTTCTTCCGGCCTGGAATCGATTACCCTGTCGAGTGGGGCGATGCTCTCTACTCCTCCGCCGATGTCGAAGGAGGCGCCATCGGACCTGGAAACCTCGCCCGAGACCCCCTCTTTGAGGAATACGGCGCTTTGGGCCTCGATGGGTATGAGCTATCCGTTGGCAGCCCCGCCCTCGACAGCGCGACAAGGGAGGGGGCTCCTGAGGACGACCTGCTCCACCGACCACGACCAGAGGGCGCAGGCTTCGATATGGGTCCCCTCGAGCGAGGGTCGAACGATCCCCCGGAAAGGCCGGATGCCCCGGACGGCCCGAGCCACGGGGCGACGCAAAGGCCTCTTTGCTACTCCATCGAGGCGACCGATCCCGAGGGAGATCTTCTCTCCTATGCCATCGACTGGGGTGACGGGGCAACCGATGAGACCGAGATCACGCCCTCGGGAAGCGCTGCAACGCTCGAACATCGCTGGGAGGAGGAAGGGGTCTACAGCATTAGAGCAAAGGCATCCGACATCCACGATGCTTCCTCAGAGTGGTCCCTCCCCCTTGATGTGGAGGTCGTCTCCCCGCACTGGGAGGGCGCGGGAGGGCTGATGAGGTCGAGGCCCTTTATCCTCGGGGATAGCGTCTACCTCGAGGGAGATGACGGAGCGCTCTGGGAGCACTCGCGAGAGGGCTGGCGCACCCTTGGCGGCCTCATAACATCGCCCCCCTGGGCGATCCAAGACGGAGAGGGATCGATACACGTCCTCGTCAGGGGAAGCGATGAGGCCTTGTGGGACTGCATTCCAGGGCCAAGCGGCCCGACCTGGATTTCGCTTGCCGGGCGCATCTCAGCCCCGCCCTCGGCAGCCCTTGGACCCGACGGGACGGTGATCGCCTGCGTTCGCGGAAATGACGAGGCGGTCTGGATGAGGGATGCTGGGCCGTCCGGACACTGGGAGACCCTCGGAGGGAGGATCATCGGCCAGCCAGCCCTTGTATACGATGGATCTAGCATCCACGCCCTGGTTAAGGGCATGGATGGCCAGCTATGGCATAACGTCGATGGCGAGTGGAGGCCCGCTGGAGGATCGATCACATCCCCACCAAGGGCAACCCTGTTGGATGGGGAGATCCTCACGCTGGTTAGGGGCGAGGACGAAGGGCTTTGGCAGAACAGAATAGGGATCGACGGCGAGTCCTCATGGAGCTCCCTTGGAGGAGGCCTTGCCCCTGCAGATGGGACTTACGAGGGCGATCCCATGCCGGTCGTGGCAGATGGGAACCTCTACGTATTCGTCCGTGCGATGGACGATAACCTCTGGGAATGGTCTCTCGACTGGATCCCTCGAGGGGGATTGATCCAATCCCTCTCTGCCGGGCCCTCGCTCGAGGTTGCTGCAAGCGATCAATCGGGCTCGTTATGGCTGCTACGGGGAGGATGATCGATCTCTTTTGCCCTCCTCTAGGGCCTTGATCATCTCCTCGTCCGCCTCGACCACGAACGGGCCAACGTAATCGCAGTCCTTGCAGTGGTAGACCTTTCCAGTCATGCCGCCGAGCTCGTAGAATAGCTCGGCGCTGCCGCAGAGAGGGCATACTGTCCTCATCCTCTCCGCCATCATGCCCTCAGAAATTCAGCCATAATAACCTCTGATACGCCCCATCATCCTCTCCTCCCAAATATCATCTCCTCGACCCAGTCCCAATCGTGGTCATATATGTGGGCCGAGGCGCTAGTTGTGGAGATGGATCCGGGTTTCGCCCCGACCTCGTCTGAGACCGCCTGGAGGAGGCGAGAGAGGCCGTAGAGGTTTGCGGGGTACGCGCCCGCGAAGTCGTGGCTTCGAAAGAAGGCCGATAGATGAAGGCTTCCGCCTCGGATCTTGAAGTCGTCGACGATCATGCATGGCACCTCCTCCCTGATGCTATCGATGGGTGGGATCCATGTGACCGCGCAGGCCCTGCGGCTGGATGGGGTTTCCCGAAGGCGACGCACAACTCCATCCAGCTGGTCCACTCTCTCCCCCGGTGGGACGGTCCAAGCCCTCAATCGCTCCCCATATGTGTACTCGAAGCCTGGATTCTCTCCCGTTTGAAGCTGGAGGGCGTACTCCTCCAACCGCTCCCGCGTCCAAGGGTAGTCAGGGTGTATCATCTCCTCGTAAGGGGACTCGACCACCACCTGCAAAGAGAGCAGCTCCTTTATCCTCGTCCCCCTCTGATCAGTGATCTCCTCCCCCTGCCTCCAGATGACGTTTAGGCCCCTTGCCCAGGCCTCTGATATGCTCCTTGCCCGGATGAACCTCCCAAGTCGAGCCATGGCAAGAGATCTATCCCTCGAGCTCTGCCAGGGCCTCTGGCGGGAGCTGTTTTACGATATCGATCTTCTTTACGCATCGGGTGCCGATCCCGTACTTCTTGGCAATCGGCTTCAGCTCCCTCATGCAGTACTTCTTGGCCAGTTCTTCTGGATCCATATAGATCCCTTCCACTCGTGGCCTTAAGAGGATTTCGAGGAGATGTATGGAATGCAAAGGCCATTGGTGCCGTCTATCAGGACCTCCAGGCCACCGTAGCGGAGCCTGACCTCCAGCAATCCTCCGAAGAAGAGAAGGAGGGCGAGGACGAGCAGCATGCTCAGGAGGATGAGCAAGGCTATCCCCATCCATCGAGGCCCTTCCCCCTCTGCCAACTCCGTTACGAAGTCCCAAACCGTCCTTCCAACCGTCATCAAGAGATCCCCCGGCCTATCGGCCATGCGCGTCTACTCCTTAAGCGGTCGCTGAAGGCGGGGCGAAAGTGTTGTAATGGATGGGTGGATTGACCCATCTGCAGCCGTGCCGTGGGGCGACGCTTTCCTTCCCACGAGGAGAGATCAGAATGGGAGACTTCGAGTGGGCGCTAACAAGGGCATTCAACCAGTTCTTCGAGGAGGAGGGAATAGAGGCGTTGGCCTACCGGCTCAAGCAGAGCCGCTTTGCCCCCCAGCTGATAGATATCCTCGTCGACTCCCGCCATTCCAAGTACTACCTGGCGGTCGAGTGCAAGAGCCTCGACGCTCGAAAGAACTCCTCTCTCTACTTCAAGAGCCACTTCAGCGCCACAGGAGGAGGTCATCAGCTCGAGCGCGAGACGAAGTTTCTGGAGCTCTCCGGTCGAACCGGGGTGCTCGCAGTCGAGCTGCGCCGCGGCGCTGGAAGGCCTCGGTCGGCCTACCTCCTGCCATGGGGGCTTGCGAGGGAGAGGTTCGATGAGGGCTTTGCCGGACTCCGGCTTGAGAAGATGGAGAGCTACCCAGCCTTGGAGAGGAAGGGGGGGAATTATCACATATCCCAACTGGACCTCGCCCAGATCACCCGACCATGGGAGAACGGTCGCGAGGAAGGGGAGTTTACTTCATTTGACTTTGAACAAGGGGACTTGGATTAAGCTTATATCTTACCCTCGTAAACCTTTGGGATATGAAGCTGCCGGGCACGGCCACCCAACCTGAGAATATAGCGATCGCAATCGGCAAGCTCTCCCTCCGGCAAGGTTTGACCTTCTTGGATATCGGCTGCGGCTCGGGCGCGGTATCGCTTGCAGCCTCTCGATTCACAGATAAGATCATAGGGATCGATAAAAGGCCGGAGGCCGTGAAGGCCGCAACGGCCCTTGTGCCAAAGGGCCGCTTCATCTGCGGCGAGGCCTCGAAGATACTTCCAACGATTCCTGGAATCGACCGGTGCTTCATCGGGGGAACGCAAGAGATCGAGGTCTTCCTCCCCCTCCTGCTGGAAAGGGCCCTTCCCGGCTGCATCATAGTAGCCAACCTGGCCCGAATGGGGATCGCCCTAAAGGCCGCCCGGCTGATGGAGGAGGCAGGGATAATGGAGGAGCTACTGATGATCGAGATTCATCGAGGCCGTGCTCTGGCAGGCGATATCGCGCTGCGGCCGATCAATCCCATATTCATGGTTGTGGGGAGGATGCCAATGAGATCCACGATATCGGTTCCATGCGAAGATGGAGGGATCGGAGATGATGGGGTCCAAAGTAAGGAGACCGGCAATAGAGAGATAAGAGAAGGCGGAATCGCAAAGGGCGAGGGAGGATACGAAATATGTTGATCGGCGTGAGCCTGGGACCTGGAGACCCAGGCCTCCTGACGCTTAAAGCGGTCGAGGTCCTCTCCAAGAGCGAGGCCGTCTTCGTGCCCGGGGAGCTCGCAAGGGAGCTTGCATCCCCCTACTGCAGGCCGATCGTCCTCGAGTTTCCCATGATAGAGGACGAGGGGCGCCTGGAGCCAATATGGGCGAAAAACGCGGACATAGTGGCCAAGGAGGCCCGCCGTGGCCAGATCGCCTTTGCTTGTATTGGAGACGTCAACACCTTCTCCACATTCACGCATCTCAAACGGCTGATACTGGAGAGACATCCCGAGACCGCAGTCGAGAGCATCCCGGGCGTCTGCGCAGCCTGCGCCCTTGCTGCGCGCCTGGGAGTCGGCCTTGAGAGATCATTTCTGGTCTCGGACGGATCTTCACCGAATGTGACGATCCGCCTCAAGGCCACCCGCCCGGCCGAGATCGCGCGGTCGCTTCAAGGGGAAGGGTTCGACGAGTTCGCCCTCGGGTCTCGCCTCTACTCCTTCGATGAGAGGCTGATTCGAGGGGAGATGCCGGAGAAGAGCGGCTACTTCAGCGTACTATACGCCCGAAAAAGGGGCACGCACGGAGATCAGAATATGATGATTCGAGATGCCGGCCAAAAAGCCTCCCCTAATCGACAAAAGAGGGCCAACTCCAGTGGTGAGGATCGATGAAGCTCTCAATCGTGGGCGCAGGCCCGGGCGACCCTGAGCTGATAACTGTGAAGGGTGCAAAGCTGCTTGCCTTGGCCGATCTGGTGGTCTACGCCGGATCCCTTGTGAATCCCGAGCTCTTGCGAGGGTTGAAGGCGGAGATCGTGGACAGCAGCAGCCTCTCCTTGGAGGAGACGACCGCCCTCTTGCTCGACGCTCTGAAGACGGGAAAGGAAGTCGTCCGGCTCCACAGCGGCGACCCCTCCCTCTACGGTGCCATTCTCGAACAGATGGTGCCGCTCGAGGAGGCGGGCGTGGAGATCGAGGTCGTGCCTGGCGTATCCTCCCTCTTCGCAACGGCTGCCGCGCTGAAGACTCAGCTCACGCTCAAAGGGGTCTCCGAGTCCCTCATAATCACAAGGCCTGCAGGAAGGACCCTCGATGAGGACGAGATCGCCGCCCTATCACGACACGGGAGTACTATGGCCATCTTCCTTGGCGTCGATAGGATTGGGGAGATCGTCTCGTCATTGGAGATGCCGCCTTCGACGCCCACAGCCGTCGTCTACAGGGCATCCTGGCCAGACCAGCGAATAATCTTTGGAACCCTCGGGGATATTGCGGAGAAGGTGAGGGAGGCAGGGATCGACCGCTCCGCCATGATCTTGGTGGGCGATGTTATAACGCGCTCCGGATTTAGGAGGTCCCACTTATATCGCAGCCGCAAGTAGCAGTCCTGACGTTTCCCCGCGACCGAGAGAAAGGGGAGCGGCTCTGTGGAGCGCTCGATGACGAGTTTCGCCCTCGCCTCATCGTATACGAGAAGGATGAGATGGGGGAGACGATCGAAGAAGCCCTCGTGCGCGCTATGCGAGAGCACGACCTTGTGGTGGCAGTGATGGCGGTTGGAATCGTCGTTCGATCGATCTGTCCAGCCCTCCGGGACAAGTGGAGCGATACCCCGGTCGTTGCCGTCGACTCCGCCCTCAGGTCAGCCGTTCCCGTCATTGGAGGGCATCATGGGGCAAACCGCCTCGCGCTTTTCCTCCATCGACGCCTCGGCCTGTACCCGGCAATCACTACCGCCACCGAGGCCGAGGGAAGGCCCAACGTCGAGGGGATGGCCAAGAGGCTGGGCTGTTATCTCGAAAACGTGGATAGCTCCAAGGGGGTGAACATGGCCTTCCTCCGCGACGAGGTCCCTTTGATGCGCATCGAGGGTCCAAAAGTCGTGATCGTAGACGAGGACGTTGCAGTCCTCAAGGGCAACGGCGGCCTTGTCGTGGGCCTTGGAGCGAATAGGGGCGTCCTTGCGGACGAGGTGATGGAGGCGATTCTCTCCGCTTTGAGGGAAGTTGGAAGGGGGCCAACGGATATTCGGGTGCTTGCAAGCGCATGGATAAAGGAAGACGAGCCTGGCATCAGGGAGGCTGCAAGAAGGCTCGATAGGCAGGTCGTCTTCCTCTCCTCAGAGGTCCTCAACTCCCAGGATCCGCCTAGCCCCTCTCGCGCTTCCGACCTCGGCCTCAAGGGGGTTGCAGAGCCTGCAGCACTTGCGCTCTCGAAGAGGCTGATAATGAAAAAGAGGATCTACGGGAGGGTGACCGTTGCCCTTGGAGAGTGAACCGAGGCTTCGGATAGTGGGGATCGGCCCCGGAGGCGATCTCATCACCCGCCAGGCAGTTCGGGCGATCACTGAAGCGAGCTACGTTCTCGGCTATCGCCCCTATCTGGAGATGGTGCGGGGCCTGATCGGGGAAAGGCAGGTCGTCTCGACTGGAATGGGACGGGAGGTGGATCGGGCAAGGGAGGCCGTAAAGCTCCTGGAGGAGGGAGATGTTGCCCTCATCAGCAGCGGAGACCCAAACGTCTACGGAATGGCAGGGCTAGGGCTGGAGATGGCTTCGATTGAGGGGCTCTCCCATAGGGTGGACGTAGTCCCCGGCGTCACCTCCTTTGCGGCTGCTGCCTGCGCTGCCGGCATCTGTTTTCGCCGATCCATCGCCATGATCAGCCTGAGCGATCTGCTCACCCCTTGGAGCAGTATCGAGAGGCGAGCAGCCCTCGCCCTGGAGCTAGGAATCTCGATTGCATTCTACAATCCACGAAGCAAGAAGAGGACCTGGCAGCTCCGTCGGGTGCTCGATATGATGGACGAGAGCGCTGAGCTCCTCCTCGCTCGAAACGTAGCCCGCCCGGATGAGGAGATCCGCACCACGACTGCAACGGATCTCCTGGAGAGCGATCGGCTGATGGAATGGGTGGACATGTCAACATTGGCGATCAAAATCGGGGACGGCGTATCCAGAGGATCGGCGCTCCCTAATTCAGCGATCAACCTTGTGGGAGTCGGCCCTGGAGACCCCGATCAGCTGACGCTCGAGGCGGAGAGGATCATAGGAGAGGCCTCGCTCGTCATGGGGGCACGGCGTTATCTTGGAATCGTGGAGGGCCTCGTCCAGGGGAGGGCAGTCTCGCAGAGCGGCAGCTGGCCTGAGAGGATCGCATCCCGCCTGAAGATGGCCGGAGAAGAGGCGGCGCGGGGGGGGAGGGCCACCATCCTCTCTGGGGGGGACCCAAGCCTCTTTGGCTCGGCGCACAGGATCGCAAAGGAGCTACCAGTGCATATCTCCCCCGGTCTAAGCGCCTTCTCCGCCCTGGCCGCGAGGGCAGGAGCCCCCCTCGTCAACGACGCAGTCCTCCTCTCGGGGCTGGACGAGGACGCCCTCCCCCGGCTGCTTGACTCCGGCTTTGCAGCAGTCCTTTACAACATAGATGCCCCAAGGCTGAGGATGGCAGCGGAGATCGCCGCAAATAGGCCTTGTGCGATTGCCCGCGATTTGGGACGGCGCGAGGAGATGATGATGGTCCAACCGGGCGAGGACGTGCGATTCCTCGATGGAGGAAGGTTTACCATGGTGATCGGAGGAGAGGGATCCAATCTCGATGGTGGA
Source organism: uncultured Methanotrichaceae archaeon (assembly GCA_964632755.1). Classification (GTDB taxonomy): domain Archaea; phylum Halobacteriota; class Methanosarcinia; order Methanotrichales; family Methanotrichaceae; genus JAFGMR01. Next base: position 13,395 of record CAZWDT010000009.1, read on the forward strand.
AGGATCATCACCAGGCGAGGATATCAAACCAAGTACAGCTATTAGAATGAGCAGGCAGAAAGTTATCATGGAACGGGATTGGATGGACGATCGCGAGTACGTGGACCTGGGGGCCACTACCGAAGAGGGCAGGGAGATCAGCATGAAGAGCAGGAGCCTTATTGCGTCCAAAGTAGGCAACCGCGGACCAGAGGACAGGATCAGGCAGCGCTGTGTCATTGCAACCGGCGATACCGGAATTGCAGAGCTCCTCAGATTCCAGGAGAGGCCGGTGGAGGCAGGCCTCCTCGCCCTTGAAAGAGAGGCTCCCATCTTCGTCGACATAAGGATGGTAGAGGCTGGGATCACCAAGAAGGGGCATGACAGCCCTGTTATGACCTTCATCGGAAGCGGCGACATTCTGGCCTCCAAGCGTGGAATCACAAGGACATCGGCCGGAGTCCTCGCGAGAGAGGCCGAGCTTCCAGGAAGCATCGTGGTCATTGGAAATGCCCCCTCCGCACTGATGACGCTCTGCGAGCTCGTCGAGAATGGAATGGAGATGCCGGCTCTCGTGATCGGAGTTCCCGTGGGATTCGTAAACGCCGCCGAGAGCAAGGAGCGTCTGCGCCGCCTCGGTCTTCCGTCGATCACAACCGTTGGAACGCGGGGGGGAACGCCCATCGCCGTTGCCGCCATGAACGAGATAGTGACAATCCATTACGAAAGGAGCAGGGAAGGATAGGGCCGATGGACCGACGCTGCCGAATGACGACGTGGTGACTGCCGAATCATGGAGACTGCTGAATGGATGGACCTGGAGCATCCCCTTCGATGAGGAAGGAAGATATGAGGAAGGCAGATGAGGATCTGATAGATCCCGTGAACGGCTATCACATCCCACCCCTTTGGCTGGAAAGATCGAGTATTCTAGATATCAGGGAGAGGATAGAGAGCGGTTTGTGGGTACTTCTCTCGGACGGCCAGCTCCTCCGCCGCGGCTACACCACGGGGACCACCGCGGCTGCGGCCTGCAAGGGGGCAGTCATGTCGCTTAGATCTCCTGTCGAGGAGGTGGAGGTTCCAACCCCCGCCGGGATCAGGGTGAAGCTTGTGGTTCATGGCCGCAAGGGAAGCTGTCTTGCGATAAAGGATGGAGGGGATCACGAGTTCGACCTGACAAGCGGCCTGGAGGTTCTGGCAGTTGCAATGCAGTCATGCGAGACGGAGATCGTGGCAGGAGAGGGGATCGGTCGGATCACGCGAAAGGGGCTCTGGATCCCCATCGGAAAGCCGGCCATTAGCCAGTCCGCAAATAGAGCCATCCACGATGCGATCATTGAGGGGCTCGAAGAGGCAGGCCTCTCCGGGGCCCGCGTGGAGCTGAGCCTGCCGCGTGGGCGAAAGATCGCCCCTCTAACCCATAACCCAGAGGTGGGAGTCGAGGGCGGCCTCTCGATCCTCGGATCGACGGGCTTCGTCGAGCCATGGAACGAGCATATGGGGGAGTGCACCGCAGAGAAGATAGCGGATCTCGACAAGGTTGTCGTGACCACGGGAAGGATAGGCCTGAGATACAGCAGAGTTCTCTTTCCAAACCACACGGCCGTTCTTCTCGGAAACAGACTCGACCTCTTGCGCCTGCGCCCCGAGCAAGATAGCGTTATATGCGGCCTTCCAGGGCTCATATTGAGGTGGGCCTTGCCAGATATCCTCCAAGGAAGCGGTTATGCAACAGTTGGTGAATTGGCACAGGCAGATCCAGGAGATCCGGCGATCGACCGGGCCCTGGATCGCCTTCGGGCGCGTCTGCCCAAGACGAGGATAGTCTTGATCGATAGAATTGGCCGGGTCATCAGGGATGTGATTCCATAAAGGTCGTGGGAGTCGGGGCAGGCCCTGGGATGCTCACAGAGGAGGCCATCCGGGCGATTGAGGGCTCAAGGCTGATCTACGGCTCCACGAGGGCGATAGAGATCGCATCCCCATTCATCTCTCCATCCGCCGAGGTCAACGTGATTCGGGACTACAAGGCCCTCGCGGATCTGCTGGAGGAAGCGGTCGTCCTCTCCACGGGCGATCCGCTGCTAAGCGGCCTTGGATTTTTGGGAGGCGAGATAATCCCCGGAATATCCAGCATGCAGGTCGCTTGCGCTCGTCTTCGCCTGAGCCTTCTTAAGGTCGTTCCAATCACAGTGCACGGAAGGAGGATGGAGATCGACATAGTGGCATTCGAGATCGAGCGAGGCAAGGTCGTCTTTCTCTTGGTGGATGAGGCATCCGATCTAGTTGGCCTCTGCCGCCATCTGGAGGCAGGCGGCCTCTCAAGGGATGTTGTGGTCATGAGCGATCTCGGATATCCCGAGGAGCACATAACCTTCGGAAGCACGAGGTCCCCTCCCGCCGTTCGAGGCCTATCCTCTGTCCTCATAGGGGAGATCGGGCAGCCTAAATTCCCTGGGCACTAATCCCCTGGATCGCAGACCTTGCAAGGCGAAAAGCCAGCCTCGATTGCCTCCTTCGACGATGCAAAGTAGACCCTGTTCTTCTCCGCGATCTTAGCGGCGTAGCGACAGTCTGCGCGATGGTACTTCTTTGTAGTAACGCTTCCGACGAGGTCGCGCGAGGAGTTGATTCCCTGGTCGAGGAACTCCTCTAGATCCATGCTCACCACCTCTGGATCTTCGCTCGCTGACCTGGGCGACTCGATGAATACGATCGTCGTCCTCTCCCGTGGCCAATCTTCCAGGCACTGGCGCCTTCCAGAGGCGATCGTCCCCTCCGGTCCTTCGATCTCCAGATCCACGATGTACTCCCCCTCTACCAACGGGAGATCCCGGAAGATCTGGAAGGACTCCCATCGACCTGGCAAGGGATCGAGCAGGAGATAGGAAGCCCTATCCACGAGCTCCTCTCCATTCCATAGGGAGGCAGTTAGGAGGAGATAGGGCAATGGATCCCACAAGAGAACCTGCCCACATGTGCGAGATGTGGTGGGGGAGACCGATGACTGGAAGTCGAGATCGATGCCGGAGGATCCAGGGTCCTTCACATAGAGGGCCGCTGCCTCCGCCGCCCCCGACGCCTCGGAAGGGACCTCCTCGATGCAGCCAGTGGCGAAGAGAGGGATGATCAGGACCAAAAGGGAGACGATCGTTCGCTTGGAACAACACTTACTAAAAATAATTATAAACAATACCCCACCCCTTCATTTCCACTGGAATGCATTGATCGCACCTAGGCTAACTCCGGCTTTGAGGCCGATCTTCGAGGGATCTAAGGACCCTCACGCCGACCTCGATGCATTCCAGCTGGCGCCTTAGCTTATCGAGATCGCCTTCGGAGCGCATCCCTTCGGCAAGCTCCTCCAGCTTCCAGAGAAGGGCCATTCTGATGGAGGCCTCTTCCAGGCCGGCCTCCCGCGGGAGCTTGTCTGCCACAGCCTCGCCTTCGGCCTTTCGATCTGCCCAAGTTCTGGATACAGCTCCAAATTCATCATCCGGCTTGCCCCCTCCTTCGCCAATCACATGCTTCATGCCGGAGCGTTCTGCCGCACCCATTGCCCCTTCCTCCACCTTCGCCAGGCCCTCGTCAGCGTAGCGCCCCGTCCCTCTGCCTGCCGGCCCTCCGCTTACAACCTTCCGGGAACCCTTCGAAATGGAGGCAGGTCGCCCTCCAGACATAGCCTCTCCCTCCTCGATCAGCATTCCAGACTCATCGAAGGAGCAAACTGGGCAGATCAGCCTGCCATTGTAGCGAAAGAGCGTGGCACCGCAGTGGTGGGTGCTTGCAAGCATCGTGCCCCCTCTCTCCAAAAGCCCTGTCATCCTCTTTATTATATCATCTTCATCCATATTAGATCGCCTCCAAGGCTGGGTTCATTCGAACGTAATATCGAGATCCAATGCTTTATGACCATATCTATCCGACCGATCGCCAAAGGAAGGCCCAAGCCTGCATCGCAGCCTTTGGCCACAATGATGCACAGTATCACCACACGTTTTAAATAGGACTAAGTTAGCATTGTCTTGGGTTTATAGGACGGATATCCCCCTTAACCCTTTTGCCGTCCTTAGTACAAGGTGATTTTATGCCAGCCGAGAAAGTGATTAAGCAATGCGTCGAAGTGCTGGAACGGATCATGGCAGACGATGCCGTGCCCCGAAATATCAGGCGTTCGGCGGAGAACGTCAAAGGAATCCTTCTGGAGGAAGCAAACACCGAGGCGGTCAGGGCCGCATCGGCGATATCTGTATTGGATGAGATAAGCAACGATCCCAATATCCCACTGCATACCAGGACCCTGATCTGGAACGTAGCAAGCCAGCTGGAGACAGTCCCCGTGGCTTGACCGTTCAAGTCCTCGGCATAACCAGCCCCGGGAAAACCGGCGGATACATGGATCAAGGGCTCTCGTCGCCGGTGCGAACCCTCGATCGCGAAAGGAGAAGCAGCTTCATGGCCAACGATAGCGATTCGGGCCAAGATTGGCTAAAGCCAAGGGGGAAGCAAGCCGATCATGAAGCTAGTCCCAATCGATAAGAGGACTGCCCTGCCCAACTGCGCCCGACGATCCTAAAGGAGGCTTCGGCCAATGGGTCGAAGGGCGGGACGACGAGATCTGCCGCCCTTCGGCCATCCGATGACATGAAAGATAGAAGGCAGATCCTTAGCTATTCCTAGCATATCGCTTATTCATGAGCGATTAGCTCATGGACTATTTCGCCCTCCTGCGATTATTCGAGATGAGTGGCGATCCCAAGTTCCCCGCGAAGCTCAAGATTCGTAGATATCTATCAAGCCCCGTCGATATCAAGCGGCCAGCGTCACAAAGGAGGACGCATCCTCCTTCACTCTCACCCCTTGATTTCCATTGGGATTAGTGGGAAATAGAGATTCCTGGCCATTCGAGATTGGCGTTACTGCAATCAGTTTTCGGTAAGAGATCATCCATGCCATAAGTAATGGTCGAAGTGGTCATCCCCGATGCGAGAGCTTCTAATGCGACCGCTCTCGATACCATCGTTCTCGATGAAATCGTCCTCGACACCATCGCCCTCGATACCATCGTTCTCGATACAATCGTCCCTGACACCATCGTTCTCGATGCAATCGTCCTCGATACCATCGTTCTCGATGCAATCGTCCCTGACACCATCGTTCTCGATGCTATTGCCCTCGATAGCCCTTCGTGGAATTATATAGGCAAGGATTATTGGAGCGTTCCAACGTGAATCATATTGGAACATGATACGCAACTAGCTTACTGCGGCCGCAATGAATGGCATGTGTCCGACTTAAGGACTGAAATGCAACCTGCTGGGCACACTTATGCAACGGTGATTTCAATGCTCTGCAGCTTGCTGCGGGGGGCGGCGCCGTTTGATTCTCTGTGCTTTGATCGCTTTGTGACGAGTCACTGCATGGCGACAGATAAGATACCACGGAAACCCAAAGGTACCGAAAATTATAATTTTCACCCATTATAAATAGCAACAGCCTATCTCGATCTCATCGTGAGATCTCATTTCAAGATAGCATTGAAGTATCTCCACCGAAGGTATATGGTCATCTTGAACACTTCTCAACAAGAACATTTAAGTAGGTTAACTCACTAACCATGAAATGGCTATATCTCTATCATGATCAATCAATGCAATCAATCTCTATATCTCTATCTTCCAGTGGAAATAAAGGGGTCCCTCCCTTTCCAGTGGAAATAAAGGGGTCTGCACCATAACTCTTAAGACACCCCTGCTCTACTCTTAATCGGTCCGGAGGGAATTTTACTGTCTACGCCAAGCGGTTTATTCGCAGATCTATTGAACCAAGGGGGGATATTTGAGACAAGGGACGTCCTTAGGCCAGCCTATACCCCTAAGGTCCTGCCTCATCGAGAGGAGCAGATCAATGCCCTCGCAAATGTACTGGTGCCTGCCTTGCGAGGGGAAACCCCTTCGAACGTCCTCATCTACGGCAAGACTGGCACGGGCAAGACTGCCGTTGCCAAGTACGTGGGAAAAGAGCTCGAGGAAGCGGGATTTGGTGTCAAGTGCACTGTGATCTATATCAACTGCGAGGTAGTCGACACCCAGTATAGGGTTCTTGCACATCTAGCCCGTCACTTCGATAAGGATATCCCCATGACCGGATGGCCCACCGATCAGGTCTACTATGAGTTCAGGAGCGCTCTCGATTCCCATCAACGGGTAGTCGTGATCATGCTAGACGAAGTGGATAAGCTTGTGAGGAAAGGAGATGATGTGCTCTACAACCTCTCCCGAATAAACGGAGACCTCGTGCAGGCCCGCGTGAGCATCATCGGCATATCAAACGACCTCAAGTTCATGGAGTTCCTGGATCCCAGGGTGAAAAGCTCGCTTGGGGAAGACGAGATTATATTTCCCCCTTATAACGCGGAGCAGATCAGGAATATCCTCGAACACAGGGCGGAGCTTGCATTTAAGCCAGCGGTGTTGAACGACGAGGTCATCCCCCTCTGTGCTGCCTTCGCCGCCCAAGAGCACGGCGATGCTCGCAGGGCCTTGGACCTCTTGAGGGTTTCTGGAGAGCTTGCCGAGCGCTCTCGAAGCCTTGCGGTGACCGAGGATCACGTTCGCCAGGCAAGGGAGCGAATAGAGCTGGATCGAGTGGAGGAGGTAGTGCGCACATTGCCTACCCAGTCCAAGCTCGTCCTCTATGGGATTATTCTTCTGGAGGAGCAGGCCACCAGGAACATCACGACTAGCGTTGTCTACAACATGTACAAGCAGCTATGCCCCTTGGTCGAGGCCGACTTCTTGACGCATAGACGTATAACCGATCTGATCGCCGAGCTCGATATGCTGGGCATACTGCATACTATCGTCGTGAGCAAGGGCCGCTACGGCCGGACCAAGGAGATCAATCTGAGCGTCTATCCGGCCAAGCTCAAGGGAACCCTTCTTCAAGACTATCGGCTCAAGGTCTTGAATACGGTAAGCGTGCCCGTTCAAGCTCGCCTGGGTATGAGTAGGTCTGGGTAAGGTTATGGGAATGTCATTTTGAGAGGATCGTACATTCCCGCTCTAAAGTTAGCGGTATCGTCATTAGCGATATCGCCTCCTTCGATCATTCCGCTCGCAGCGCTTCGATTGGATCCAGCATTGCTGCCTTGTTGGCTGGATAGATGCCTGCAATGGTGGTGATCAATACCCCGAAGATAAGGCCAGACAGGGCAGATGAGAGTGTCACCTCCTGAGGAATCCCAGCAACAGAGCCCACAACTCCAGATACCAGCGCTCCTAGGATTATGCCTATCAAGCTGCTTACAAGGCCGAGCATCCCTGCGTCAAGAAGATAGAGGGTCCTGATATCCCAGGCGGTTGCCCCTATTGCTTTCATCGCCCCTATCTCGTGCGTCCTCTCCTTGACGGTGAGCATCATGACGTTGGATATGCCTATGGCCCCCACTATCAGGGATATGGAACCGATGCCTGCGAGGGCATACTTGATCATGTTCAGCACCTCGAGCAGGGACTCGAACCTGGTTGTTGTGGGCTCTACGGTGTAGGCTTCATCTCGATGAATCCTCGCTAAGCCCTCCTCCACGTCGTCGGCCGTCGCTTCTACCTGAGATGCATCTTCAGCCCTTATCGAGATGCTGGAGTACTTGTATTCATCCCAGCCAAGGAACTCCTCCATGGCCTTATGGGTAATGAAGATACAATCACCTGGTGCATAGGAGGGATCCTGGTCCTCTTCAATGACCCCTGCCACTTTGAAGTCCATGTAGCGACCTTCCTCGCTGAGGTACAGCCTGATCCGGTTTCCGGGGGAGATGTCCATCCTGAAGAAGTTCTCCGCAATCTCATAGCTGACCACAGCGGCTTTATAGTCGGAGTCGACCAGGAACCGGCCGCGATCTATCACCTCGTTGAGGTCCTCATGATTAGAGGGAGTTACCCCCATCACCCTGACCGAGGCGTTGTCCCCCCGGAAGGATAGCAGGGCCGACGCGGACTTCAAGGGGTATACGGCTTTCACACCTACGATGTTCTTGATGATCTTAACGTCCCTCTTATCCAGCTCGGCGGGTTCCTCCGGGGCAAAGGAGGGTCGTTCGTTTGGCCCTTGGCCCATGTTCGATCCAGGCCTCACGTTTATGAGGTCCATCTCCATGTCGCCGAACCGCTCGTTGACGCCGCTATAAAGGCCCTCGCTAACCGAGAGCATGGCAACAATTGAGACGACTCCAATGATGATCCCGAGGCTCGACATGAACGCCCTGCGGCGATCGGACTTGAAGCTCAGGAGAACGTACTCCAGAATATCAATAGGTCTCAACTTTGGGCACCTTCTCGACGCCTAGGGTTTGGTACGCCTCTTATGCCAGAAGTATGCGCCGCCGACCATGGTCGGCAATAGGATGGCGGCAGTCACTATCGTGGTGGTGCTCATCCCCGATGTATTATTGACTGGGTTCGTTCGATCCGTGGCGGTCCCACCCGTGGTCCTCTGGGCGGTAATGGTGTAGACCTCCGATTCGTGCCAGGTATCTCCGTTCTTGAACCTGGCCTTGAAGCTCAGGTTCTTGGCCGTGTCGGCGGCCTGGCCGGTGGACATGGCGTTCAGGTCGAAGTCGATGGTGAATATCTCATCGGGTTCCATGGTGCCGATATAGTACTCTTGCGGCGAGAACTCCATGCCCCTTCCTTGGGGAACTATTGTTACGGCGTTCAGCGTGTTCTGCCGGGGGTTGGCCACGTCCAAGCTCACGCTAAAGTCAGTTGCAGTCTCGGCCTGTATCAGCATTACGTTGGATGAGTCCACCTTTACAGGAATCCGGCGGTTGATCTCCCTGGGGGCCTCCACGTATCCGCCTATGAGCTTGACGTCCAGGAAGTGGGTGCCATCATCGATCTCCTTGCTGGACTGAACGTTGAAGTAGACGGTTATCTTGTCTCCGGGTCCAATCGAGCCTATGTCCTCATAGGGGCCGGTCATGACCTCGATCTCTTCTGTACCATTCAGCTGGACCAGGTAGATGGGCATGGTAAACGAGAAGTCCTCGTTCTGAAAGGAGATCACGTACTGATCGGCGCAGTTTTCTATCTCTATTGATACGATGCCGGAATCCCCGGCCATCAGCACCTCGGGCAAGGCTCGAGAGCTGATCATCACCGTGGGTTCAGGGTAGCGGTACATATAGTCGTAGGGATATGCCTCGCTGGGCAAGGCCAGGGAGAGCAGTAGGATGGTCAATAGCGCCCATCTTATCATCAAATCGCCTCCTCTATCACGCGTCCGTCCCTCATCCGTATCACACGACTGCAGTAGCTTGTCAGCTCAACATCGTGGGTTACCATCAATATGGTGCGACCTTCTCCGTTTAGCTTCTTCATGATATCCATGATCTCGCAAGAGCTCTTCTCGTCGAGGTTGCCTGTCGGCTCATCGGCCAGTATGATCATTGGATCGTTGGCAAGGGCTCTCGCGATTGCCACTCTCTGCCGTTCCCCTCCGGAGAGGTTAACCGGGCTGTATTCCAGGCGATGTCCCAGCCCCACGGCCTCCAGAAGCTCCCTCGCCCTGATCCTCCTGGCATCGGGAGGCCTCTCCTGGAGGATCATCGGAAGCTCCACGTTCCTGAGGTTTGACATCCTTCCTATCAGGTTGAAGCTCTGGAATATGAATCCGATCTGATCCCTTCTTATTCGGGCCAGCTCTCCATCCGATAAGGTGCATAGGTCCTGCCCCTTCAGGATCACGCTTCCCCCGGTGGGCCGGTCAAGGCAACCCAAGATGTTCATCAAGCTGCTCTTTCCGCATCCGGACGGACCCATCAGTGCTGCGAACTCCCCCTCATCTATTCGAAGGTCGATCCCCTTGAGGACTGGGACGACCATATCCCCTACTCGATATCCCTTCTCAAGGTCGATCGTCTCTACGAGGGTCATGGCTTTTTTATCGCTCCATTTGCATTCGCTTTCCTTGATGGCTTCTCAAAGTCGATCGTCTCCACGGGGGGGGGTCATGGTTTGCCTCCTTGGGGAGCATCGCCAAGGGCGGCTCGCCATATGGGCCGGCTCTGGATTAGGCCTCCATGCGCGCAATGAATGCCGCGCTTTGTCGGGAGGGCGCATATGGCCTTGGGTGGTAGGTGGGCCAAGGGAATCTCTTTCATCGTAGCGACTTTCCTCTGGCTTCGAATCGCAGGCATACGGGCAAGCGTACAGCTCGATGCATCGTTTTCAGGGACAGAGCTTCTTTCAATCTCCTGCTGGGAGGATTTAGGGGGTCTATCATCATCAAAGGCCGATAAGCTGTGGATTCTACAGATCCTCATCCGGTTCTTTATAGGCTCTGGTCTTCAACCTCTATGGGAGGGCCTAATCCCACTATCTGGGCAGGGTCGTCGTCAGGCATCACGCTATGATCGAACGATAGATGAATCTAGCACCGGAAGAAATGGCCCCATGACCGTTCGAAGATCGTTCAAAAGGTTCGATATCCTTCCTTTCATCTTTAAAACTGATATCTATGTTTAAAAAGAATCTGGGACGTTTATAGAGGTTTTTTTCTAGGAATTAACCTTCCATAAAGGTGTATTCGGCGATGCCATCCCCGCCGTGCGGCAAAGGATTTTGGTAGGAAGGAGCCATTTTTGTCCAGCCTTTGACTCCATCGTCTCATCAAACCGGGATCAGGTGACGTGGACCCATTCTTGTTGGCCTTTGGATCGGCTTTGCCCTCTAATACCCCATCTTCAAGGCACTGGGGACGAAGCGCCTTGACCTCGTGGACCTAGCGCCTTATCTCCCCTTTGGATCTGCGGTTCACAGAGGAGATCCTCTGTCTCCACCGCGATGCAGCCGATTTGTGCCGGAGGCCTAGGGAGGCCTTGAGGTGGATTAAGGGGTGATCCAATCAGAGCCCCAATCTTGGGCGGTTGGAGGAGCGCGTCCAGGTCCCCAGGAGATCGAAGAGCTATAGGGATGTGGATGGCGGATTCTGGGGGATTCAAGCCTTTGGTGGATAGCGGGGGGGGGATGCAATCCACGATCTTCGATATTGATAATATAATAACTTAAAGAATAAATATATGCGCCGACCGGGAATCGAACCCGAGTTTAGGCGTTGGCAACGCCTAGTGATAACCGCTACACTATCGGCGCGAATGAGGCCGCATCATCCCATCACCTCCTAGCGTAAAAAGATTGCGGATAGAGGATTGGCCGGGTGAGATCTTCGCCTTCCTCCCTTCCCCCTCCTCCTTCCTTCCCCTTCCCTCGATCTGGGCTACATATCTTTTATCTACCATGAGCCGTCTCTCTCGATCGGTGTGTTCCTTTGTATGACGTCATCGTTGTTGGTGCTGGACCGGCCGGGCTTACTGCGGGCATGTACTGCGCCAGGGGCGGAATGAGAACCCTGATCCTGGGAAACGTCTACGGTTCGCAGCAGTCCATGGGAGGGATGTATGAGAACTACCCCGGCTTCCCGGAGGGGATCTTAGGATTAGAGCTTTCGGAGAGGATGCTGGCGCAGGCAAAGAGGTATGGCGCGGAGCACAAGCAGGAGCAGGTGCAGAAGGTCGTATCTTTGGAGGACGTATTCCTGATCAAGACCGAGAGCTGGGAGTACCAAAGCCGTGCGCTGATACTTGCAACCGGTGCCTCCCATCGAAGGCTTGCCGTGCCAGGGGAGGGCGAGCTTGTGACACGGGGCGTCTCCTACTGCGTCTACTGCGACGGAGCCCTCTTTCGAGATCGCGTGGCAGCAGTCGTCGGCTATGGGAATGGGGCTGCCCGAGCAGCGCTCTACCTCGCAAACATCTGTAGCAAGGTCCATCTCGTATGCACCCAGGAGAAGCTGGTCGCCGAGGCCGTTTACCTCGACCGCCTCAAGGAGTCGTCCAATCTCAGCATGATCGCAGGGGCAAAGGTCAACCGCATATTAGGGGACCAGTTTGTAGCTGGCATCGAGTTCACCGTTGGGGGGACGGTGCGCTCCCTCAAGGTCGGCGGTGTCTTCGTCGAGGTGGGCGTCAGTCCAAATGTGGAACTAGCAGTTGAGATCGGTCTTGCGATGACCAAGGGCGGTTTCATCAAGGTCAATAGGTTGACTCAAGAGACATCCTTGTCAGGGATCTTTGCGGCAGGGGATGTTACAGGTGGACGGATGCAGGTGACGACGGCTGTCGGCTCAGGGACGTCGGCTGCCATAAGCGCGATGAGGTACCTGAAGTGACCATGGGGAAGGCTCGAGCGCCTAAGGATCCCAGGCGGCCGGTTGCCGTCTGGCGGTCCAAGGAACTGCTGGATGGGGAGGTCGCGGGAGCGCTCACGATCATACTGCGGACCAGGGGTTGTCGCTGGCGCAGATGCACCATGTGCGGCTTTGCGGCGGAAGGAATGATAGTAAGCGCTGATGACCTCATCCATCAGTTCCAAAGCGCGACGAAGGGTCTCTCTGAACGCGTGGTGAAGATCTACACTAGCGGCAGCTTTCTCGACGAGGAGGAGGTGCCTTCGTTCGTGCGTGATCTGATTCTCAGCGAGCTCTCCGCAGCCGGCGTGGAGAGGGTGATCATCGAGTCGCGACCCGAGTACGTGTTGGGTGCGGCCATGGATTCCGTCGCTTCGGCAGGGCCCGAGATCGAGGTTGGAATCGGCCTCGAGACATCGAACGATATCATCAGGGAGCATGTGATCGAAAAGGGCGTCGCCTTCGCGGATTTTCAAGAGGCATCGAGGACTGTGCATGCGAGTGGCTCTCGGGTCAAGGCCTATCTCTTGCTCAAGCCCCCCCTCCTCTCCGAGGGCGGGGCGGTTCTTGACGCCATCAATTCGGCGAGGGAGGCGCGCCCTTTCGCCGATGTCCTCTCTTTGAACCTCTGCAACATCCAGCGGGGAACTCCCCTCGAGAGGATGTGGGAGCGAGGGGAGTATCGTCCCCCATGGCTCTGGTCTGCAGTTGAAGTGCTCTTGAATGCCCCAACGCCTATTATATGCGATCCTGTGGGTGCTGGCGCGAGAAGGGGCCCGCACAACTGCGGTGAGTGCGACGCCCTCTTTGCCCAGGCCATTCGCAGACACGCCCTCGAACAGGATGCTTCAGTCTTCGAGGGGCTTGAATGTTCCTGCAGGCCCTTATGGGAGAAGGTTATCGAGCTTGAGGAGTACTCGTTTGGAACGCCTCTGATCTAGAGCCGCCGATACCGGCCAGCCCAAGGCAGCTATCGGTCCTGCCATCTCATCAGGGTTGCAAATACTTTCTCAGGACCAAAAGCATTAATATAGCAAGGTAATCCAGCAGGTCAGATAGTTATATGAGATCCTTGGCTAGGAGCGAAGCAATGTCAGGATATTCGGCTTATATCCCCGAGGAGGAAATAACATGGAGCCGCCGACGCTAATCGATATGGGTTTATTCGCTATAGTTCTTATGGTCCTGTTGGGGCCATTCTTGGTACGACAGGTGGAGCATAACCTGGAGGCATTTCTGTTCGTCATGGGCGTTTTAGCCGTCACTGTCTCCGGGTTTGAAAGCCACACGAACCTGATCCGGCTTTATGGGGAGCACATGCCCCATGTTGGCTGGAATATGCCTCTGATAATGGAAGCGGTCGAGGAGCCGATCCTCAAGGGGATCGTGCCCGCGGTGTTGTTGGCAGGCACCCTCTTTTATTACGGACGCTCTTACGTGCAAAGCGCGATGAACTCGCTCTTGAAGGCGGTGCCGCTCAAAATCCTTGTCTTGGTCATGGTGACCTTGCTAGGGCTTGCATCGAGCCTCATCACAGCCATCATCGCTGCTCTCCTATTGGTGGAGCTCGTAAACGCGATGCCCATGGATCGGAAGACAAGGGTGAGCGTGGTAATAATCGCTTGTTTCTCCATCGGCTTGGGAGCGGTCTTGACCCCTGTGGGTGAGCCCCTCTCCACGATTGCCATCACAAAGCTTCAGGGCCCGCCGTACGAGGCCAGCTTCTTCTTCCTCTTCAACCAGCTGGCAATCTATATTGTACCGGGCTGCCTGGCGATGGGAATTCTTGCCATGTTCTTCACGGGCAAGGTCGCAGAGGTCACCAAGGCCACCGATGCAGCTGACTCTCAGGATACCATGAAGGATGTGGTCGTCAGGGCGCTTAAGGTCTACATCTTCGTGATGGCCCTTCTCCTGCTCGGAAGCGGGATGAAGCTCATCATCGACAAGTACATCCTCTCCATCCCCTCAGAGATCATCTACTGGGTGAATATGATCTCCGCGATCCTCGATAATGCGACGCTGACCGCGGCAGAGCTCAGCCCCATGATGTCCAAGGAGCAGATCCAGGCCGTTTTGATGGGACTCCTCGTCTCCGGTGGAATGTTGATCCCGGGCAACATCCCGAACATCATCTCCGCCAACAAGCTTAGCATCACGAGCAAGGAGTGGGCAAAGCTTGGGATTCCCCTGGGCCTGGTACTGATGATGGCCTACTTCGTCTGGGTGTTCTACATACCCTTCCATATCGAGTTCCAGTTCTGAGGCGGGGTCGATCCCGTCTCCCCTTTTTTTATTGCCCCTTGCGATCTTTGGCAGTCTGCGGCATCGAGTTGTCGAACGTATCACCAAAACATCTGCCTTTATTCCCTGAGTTCCCAATTTATTAGGCACAGGAGGGGACAAATGGGGCGATTGATGCTGGTTATCACTAATAGCCTACATGCCTAATTAGGCATAATAGATCGCTATGCTCCGGTTCTATGTGCCTAAACGGGTGGGTGGTCAGGTTATTCACCCAGTAATTGGTGCGAACTCTTTCGCATGGCTGCTTCTGGGCTAAAACGAGATTCATCACAAAACGGCCATGATCCTCAGGCAGGGATCATGCTCAAAGCATGAAAAACCAGTAGGCCTTGTGAGTTTTTCGTGTGATGAGAACTAAGGGCATAAAGAGCCCCTCTCGCAAAGGTCTCTATCCATGAGGCAAGCTCGATTCGTTGCTTGCGCCTTCTCGGAAGGCATGCTCCGGCGGCGCTATCGGACGCCGAGACCGCCGGATGAGAGGTACCACCTGCCCTTGTGCGCTTTCATGTGCTCCAAGGCCTCTTCGTAGGAGTCGAAGGACAGAACGCAGCAATCGTCGTTGAGGTTGACTAGAACGATTCGTCCTCGGAGATCGCCTACGTTCTTCAGGGCCTCTTCTATCTCCTCCCTCAGGGGGCTTCGTCTCCTGGGGATATCTTCCGGAAGATCAGAACGAGGCAAGCTTGCCTCTCGCCAAGGCCCGGCGTATCATCTCTGCTGGCGGAAACTCGTGAATGGATGTTATCACGACGAGCCCTTCTCCATGCTCTGCCACGGCGAGCACTGGCCGCCCCTGGGAGTCCTCAATAAGCGTTCTGAAGCCCTTCCCGGGATGGAGGTATCCATCGCAGTCTCCGGTGGATGGAAAGCAGCACAAGGGATCGTCCTCAAGAACGGAGAGCGCCTGGGCAGATCCGTACTCGGCGATGTAGCCCATCGGCAGGCATAGCCAGTCGTAGTCGTGTTCAGCCACATGTGGGCCAAATGCAATAAGCACACCGCCTCCCTCGATGAACCTAGCCAATCCCTCGCGACACCTCCTAAGGGCTGGAAGCACCCTCGAATATTGGGGATTAGCAAAGCCGGTTGGGATCATCAGGAGTTTAAACCTGGGAAGATAGGGGCTTCCAAGGAGCTCGGGCTTGATGTAGAGACAGTCAGCCTCTGCCTCTCCAAATAGCTTCTCGTAGAGAAAGCTCTTCTCACCGATCAAAGCCACATCAGGCATGGTTCGAGGGTCCAGCATGGATCCTATAAGAGGGTATTGTCTCGCGAATACCTTTGCGTATCTCATCGAATTAGCCCTCTTCGCGACTGCCTTCGATAGCATTCAGACTTTAGTCCCATAGCCTTATTACTATATGTGATTCCAATAATAGCGCAGGTGGATTTATGGAACAGGAACTTATGCGGATTGGAGTCTCCCTCCCAGAGAAACTGCTCACGCGCTTCGATGATATCATCTCTCAGCGGGGGTACTCCTCTCGTTCTGAGGGCATCAGGGATGCCATAAGGAACTACATCGTGCACTATGAGTGGATGAGCGACGTTCAGGGGGAGCGCGTGGGAGTCATAACGCTGGTATACTCTCACAACCAACGAGGCCTTGTTGACTCCCTCACGGATATTCAGCACGACTTCGGCCGGATAGTGGAGTCCAGCCTTCACGTTCATCTTGACCATGAGAACTGTCTCGAGGTGGTCATACTTCGCGGCGATGGGCAGGAAGTGAAGAAGGCCGCGGAGAAGATGATGGCTCTAAAGGGGGTCAAGCACGTCAAGCTGACGACTACATCCATGGGAAGCGAGCTCTAGAGGCACTCTCGGCATGGAGAACGGCACCCTCTCAGCCGAGGAGATCCTCCCAGGGGTCTTCATCCTCTCAATAGACGGCCGCGAGAGGATCGCGACTCGTTCGGCGATCGCGACACCGGTCTACGGGGAGAGAATCGTCGAGGGTTTTCGCCTATGGGATCCCAGTCGGTCCAAGCTAGCCTCGTTGATCTTGAAGGCGCGCGGACAGGATTTGTGGGCCAAGCTCGCCCTGGATTCCGCGATGAAGGCGCTATACCTGGGCGCGGCAACGGGAACTACGGTCAGCCATCTAAGCGAGATCCTCGCTTTAGGCCTGATATACGCAGTGGAGATGTCTCCCCGAGCCATGCGCGACCTCATCCATCTATGCGTTGCTCGCAGGAACATCATTCCAATCCTGGGGGACGCCCGGCACCCTCTGGAATATTCCTGCATGGTGGAGCAAGTCGACCTCATCTACCAGGACGTAGCTTCCAGGGATCAATCCGAGATCGCATCGAGGAACGCGGAGCGTTACTTATTGCCTGGGGGCCGTCTCATACTGATGATAAAGAGCAGGAGCGTGAACGCGACGCTCGACCCGAGGGATGTCTATCGCGATCAATTGAAGAGGCTCAGAGGGTTCGAGGTGGAAGGGACGGTTGCCCTCTCGCCTTATCATAAGGACCATCTGGCGGTCCTGGCAAGGAAGATCTGAGGCGCGTTCTCCCTAGCTTTCCCAGATCTCCTTAGCTTCCCCAGATCAGCCCTTTCATCCAGTCGATCGCAAGGTTTGGAAGCAACCTGACATATCCAACGTAAGGGATTCGAACGCGAGCAACGCCTATCACCCACTCATCGCGAACTGGGGTCAGGTAGCTGATGCCCTCCCCTATGTAGGTCTGGTTCTCCATCACGATCATGAGGGAGCCTTGCTCGGAGAGCGGCCGGGTCTCATCCGCCCTTCCGACGATCATGCCGGCCTTTTGGTCGATGATGTTGTTATGATCGCCCTTAGTAATATAGCCAGCGAAGGGAGCGGATGGGCCGCCTTCCCACATCGTTTCCCCTTTCTCCACCCTTTTTAGAGCCCTATGGATGATCGGTGTGGCCTTGTCCGCGGGATAGGGCCGGCGCAGGAATATATGGGAAAGCTGGTCTAGAATGGTCAGCTTCTCCTTGCCATAAGGTCGATACAGTATAACGTCTCCAGGAAGGTTGAACTCTTCTGTGCCCAGCAGTTCGGCCTCTTCCCAGGTGATGATATCAGTCCTGGAGGCACCTTGAACGATGATGATATCCCCTATGTTCATGTTGGGCACCATGCTTCCGGACTCAACGGCAACCATGGGCGTCCAGAGGCCCAGCGCCAGCTGGGATATCAGGGATACGCCGCCTACCACGACCACCACGAAGATTATGTCCCGGATGAATCCAGGGAGCTCGTTGAACCTCTCCTCCACCTCTGCGATCTTCATCGGCGCCTTTATCTCATGTTAGGGTCTTATACCGTTTTCGATGTTGGAGATCGTCCAGCGATTTGCTGAGAAGGGATTCTTGATCGATCCTCATGCGCTCGAGCTGATCGAGTCGTATCCAGGAGCGAGGGATGAGTTGATCGAGAGGGTGATGTTCAACCTGGACCGCGCAACGGTGGTCGTATCCCCGCAGCATATTCAGGTAGATCTTTCCCCTTCCCGCAAGGTAGGTCTCACCCCGAAGCCTCGAGGTCCCCTATCCTCCCGATCATCGATAGAGGCCAAGGCGGCCTGTACCCCTCCCTCGATATCCTCCGGCCATCTGGAGGTTCTCTCGGACATCACAGGCCGCTCAACGTGCGTTGGTGAGTATCAGGACTTCGTGCGGTACTTTCGGGACCGCTACGGAAAGCTTCGAGACATGCTCTCCAGAAGGATGAACTCCCGGCCCATCGAGAGCTTGGGGGCCAATACCGCAAGTCGCGAGGTCTCCTTGATCGGGATGATCATGGAGGTTCGAACAACTCCCAAGGGGCATAAGGTGGTCGAGCTGGAAGATCCGACGGGGATGGTCTCGGTCATCATATCCAAGGACTCGGAGATCTTCGAGCAGGCTCGCCGCCTGGTCAACGACGAGGTTGTGGGGGTGACTGGAGTCTCGGATGGGGGAAGCCGGATATTCGCTCGATCCCTGGTATGGCCGGACCTCCAGCCGCAGTCTCATCCCCTCCTGCCGGGAAGCGGGGCGGCCCTCCTCCTGTCCGACCTCCACGTGGGAAGCCGCTTCTTCATGGAAGACGCATGGCAGAGGTTCATGAGCTGGCTCGGGGGGGATGTCGACGACCCACAGGGCCTTGCGGCGGGCGTCAGATATCTGGTCATTGCAGGAGACCTAGTTGACGGCATAGGCGTCTACCCCGGCCAGGATCAAGACCTCGCGATAATGGATATCTATGAGCAGTATCAGGCAGCTGCAGATCTCCTTCGCGACATCCCTTCCCGCATCCAGGTTGTGATCTCGCCGGGAAACCACGACATCGTGCGCCAGGCCGAGCCCCAACCAGCGCTGCCGAAGGAGATCCAAAGGCTCTTTCCTCCCGAGTTCAGATTCGTCAGCAACCCCTCATGGATCAGCCTCGGAGGGGTCACGCTGCTCGCCTATCACGGCCGCTCGATCGACGACCTCGTCATGCGAATCCCAGGCCTCTCCTACAGGGAGCCGGAGAAGGTCATGGTGGAGATGCTTCGAAGGCGCCATCTCTGCCCCATCTACGGCAGCCGCGTCTCCATAGCCCCAGAGGCCGAGGACCACTACGTGATCCAGAGGCCTCCTGCCATTTTGCATTGTGGCCATGTTCACATAGTGGGCATTGCCCGCTACAAGGGCGTAACCCTGATCAACAGCGGCACATGGCAGTCTCAGACCGGCTTTCAGAAGAAGATGAACATTCAGCCAACGCCGGCGGTCGTTCCCCACGTAGACCTTGCAAATATGAAGGTGAGAAAGCTCCTGTTTGCATAAAAAAGCCTCGACAGATATCGTTTTTCGTCCTCAGTGAATGAGCCTTGCGAGATCATGAACGTTTCGCATGATATGAATCCCGCATTCCAATTATCGAAGGGATGACGTTGCCCACAGAGAAACTAATCCGGCGAAGTATGTACTTTTTATATTTTTATTGTATATTTTAATTAATTGGCGCAATAGCATATCTAATTACAAATTTAAATTGCTAGCTATCATTTTTTGTATAGCCTAATTTCTATCGTAGTATAATCTATTCAGAATATTTAGTACTTATCTTTAAGTGATACCAAAAAATATAAATACGACCAAGGAAGACTAATCATGTAACTTAAGGATGTAAGGGTGGTGAGACCATGAATAAGATAGCAATCTTGATCGCTCTGGCCATGCTGGCAGTTCCAGCCATGGCTCAGAATATGGGCGGTGCCTTTGCCGGCAGCAGCGGTGTGGATATGCTCGGAGACGGCATATTCGAGACGGGCGACGGAGCCTTCACCTTCCCCATCTCCAGCGTCGTGAACACGAATGTCGACCTGGTTGATGTGGGAGATGATGCCGCTTGGGCCTATGGAGGATTCTTCCCCAGCATGTTCGCCCCGGGACCAGCGATCGCCGAGAACAATCTCGAGATAAAGAAGAACCAGGACTCTGGGACCTCCGTTGGCGTCATCAAGCACAACATTGAGAGCATCCATGTTGGCGACCGGACGGCCACTGCCTATGGAACCTCTGTTGCCAGGAACAACGTCAAGATAGTGACCAACCAGCAGTAGGGAGCAGGTTTAAGTCTCTCTGCGTCAAGTGGAATAGCATATGAACAAGACATGTGATCCTCCAAGGAGAGCAGTCCTTGTGGGGATCGCGTTCCTTTTTCTGACGGTCCATGCGATCTCTGGAGATGTCATGGCCAAAGACCTCAGCTTGGAAGACGTCAGGGCCTTTCACAGCTCTTTTATGAGCCACAACATGGCTGCAGGCTTCAGCCTGGAGAAAGCCGAATTCCTCGAAGGCCGATCCTTGCAGATGCCTCGTCAGGAGAGCGTCTCCTTGGGCATGGGAGGAGGATCTGCGGCGCTTTCGGGATTGGTCTCGGTGGGCGGCAAAAGCGAGCGCAAATTGAGCCAGTTTGGGATCATTCCAGCAAGCGGCAGGGCCAATATAATGGATATCGAGGTTACTGGAATCACCGTCATCGCCATTAACGCAGCCCCTGGAGGAAGCGCCGCGGCTACATCCAACATCGTCATCCAGCCGGTACAGATGAGCGGATGCTCCGGGGCAGCTGGCGCGATCTCAAAGAGGCTGCGGTGAGATGTCAACGCATCGAAATATCCTGCTATCCTATGGCCATTCCTGCTATCCTGTCTCCCCCATCGCTTGGGGGCGATCCTGCCCAAACGATCCTTCTTTTCCAGGATGTACGATGGCCTAGGCCATCAACTGCAGCGCTTTCTGCCTGTATTCCTTGGCCTTCTCATGGCCAGGATCGAGCAGGAGGGCTCTCTCAAAGCTCTCGATCGCCTCCTCGCGTCTCCCAAGGCTGAAGTTGGCAAGGCCCATATTCGTCCATGTGTCCGCATCATCTTGATCGAGCGCGAGCGCTCTATCAAGGCAGGTGATCGCGTCATCCGGCCTATCGAGATAATATAGGGCAAGCCCCTGATTGTTCCATGCATCCTTAAAGTTTGGATCTAGGCAAGTCGCGTTCTCGAAGCACGCGAGGGAGGCTTCAAGCTGCCTTCCCTGGGCCAGTAGCACGCCTTTGCTGTTCCATGCCTCGGCCAGGGTGTTGTCCAGATCGAGGGTCTGATTGAAGGCTTCAAGGGATTCATTCATCTGGCCCAATATCATCAGAATCCGCCCCTTGAGGAGCCAGGCCCCCGGGAGTTCCCCCTCCTCAGTCATCCCCCCCTCCAGGATCTGCAGCGATTGGTCGTAGAGTCCGTCCTCGAAGAACTGCTCGGCTACGTCCAGCCAAGCCGAGGACTCCGTTTGATCGCCCCCTATTGGTTCGCCCGTCGATATCGCGGCCAGCGTCGAGATCCCCATCAATATCAATAAGATCGATTTCATCACTCATTCTCTATTGTAGTACAAGATATTATTTACGGTTGGAGCCATCTCTCGATCGATCGAGCAAGATCATGGCCTTCTGCTGAAAGTACCATCTGGAATCCATCAGGAGGGGGGCTAAATACTGGGCGGAACTTGGGCCTTTGGCGCATTGAGAGCGTACCATCTCGAATCCATCGAGAGGGAAGCGTCCGCAATCCTTATGCTGCCTTTTCCCCAACCTCGGGGCATATGACAATTCAAAGACCAAGGGGTACCAGGGATTTCCTCCCCCATGATGCCTGGCGGCGCAGGAGCGTTGCGAGGTCCATGGAAGAGGCCATCGAGAGGTGGGGATACCAGGAGGTAGCAACCCCTACCTTCGAGCACCTGGAGCTCTTCACAATAAAGTCCGGGGAGGGCATCCTAGAGGAGATCTACCAGTTCAAGGATAAGGGGGGGCGAGATATTGCCCTGCGGCCGGAGCTGACTGCGCCAGTGATGCGCATGTACGTAAGCGAGCTCCAGAACTCGGCCAAGCCGCTTCGCCTCTACTATTTCGGAAACTGTTTCCGATACGAACGACCGCAGAAGGGTCGCTTCAGGGAGTTCTGGCAGTTCGGTGCAGAGCTGATCGGCGGAAAGAGCCCGGACTCGGAGGCAGAGGCAATCGCCCTTGCAGATGATCTCATCTCCAGCGTCGGGATCGATGGCGATTTCCATGTGGGCCATCTGGGGCTTATTCGGACCATCTTGGGCCTCATTCCGCCTACCTATCGACCGGGCATAATGAGGATGATCGACAAGAAGGAACGCGAGAGGCTGGCAGAGGAGCTCGAGAGAATCGGCGCAGATCACCTGGGGCTCTGCGATCTCATCGATCTTAAGGGGAGGTCAGCCCTCGACAAGGCAGTCGAGATTGCGCGGGATCTTCCAATCAAGGATCTCAAGGATTCCGACGGGCCCGCCGATCTGGGGAAGGCATTCCAGTCGGAATCCTCAGGAGAGGGCAAGCGCTCGGCGAGGGCAGGGCGGGAGGTCGAGGCAGAACTCGGGTTGGATCAGTTCCAGGAGATGGTCGATCTATTGGATTGTCACGGGGTCGAGGCCACGATCGACTTCGAGATCGTGCGGGGCCTTGAGTACTACACCGGCACCGTATTCGAGGCGTATGCCTCAGGCCTTGGCGCTCAAAGCCAGATATGCGGAGGGGGGACGTACCAGCTTGCAAGCCTCTTTGGGGGCAAGGAGGCCTTCTCCACAGGCTTCGGCCTTGGATTCGATCGCATCATGGAGATCGTAGAGGGATTGGCAGAGCCATTGCCGCCCGTTGTTCTCGCCTTCACGCCCGATGTCAAGGCAGAGGCGCTGAGGATGGCAAGAGAGCTCAGGAGGAGCATCCCGATCGTTGTAGACGTGATGGGAAGAGGGCTTGGGCCCCAGCTCAAGGCCGCAGCCTCCCTTGGGGCAAGGCATGTTGTCATCATCGGCAGAAAGGAGCTAGACGAGGCAAGGCCCATACTCAGGGAGATGGAGAGCGGCGATCAGGAGGAGCTGACCTTCGAGGAGCTTCGAGAGCGGCTGGTCGATGCCTATCGGACGAAGTAGGCGCGGAATGGCGGGCGGGAGGGAGCCCCTCCCCCCTCCCTCCTCCGGTTCGCCCTCCTCTTCAGGGCCTTCATCCCTTTCAGGCGGGGAGGTCATCTTCGCTTTCCCCATCGCCCCCCGTATATTTCTAGATCTATGATCCTGGTCACCATCCCGTTCTCGCCGTTCAGCGATACCCTCAATCCCACATATGGTCTTTCCTCCTTTAACCTGTTCAGCGAGACTATCTCCACCTTCTCCGGATCATGCTCGTCGTAGGCCTTCTTTAGGGGTATGGAGACCGTCCCGTTGTATCCCACGTCCTTTCCCAGCAGATCCTCCTCCAGGCTGGGGACCACTTGGCCTGCACCAATGAGGATGATGCGGGGATTGGCACTCAGACTCCTCGTCGAAGATGCCATTCGCCCTGGCCACCTCTTCCTGGGTGGCATCTACGACTATGCCGTCTGCCCTTTCCACATAATCCATCCTGCCTGACCTCCCACTCATTTAGGCACAACGGGCCGGAGCATATCGATCTGTTGTGTCCAATTAGGCACAAAGGTTATTTGCGATAATCAGCATCAATCGCGCCATTTGTCCCGACTTGTGCCTAATCAATTGGGAACTCAGGATCCTGATGGGATTTCCGTCTTCCAAGGTCATATCAAAATGAGACAAAAAGAGGATAAAGAATAATTATAATATTATTATATCAACTGAATACATCAAGAAAAATGGTGAAAAATGGAATTTTGGCGACAGATTGCCATCAATCTCTATACACTATTATCATAGTCGCTGAACATTCTTCCAATGAGAGCAATATTCTCCTCAGCCCCGATTAGAATCACCACATCATCTACCTCCATCCTGAGGTTATAATTTGGATTGGCTATAGTCTGCATATCTCTATGTAGTGCCAGCAGCTTAACACCATCTACTGCCTGCCCTATTTCTGCTACCGTTCTTCTGAGCATGTACGACCCCTTGAGGACCCTGAATGTGCCTACCTTCTCGGTTATCAAGCTGATGTTCGCATTGCAATAAGGCTCCTGGGAAAGACTGCGGAACATCTCATAACCATCAGAACGCACATGTGCTGTGAAATTCTCGATCTCTTCTCTTGGGACCTGAAATCGCTCCATGACTCTGCTGAAGATCTCGATGGAGGTTTCGTATTCTTCAGGAATGACCTCGTTTGCCCCCAAATCATGCAGGGGCTTCATCTCTTCAAGGTAGCGAGTTCTGGCAATGATGAACAGATCGGGATTCAACCTACTGGCAATTTCAGTGATCCTGCGAGTTGCAGCCGGATCGGAGATGGCTATAACTATTACTCTTGCGCCCTTGATATTGACATGTGAAAGAACATTCTCTTGAGCGGCATCACCATAGCGGATGGGCTCTTCATTTCTTACCTCTGATCTTACGATCTCAGGATCCATTTCTAAAATCACATAAGGTATGCCCTTTGCTTTGGCTGACCTGGCCAGATTTCTGCCGTTTACTCCGTAACCTACAATTATTAGGTGATCTATTTTAGTTTTGTTGACTGTTTTAGGCGCGGAGTAAGATCCATTCTTAAATCTCTCAGGCAGAGGCAACCTTAAAACGCTGTCTGCCACTCTAGGAGCTACTGCCATTAGGATTGTTGTAGCTCCCATGGTCAACACTGCAACGTCCAAGAATTGCCGATAGACGTGAGCTGAAATAATTCCATTGTCCAATCCCACTTTGGATAAGATGAAAGAGAACTCGCCGATCTGGCTCAAGGCCAAACCCACCAGCACACTGATGCGGAGAGGCAATCCCAAAGTGGATACGGCAAATCCGGCAATTAACGACTTCAGGGCCATAACCGCCACCGCGGCCAAGATTATATAACCCGGATTTTGCAGCAGATAATTCAGGTCGAGGAGCATGCCTATGGAGATGAAGAAGAAGCTGGTAAAGGCGTCACGAAGGGGCATCACATTGCCAAAGGCCTGGTGGCTATAGGGCGACTCGGAGATGATAAGCCCCGCTAAAAAAGCGCCCAGGCCCAAAGATAGCCCGGCCAGCGAGCTTAACCAGGCTATGCTAAGACAGATGGCAACGATGCTGAGAAGGAACAGTTCTCTGTCCCCCGTCTTGGCGATGTGATAGAGGATCTCAGGCACAATCCACTTGGCGCTCAGGATTACCAGAGCAATCAGCCCCAGGCCCTTAGCTAAGATCAGCCAGGGCGAGTCAGCAGTGGTCTGCATCGCTCCGGGCAGGAGAGGCACAATGAGCATCATGGGCACGATGGCAATATCTTGAAAGATCAGTATGCCCAGTGTCGTCCGCCCATAGATGCTATCGAATTGCTCTTTTTTCTGAATAATCCGAAGGACGATGGCAGTGCTGCTCAAAGAGACAAGAAATCCGAGCATTAGTGCCTCACCGGGAGGAACCTCTATACTGAAACAAATGGCAAAGACCGCTAAAATGGTCAGAATTACCTGCAGCGATCCACCCACAAGAACATATTTCTTGATCTTCAGGAGATCCTTGAGGGAGACCTCGATTCCAATTGTGAAGAGGAGAAGGACTACCCCGATCTCGGCCAAGACAGCCACCTGTTCCGAGGCGCCTATCAGGCGGAAACCTTGCGGTCCGGCCAGGATGCCTGTAAGTAGAAAGCCCACAATTGCCGGTGCCCTGATCCTGTGGAATAGGAAGAGTACTGCTACCGACAGCACGAATATGAGCACAATATCTTTGAGTAGATCCAGTTCCATCTGCAGGCCTTCTGGTTTAGTTCGATTTAAGCATACTGATCTATTTTTGTATCCGCTTCAAATTAGAGGGTAACTGACACCATTTCAAAATCGAATGCCTCCTTCCGCACTTGATTTAGATGATCCGAATGTGCATTTTACCCTGCTTTTTGAAGTGGATACCTATTTTTCTATATTTGTCGGTCCATATGGCCTACAAGATGGTCAAATCGATCGCTTTCTCCGCCGGCGAGAGCCACGACAGCTCCTTTCCATCCATCTCCCTTCGAGGGGGACGTATCAGCTCGCAAGCCTCTTTTTGGGCAAGGAGGCCTTCTCCACAGGCTTCGGCCTTGGATTCGATCGCATCATGGAGATCGTAGAGGGATTGGCAGAGCCATTGCCGCCCGTTGTTCTCGCCTTCACGCCCGATGTCAAGGCAGAGGCGCTGAGGATGGCAAGAGAGCTCAGGAGGAGCATCCCGATCGTTGTAGACGTGATGGGAAGAGGGCTTGGGCCCCAGCTCAAGGCCGCAGCCTCCCTTGGGGCAAGGCATGTTGTCATCATCGGCAGAAAGGAGCTAGACGAGGCAAGGCCCATACTCAGGGAGATGGAGAGCGGCGATCAGGAGGAGCTGACCTTCGAGGAGCTTCGAGAGCGGCTGATGGATTCCTATCGGGAGAAGCAGGCGTTATAGGGCGAAGCTAGGCGCGAGATAAGCGGGCGGCAAGCCCGCTCTCATGCCTCGGGATTCGTCTCCCCCGGTCCTGTCTCCTCTGCAGGGCTTTCATCCCTTTCTGGCGGGGAGATCATCTCCGCTTTCACCCTCTCGCCTGTATGTTTCTCGATGTATCTGACCTCGTTTAAGTCCAGGTAATTGAGTATCATATCGGCGATGCCACGCCGGATGGTGAACCAGTCTCGATAGTATCCGAGCTCCCAGGGAACGACGATCTCCGCCACATCGTCCTCTATCTGACACTCCAGGTCGGCCCGGGCGAAGGTCTTGACGATCGCCTTGAGCTTCTCCAGGCGGTCCTCAATCTGGCCTACGATACTGTACTCGAACTCGATCGTCCTTCCGGCCAAGGGATGGTTCAAATCCACGTTGGCCTTGCGGCCTATGATCCTCGTCACGGTGCCGTTCTTGCCGTCCAGAGATACCCTCATTCCCACATGAGGCCTCTCCTCCTTGAACTTGCTCAGCGAGACCGATTCCACCTTCTCTGGATCATGCTCGCCGTAGGCCTTCTCCGGGGGTATGGAGGCCGTCCCGCTGTATCCCACGTCCTTTCCCAGCAGATCTTCTTCCAGGCCGGCCACGACCTGGCCTGCACCTATGAGCGTGATGCGGGGTTGGTACTCGTACTCCTCGTCGAAGATGCTGTTTTCCCTGGCCACCTCTTCCTGGGTGGTATCTACGACTGTGCCATCGGCCCTTTCCACGAAATCTATCCTTATGAGATCTCCGTCCTGCAAGGTCATCTTGAAATCCTCCATGTTCGGGAATTTGATTGAGCATCCTCAATGCAATGATCAATTTGAACGGAGAACCAGCCACCTCCCATTACTTATATCTACCTCATATCAAATAGTCGGCTATCCTCTCTGTGAGGGGCTGCTCGCAGTAGACGCATCTGAGAAGGACGGGATTCTTCTTCTTCACAATCATGCGGGACTTGATCGGCTCTTGTGTGTTGGATATGCAGTTTGGATTCTGGCATCTTACAACCCCCATTATCTCCCAAGGCAGGTCTACCTCGTACTTCTCCACCACGGCGTATTCCCGCACTATGTTGATCGTGGCAGATGGGGCTATAAGGGCGATCTTGTTCACCTCGTCTTCCCCTAGCTCCCTCTCTTCCACCTTCACTATGTCCTTCTTCCCCAGGCGCAAGCTTTTCACGTTCATCACAACGCTCACGCTCGCGTCTGTCGTCCCAGATATCCCTAGGATCTTGAGGACGTTTAGCGCCTGCCCTCCAGCGATGTGGTCTATAACGGTGCCGTTCCTTATGGGTTTGACCTTAAGCTCTCTCTCCATCCTACCTTCCCCCCTCTCTTCCTCTCTCGTCTCCTCGAAGCAGATCTCTTCATGGCCGCAACTTATCTCTTCTCTCGATCTACCCTCACCAGCTCCATCGATCCAATCCTCATTCTCTCTATCGCTCCCGGCTCCCCCCATCCTCCAACATCATCTTCAAGAGGGCCATTCGCACGGGAACGCCGTAGAAGGACTGCTTGAAGTAGACGGCGTGCGGGGTCATGTCGACCTCCGGGGAGATCTCGTCCACGCGGGGAAGGGGGTGCATGACTATAAGGCCTGGATTCACCTGTTGCAGGGACTCGGGGGTTATTCGGTAGCTTTTTGCAACCTTGTTGTACTCCACAGGGTCTGGGAAGCGCTCCTTTTGAATCCTAGTCACGTATAGGACGTCGACGGAGCCCATCACCTCCTTCAGGTCGGAGGCCTCCCTGACGATTGTGCCCTGGCTGGATAGGTCGGACTTGATCTGATCTGGCATCCTGAGCGTGGGTGGGGAGACTAGGTTTATCTCCGCACCGTATAGGGATAGGGCGTAGGCCAGGGAGTGAACGGTTCGGCCGTACTTCAGGTCTCCCACAAGCGCGATCGAGATTCCCTCGAGGTGGCTCTCCTTCTTTATGGTGTAGAGGTCGAGGAGTGTTTGGGTAGGGTGGTGGCCTGCCCCGTCCCCGGCGTTGAGGACGGGGACAGGCGAGAACTCGGCTGCGAGGCGGGCCGATCCCTCCTTGGGATGTCTGATCACTATAGCATCGGCGTATCCTCCAATGACCCTCACGGTATCGGCCAGCGACTCTCCCTTGGCGATGGAGCTCGCCTCCGCCGATCCCAGGTTGATGGTCGACCCGCCCAGACGCTTCATGGCGGTCTCGAAGGACATCCTCGTCCGCGTCGAGGGCTCGAAGAAGAGGAGGGCGAGGATCTTTCCCGAGAGCATATCGCTCTTCCTGCCCCGGGCGAAGGGCTCAAGGGATGCAGCGGTCTCCAGGACGGAGTCCATCTCCTCTCTGGAGAACTCTCGCATGGAGAGCAGATGCCTCTTTTTGAACATGCCATCGAATAGGCTGATCTCTCGATATAACGTTTCCCAGCTAGAAGAACTTGGATGCGAGCGACCAGCGGGCTCTGCAAGGCTCCTCCAGCTGGCAGCTCTCGCAAGGGGCGTCTTTTGGCCGGTCGGGCAGGCGGCCGTCCTTGATATCGCGGATACGGTCTCGCAAGCGCAGCATTCGGGCCCGATCGATTGGGCGGATCGAGACCTCCCTAAGCTCTCCTGCAAGGGGGTACTCGACGAGGCCCCGCCCGATCCGCCTCACGTTCTCGCCCGTCCGCTCCGCCTCGCGCGCTTCAAGAAGGAGGGCGTAGCCAGCTAGCTGCAATCGGTCCCTCTTCCAGATCCCATCGCTCGGCGCTGATCCAGAGCGTATGATCGAAGGAATGCCGTCGTCTCTTTGGACCAGCCGGTCGAGCCTTCCCGAGAGGCCGAGCCTGTCGGAGCGAAGGTCCAGGTCGACCTCGGAGGGCTGGAGGGCGGGGCGGAATGACTCCATGTAGGAGGAGATCTCAGCAAGCCTCTCCTCCAGATCGAGGGCTGCGCATTCGAGCTCGTCCTCATCCACCTCCTCTATCAGGGGGAGTTCCTCCTTTAGGCTCTTCAATCGGCTGGCGAGAGCCTCGCGCGATACGTCCTCGCTAGAAGAGAGCATAAGCTCGCGCAGGAGGTGATTTCGAGGGCTTGCCTTCCAAGGCAATCTGCCGAGGGCATCGAAGTAGACGAGGCGAGGGCAGCGCAGGTAGAGCCCCAGGTCGGATATCCTTACTATCGGGGGCATGGAAAGCCTCCTCTATCCATCATCGCCGCTGCCATCTCCATCGCCCATCCCTCTTTGAGACCTCATCCTCTAGCCTATCCCTCACTCAATCTTCAAGCCTATACCTGTCGCCAGCGCCGGTCAGATCCTGAAGAAGGTTCTAAGGTCCTGGCCGTTTGAGGAGGTGGGGCTCTTCGACTGAGACCTCATCTTCTCCATGGCCTCTTCAGAGACCGGGCTCATCAGGCTGGAAGGGCTTGCCGCGTCAACGGGCGGCTGGCTCTCTGCCCCCGCTTCGATTGCTTCCTCGCTTCCATCTGTCCTTCCATCCTCCATTGGCTCGTCGCCCTGCGCCGAAACCCTCTCCACATTATCGAGCCAGAGATCCTCCATGCCGGATCCAAACGAATCGGTCATCCCCGCAACGATGTAGCCATTCTCAGCAAGCTCGATTGCAGTTGCAACCTCGCTTCCGGGCCCGCCGTAGAGCCCTTGCCAGGCGAGGTTTCCCTCTTCGTCTGTCTTCAGGAGGAGCATATCCTCGCGGCCGTCCACAATCGACCTTCCGGCGACGATATAGCCCCCATCGTCATCGCGCCGCAGGGAAAGGCCGGCCTGGTCGCCCGAGCCGCCGAGGGACTGCTCCCAGATAACCTCGCCGGAGGGGCCGACCTCCATCAGAAGCAGATCCTGGTCGCCGGGGCTCTCCTCCCTTCTGCCGGAGATGATGTATCCGCTATCAATCTCGATCATGGCGAGGACGGCTGACTCGCCCATGTCCTCAAAGGCCCTTTCCCATACGGTCTCCCCAGCGGAGTCCACCTTCACGAGGTACGCCTCATCTTGGCCTTCGGCTGTCGTGTAACCTCCCGCAAGGAAGCATCCGTCGGACGTTGCGATGACCGAGAAGGCCATATCGTCTCCTGGCCCGCCAAGGTTCCTCTCCCACTCCGGCTCTCCATGGGGCCCAACCTTGAGAAGATAGAGGTCCCTTCCGAGAAGGCCTGGGCTGTAGCCTGCTACGATGTAGCCTCCGGATGCTGCCTCGTCGACCGCCCAGCCGCCAAAGCCGTCGGAGGTGACAAAGCCCCCGCATAGCCTCTCCCACTCAACACCGCCGAGGGAGTCGAGCTTGATGAGCCAGAGCCTCTCGCCGCCTATGCCGAAGGAGTCGGAGCTTCCGGCAACGATGAAGCCTCCGTCAGTTGCCGCACGCACGCATAGCCCGAGGTCCTCGCCCGATCCGCCGAGGGTCCTCTGCCATACGGATTCACCCAGGGGGTCCACCTTGAGGAGCAAGAGGTCGCTCTTCTCGCCCGAGCAGGTGTGGCCTGCGACGATGTAGCCGCCCTCGGCGGGAGCGACCGACCATGCGCCGTCGCTGTACGGCCCCCCGTAGGTGCGGTTCCAGAGCTCATCTGGGGCGGCGGCTGCAACGGCGATCAGGAAGAGGAGGGGGAGGAGGATACTGGCGCGCATGAGGGATGATTGGATCCGCATATATTTAGACTGAACGGGGGCGGGGTGATCGGCGGGCGGACGCGCTGGCCGCATGGGGGCGAGGCGATTGCGGGATTGTGGGGTTGGGGCTAGGGAAGGATTAAATATAACGATTAACGATGGGCGTTGCAGGAATGGTGCGGCGGCCTTCGGGAGGGGGCTATCGCTGCTGGGGTCGTGAGCAAGATGTCCGGGATCTTTGGCCGCAGGATGACTGCGATTATTGCAATTGTATCGATAGCTTTCCTGGTGCAGCTGTCGACTGCCACCATCTACGACTTCGAGGATGAACTGGGATCGGGGTGGCAGATGAGCGGTCTTGTGAACTGGAGCCTGGACAGCACTCATGGATTGGATGGGGGCCAATCGCTTCGCTCCGGCGCGATTCAGACCGTGGGCTCGAGCATCATATCGAGAGAGGTTCAGGGGCCAGCAGAGATCATGTTCTGGTGGGAGAAGAGCGACGTGGCAGGCCCGATCGGCAAGGGGACCCAGCTTACCTTCGCGGTGGACGGCGCTGTTCAGCGCGTCTGCGACTCGCTTACATGGGATCATGTGAGCTACTCCATCCCTGATGGCCAGCATACTGTAACATGGAAGTTTAAAAAGATCACGAGCTATCCCATGTATCAGGGCGCGGGATGGATCGATGACGTCAGCATCAGCCCCGAAGAGGCGGTTCGAGAAGATCGTTTTGAGGCGGATCTTTCCCAAATAAACCAGAGCTTAAGGGAGAATAAGGAGAGGATTGGCCGGTTGGAAGAGAATGTCTCCGGCACCAGGTCCGACCTAAATAGGATGGAAGCCAATATCAGCCAGATAGGCGGGGTAGTAGGGAATATCAGTGGAGAGGTCTCGGGCATCAGGTCCGACTTAAATAGGACGGAGGTCAATATTGACCAGATAGGCGAGGCAGTAGGAAGTATAAGCGAAAATGTTTCAGGTATTTGGTCTAACCTGAAGGAAGTAGAAGGCAATATTATCTCGATAAATGGATCACTTAAGGATATCGGCAATAACACCTCCCGAATGTGGTCAAACCTTACAAGGATGTGGATAAACAGGCTGGAATTGAAGCCCTGTGATCGTTTCGTTTCTCCCGGGGAGGATCTACAGGCGATCTTAAATAACTCTTCCGACCGCGTAGTTTGTCTTGAGGAAGGGAATTATTCTGGGCCATTTTGTCTAAGGGATGCCAATAACCTCGTCCTCAGATCCGCGGAGATGTGGGATTCTCAATTGGTCGGGAATGCGAGCGATTCCTTTGTCATCGAGCTTGATAACTGCTCTAATGTGAGTCTGGAGTATCTCACGGTGGAAGGCGGCAAGGATGGAATCTTGATAGTCAATGGCTGTCGGGATTGCATAATTCGGGATAATCATATAATTAATTTCACCGAGAACGGAACATCCATTATTGATAGCAGCTATATATATGCATTCGATAATTTAATTGGCTCTACCAGATCCGAGGAAAACGAAGGCATCGATATTATTCGATCAAATCATTCGTTCATCGCCGATAATACTATTAAAGTAAGAGGAACAGCTATTGTTCTAACCAAAAGCTATTATAATATTATAGTGGTTGGTTATGGTTGTTCATTTGCAGAATTTGATATATGTAATGGATTGGAATTGGACCAATCATATCTACTTGCTGCTAACTGCATGCCATGTGAAACAATGATAGGAAAATATAAATGTTATCAATATAAAGATTTAACTTCTTTAGGTAGTACTTCAATTGAAGATATCAATAGCTATAGTTGCAATTGGTGGTATTATGATTATTCACCATTTTAACATAAAAAATATATTAACATTAATTTTATTATTCTTAATAACGTCATTTGATCAATGCGATGTATGTGACGGAATAATATATCAGTTCGATCCACAGAATACTATAAAAGCTATAGTTAATCCTGAAACATCGAATTCGCATTCTGGTGGGGGAGAAGATCAGGGGGTAATTGGCGCCTCTTATCCTTCCAGTCAAGGCGATATAGTGACTGTAAAAAAGATTGTGATGCCGCCGTCCAAGGAATCATACATGCTTGACAAATCACTATGTGTGCTTGTTGAACTTAAAAATAACAATAGATGCAACTCTTGTTGGTATACTATTTACAATCTTAATTTTTCTGAAATATTAGATGACGAACTCTGCCTTTCTAATGAAGATATTTATTATTCTTTATCAGGTGATTTATCCGAAATATCAAACTTATATGCACATCTATATAATTCTACTGACCGATGCCACCTAAACTTAACAAATATTTTTAAACAAACTTATAAGTGTTATGTTGAACCAGAATCCTACTTCCTCTTTCGATGGAATAAGTCAGATGTTAGTGGAAATTTATCTAAACTTCATGAACAAATTCTAACTATTTTGAAAGATACATATGGTGTGAATTGGGCTGAGATCAGTCCTGAAAATATTACTTATACTTATAATAATTCATCTCAATGTATAACTTTTACTAGTGTAGAAGATAAAACGGTCAGTATTCTTTGTAATAAAAATACTTCTACATCAGAATTAACTATATATGATGGGCGATCCTACCCATTAGCGTATGAGGATAATGGCAAATCTTTTACGTTTTATGATAGTACAAAAATTATTAAACCTAATTCAAGCGATCACATCACTTTAAAACCGCACGAACGGTTATTCTATTTATATTATATAATTCCAAAGCGTTCCGGAGTATTCTATGCAAATACTCTCCTCAAATCCAATGAAAACACAATTCGTCCCTATATTGATTATCCCTTGGACATCGAGATAGAACAACCTATACCGGAGTTCGATGTGTCTTTAGAGCTAAATACCGATCAAATATTTTATAATAAACATTTACTTCTCAAATATGATATCACTTATCTCAGCGGTGGACATGATCAATGCAAAAATATTTGCGCTAGAAGTGAACGTGTAGATACTAATACAACATATTATAGTTATCTACCTGATAACAATTGTAAATATATCATTTTGAACAATACAAGTACTCATACTCAATATATTCAGACTATTCCATTAATTCGAAAACATACTACTGAACAAGCATATTTTCTGATAAAATACCCTAGAACGGGAGTCTTCTCAGTTCCAGGGATTTGGATAAACGGAAAGCATTATGATTTTGAGGGTACACATATCACGGTGGATCATCCATTCAGCAGATACAATGTTCTATTCTTCTTAAGTTTGGTGTTAACCTGTCTAGGTCTAATAAGCAAGCATTCTAAGAGCGAACGACCAAAGGCTAAATGGCCTAGAAATTACTCGTTGAAGTGCAATATATCCTTGAAAAAGGAGATATTTGGATGCGGGCGTCGGAAGCTAGACTGGATTAAAAATCTATGGCAGCAGGGAATTCGTGTCCTAATCTATAAATCATATCACAGGATCTTTCCAATATTTAAACTAGATCAATTATCGAATTATCTTGTTTATTTGGGTTTGCTTGCTATGCTATGGATAATCATCCTCGAGGTAGCATGTTGTTATGGTTTGATCAACTCTCCTCCGTTCAGCTGGTGGCTATAAATTATCCCCCCCTCTACCGCCCCCCAAATGCCCTCACATGCCCCCAGGCCCGATGATGCCTGGC